>CAMLIY010000270.1 GCA_946480125.1 uncultured Asticcacaulis sp.
TGGCAGGGGCGGAGGGATTCGAACCCACGACATCCGGTTTTGGAGACCGACGCTCTACCAGCTGAACTACACCCCTGCAGTTCTCAAGAATAGTTCGGACCGGAATCCGTACATATCCATGGGAGGCGTGCGGTTTATCAGTGGATGACAGAACGCGCAACAGGCAAAGCACTAATTTTCACAGCTACCCGGCACTTTTGGGTATTTAGTGGCTGAAGACACCGAGCGCCAGCCAGGCGAGACCGCCCATCAGTGGCACACCGCCCCAGATGGCGACGCGGATCAAAAGGCCCGATCGCCATGTCGCCACAGGCATTGGCGGCAGACAGATGCTCATCCGGTCATAGGCGGTAATTTCACTATAGGCCTTATCAAGCATTGTCTTTTCATCCGCCGAAAGCCAGGCGCGTCGCACCTGATACTCACGCACCGCTTCATAGCCCTGCGCCGTATGGCGCGGCGTGAAGCTAAGGCGCAAGGCGCCGAAATCCCAGACCTTCGCCTTATCAGGCCAGGCCAGTGGCAGGGAAGTCCTGATAAGGGTTGTAATCCGCCCTTCCCGCACATCACCCATATCGAACGGGAATTGGCGCCGGCCCTCCGGTTCTTCAAGCACATAGTCGAAGCCCGATTCCGGACTGAAAAACATTTTGGCGTCGCCATTATTATGCCAGGGGCTTTCCGTCGTCACCCGGGTCGTAATGGTGATTTCATTAAGCCTTCGATCATCGATCATCTGCGGAATGGCGCACATATTCATGCCATAGATATAACTGAACAACGCGCAGCGATCTTCAACATATGAGGTCAGGGTCTGATGACGCAGTTCGCGCCGGACGCCATCCGCACGGGCGCCGCGATAGACATAGTCGATCTCGATCAAGGTCTCCTTCGCTTTTGTGTCAGACAGGTGGATGACCTCGCGCACCTCGTAATCCAGTCCCGGCGTTTTTTCCATCATGCGGATCAAATCGCCGCCCGGCTTGAGGATCAGGGCATAACCGAGATCGTTTTGCGCCATGTGCGCCAGATCACCGCCCTGCGCCACATCGGACGTACCTTCGAACCAGTACATTCGCCCCTCATGGACGCACATCGAAATACAGTGGTTGAAAGCGCCCAGACGCGGCTGGGTGTTGATCAGGTCGAAACCACGTTTGGTATCGACAAGCGCCGGCCAGCTTTCCAGCCCCATTTTCGTCAGCATGGCGGCGATCATCTTGGAGACGTCCTTGCAGTCGCCTACGCGGTCGGCGAATATCTCTTTCAGCGACCGCGGCACAAAACCACCTTCACCGAATGAGAAGGCAAAGTAACGTATGCTTTCCTGCACCCATCGCACGGCGGCAACGATGCGGTCTTTCGTTTCGGCATGATCCGCCTCGATCTGCCCGATGATCTCAAGCAAGCCCTCCGGATAGGGGTCATCGCCCTCGAATCCGGCACGCATCACGTCCGCGACCCGCGGCCAGTTATCGATGCTGGAGGCATAGGCGCCGCGCACCGGCATAACCCAGCCAGGCATATCCGGCTCATAGTCGCATTCCGTGATATGCTCAGCCTCGAACAGGATTTCGCTGTAACCGTCATCCAGCTTGCTGATCTTCGGTTCCGTCCAGCCCAGCGGAAATGGCCTTATGTAAATCTGACGGTCGACCGGCACCAGCAGACGGGCATGACGGCGGTGCCAGTAGATGACATTTTGCAGCATGACCGGCACCGAAAACTCGCCCTGGAAACAGGCCGGATCGCCGGTCAGGGTCACCGCCGTATCGATAATATCCCCTACCCGAACGTCCGGCATTGTAATGGCCAGGGTCCAGCGGCCATCGAGCACCAGGCGCTCAAAACTGCGCTCACGACGCATGACGATATAGCGCGACTGGACATCGACCTCGATCACCGCATCACCGCGCAGAATGCGGATATGATGGATGGTCAGGTCGTCATAATAGGGATTGAACGGCAGAGTGACATTGGCGAGGTGGCTCATGGCCGATAGGTTTACGACTTCTTCGATCGTGCGATTATAGCGCGACGGCCGGATATCAAGCCGCGACTGGTCATCGACCAGCCAGGTGTAAAAACCAAAAGGCGCCTTCGATTGATCGAGCGTCACCGGACGCTTGAACGGCAGAACCCTCACCCAATCAGGCTCTGGCGTGAAGCGGACACGCCGCCGGACCTCTTCCTCGAACACGTTGCCCACCCCAACAAACGCCGATAAAGCATGGCCCGTCCGCGCAAAGCGGATCGGGCCATAATCGTTAGCATAAGGGTTAACCCTGTAAAGGTCTAAACCGTCAGAGTTGAAAGAGGCCGGTTTTCAGAGACTACCACTGACCGACGATGACATTGCCCGAGCCCATGACGGACTTGCTGATATTGCCAGAAACCGTTTTCACTCGAACATCGCCGGAGCCGACGATATTGACTTCCAGAGATTTGGCTTCGCCGCCAAAACGCACATCGCCTGAACCGGCGATGTTGACTTCCATCTTTGAGGCCACGCCGTTTTCAAGCTTTACATTACCCGAACCACCGATATTGATTTCAACCGGACCATTGACCTTGGTGACAACAATATCGCCATTGCCGCCAATATTGGCTTCCAGGGCATTGATTGAAGTGGCCGTGAAATTTCCAGAACCGCCGATATTGACTTCGGCATCTGCGCTGCTGGCCAGGGCGACATCACCCGATCCGCCGATGTTGATTTGCGCTTTATCCGATACATTGCCGATTCGCCAGTTACCGCACCCGCCTTCACTGAATTCAAGCGACTGACTGCTGCCCAAGTTGCCATAGGTGGCGCCGCCCGCCGAGACTCTGGCCTCCATCGGCACCTTGATATAGACCGTCGGTAAATCAGCGCTGGTCACCATTCCCATGCCACTGATGTCAACCCCGCCAACCTTACAGTTCAAATGGCGTCCCTTCAGTTTGCCGTCAGCTACGAGGGTATTTCCTTTGGTCGAGACCATAATCACCGGCACTTTCGCCTTGCCATAGACTACCTTAAGGTCAACATCACCGCGGTTTTCCGGCAATACCACAACACGCGCCGCCATGTTCTTAAGCTCAACTTCGGTGTGGGCTGAAGCGGCGCCTCCCATGAGCGCGAATGCGGATATGGCGGATATCAGGGCGAAAGGTTTCATGATCGGATGTCCTTGAATGACGAATTGAACATATTTTGGACACAGGTAACGCCGGTTACAACTTAATTAGCTGTCATGAAGCGTTTGTAACGAAACGAGAAAAGGCCAGCCATCATGGCCGGCCTTCCCTTTAACCGTTGGGCTTGAGCTTGCGATTAAAGAAATCAAGCTGAAGCCGGAACTTTTGCAGATTGCGTTCATTGCCTTTAAGGCCATGTCGCTCACCGGGGTAAAGCATCAGTTCGAACGGTACGCCAGTCTTCTGCAAGGCCGCCATGACCCGCGTCGAATTGGTCAGCTGCACATTATCGTCCGCCATACCCTGCATCAGCAGCAGCGAGCCGGGCTTGAGATTAGCGAGCCGGTTCAGCACATCTGACTTGGCATAGCCATCCGGATTGTCCTGTGGCGTAGACATATAACGCTCGGTATAGGCCGTGTCGTACAGCTCCCATTGCGTCGGCGGCGCACCGGCATTGCCGGCGGCAAACGGCGTATCCTTGGCCGTCAGGGCCATCAGGGTGACGAACCCGCCCTGCGACCAGCCCATGATGCCGATATGCTCGCCATCGACATAGGGTAAGGTCTTCAGCCAGTTGGCCCCCATAATCTGGTCGTCTATGTCAGGCCCGCCAAACTGTTTGTAGATAGACCGGCCGAACTTGACTGAACGGCCGGGCGTGCCGCGATTATCGAGCGAGAAGACGACATAGCCGGCCTCCTGCCACAGCCGCGTAGCGGGTGTCACCCAGGTTTTCTTGACGGTTTTGGCCGCAGGGCCGCCATAAATCGACACAACGACAGGGTACTTTTTCGCTGGATCGAAGTCTTTCGGCTTGAGGATCGAATATTCCAGCTTTTCACCATCGGCCGCGGTCAGTTCGCCGAATTCCGGCTGGCTGTATTCGTCTTTGTAAGGCGCATAGGGGTGGCTGGCATCAAGCTTGTTTTCCTCGATCCAGCGCAGGCGCTTGCCTTCGCCGTCATAGAGCGCGGTTTGCGGCGGTGTTTGCGGATCGGAATAGCCGCCGATAAAGGCCGCGCCGCCGCCGGAGACATCGGCCGTCCACCAGCCGCCGGATTTCGTCAGGGCCACCGGCTCGCCCGGCGTTTTGTAGCTGACCTTGTAAAGGCCATGCTCGATCGGCGTGTCCTTGGAGGCGGTGAAATAAAGGTCTCCGGTCTTTTCATTGAGATCGGCCAGTTTATCGACCGGCCAGTCGCCGTGCGTCACCTGACGGATCAGCTTGCCGTCAGCGCCATAGTAGTAGAAATGCTTGTTGCCATCGCGCTCGGACGACCAGATGAAGCTGCCATCGGCCAGCAGGCGGAAATCATCATGCAGTTCAACCCAGGTGTTCGAACGTTCCGACAGGATCACTTTCGATGTGCCAGTGGCCGGATCGACCTGAAGCAGGTCAAGGGTGTGTTGATCACGGCTCAGGCGCTGAACGTAGAAGCTCTTGCCGTCTTTCGCCCAGTTAACACGCTCCAAGTAGATATC
>CAMLIY010000271.1 GCA_946480125.1 uncultured Asticcacaulis sp.
GGTGCTGCTGCGTGATCCCGACCCGAAGGTGCTCTCCAGCCGGTTCGGCGCCGATGAAAGCATAGAGGCCAGTCCTCGCGGCTTGCGTGATTACGGTGTTGGCGCGCAGATCCTGCTCGATCTCGGTGTGCGCGATATGATCACCCTGTCGGGTACGCGGCCGAAACCGGCAGCGCTGGAAGGCTACGGCCTGAGTATTATCGACTGGCAAACGCTTTAGAGGTTTTGAATCCACAGATTGCACCGATTAACACAGATTAAGTGAGGCAAGGAATTGACCGGCGCAGATTGCCAATGTCGAACCCAATGGTTTCCTCTTTATGAGCGCTACGCGCGCCTTGGGGCTGTAAGTGGCGCCAGTGTCAGCAATGCGGCTCAAGGGTCTTTTCTTAATCTGTGCTAATCTGTGCAATCTGTGGATAAACCTCTTACTATCCTCTAAGCCAAGATTTGGCTTTTTCGTTACCGCAGAAAGGCGTATGGAGCCTGACTGCCCATCCCTTTGAGGACGACTCGCTTTGACCATTGAAAACCCGCTTCGCATCCTGATCGTCGAGAGCCGCTTTTACGACGACATCGCTGACGAACTTCTGGCCGGGGCCAAAGACGCCCTGGAAGCTATGGGGGCGGAATACGATGTGGTGACGGTGCCAGGCGCTTTTGAAATCCCCGCCGCCATCGCCATGGCCGAGGATTCCGCCCACCGTCCGACGGGACGTGCCTATGACGGCTATGTCGCGCTTGGCTGCGTCATTCGCGGCGATACCACCCATTACGATTATGTCTGCAACGAGTCGGCGCGCGGCCTTATGGACCTGAGCTACAAGCAGCGCCTGGCTATCGGCTACGGCATCCTGACCGTAGAAGACGAAGACCAGGCCTGGGTACGCGCCCGCCGATCTGAAGGCGACAAGGGTGGCACGGTCGCCAAGGTGTGCCTGACCATGATCGGCCTGCGCAAGACCCTGATGGATGGCAGCCAATGAGCGAGTCCACAGCCCCCAAACCGACCAGCCTCAAGGCGGTCATTGAACAACTGAATGCCAAGGAAACCGAAGCGAAATCGCTGTCCAACAAGGATAAACGCGCCCGCACCGTGGCGCGTCTGGTGCTCGTTCAGGCCCTTTATCAGCTTGAAATTACCGGCACCGGCGTCGAAACCGTGATCAAGGAATTCTCCGACTACCGTTTCGATGACGATCTCGAAGGCGAACCGCTGGCCGCCGCTGACGAAGACTTCTTCGCCGAAGGCGCCCGCACCATCGTCAAGGAACAGCCGGTCATTGATCCGCTGATTGTCAATCGCCTGGCGTCTGGCTGGCGGATCGAGCGTCTCGATTCGACGGTGCGCGCCATCCTGCGCGCCGGCACCTGGGAACTGAAGTTCCGCCCGGATATCGGCTTGCAGGTGATCATCAACGAATATGTCGAGATCGCGCGTGCTTTTTACGGCGAAACCGAAGCCCGCTTCGTCAATGGTGCGCTCGACGGCATAGCCGCCGATGTACGCAAATAGGCGAAATTTTAGTCGCCATATCGTTGGTTACGTGCATGATGGCATGCGATATGCGTGAGGGCCTGGCATGAGCGAACACGACGAATTTTCCATCATTGATCAGTTGTTCAAACCGCTGGCGGGTCTGGCGCGCGAGGCGAGGGGACTGATCGATGATGTCGCCGTCATTTCCGGCGATTCGTCCTGCGATCTGGTCGTCAATACCGATGCCCTTGTTGCCGGTGTCCATTTCTTTGAGCATGATCCGCTTGATCTGGTGGCGCGCAAGCTGATGCGCGTCAATCTCTCCGATATCGTTGCAAAGGGCGCCAAACCTTATGGCTATCAATTGCTCACCGCCTGGCCGCGCGGCACGACCTATGCCGAAAAAGCCGATTTTGTGCGCGGCCTTAAGATTGATCAAGACCGCTACGGCCTTAGCCTGTTCGGTGGCGACACGGTTTCCACCGAAGGGCCGCTGGTCGTTTCGATGACGATGTTCGGCAAGTCGCCCGCGGGTAAAACATTGTCCCGCCTCGGCGCGAAACCGGGTGATCGGATACTCGTCAGCGGCTTTATCGGCCAGGGCTATCTTGGCCTGAAAGCCTTGCAGGGTCAGGTTCTGGGGCTTTCGCATGAGGACGTCAATGAGGTCATCAGCGCCTATCATCTGCCTGAAATTCGCACCGATCTGATTGCGGTCATCCGCGATCATGCACAAAGTTCGATGGATATTTCCGATGGCCTCCTGGCCGATGCCGATCATCTGGCGCGGGCCAACAAGCTGATGATACGTCTTGATCTTAACACCGTGCCGACTTCGCTGTCGGCGCGGGCAGCTATTGCGTCCGGTATCAGTCCGGTTGATCTGGTTACCGGTGGGGATGATTACCAGATACTGTGTACGGCTGATGATCAGGGCGCCAAAGCGCTGATCATGGCTGGTTTTTATGATATTGGCGCCTGTGTTGGCGAGTCAGAAGATACGCCCGCCGGCGCCGAATTGTGGGCCGATGGCCGCCGCATCGATGTCGCGAGCAAAGGCTTCAGCCATCGGCTATGACCGAGATGGATGGCCATTTTCCGAAAACTTATAAATATAATGCAATTTCCAACGCTCACTGCGATTGTGAAGAGGCAAGTGTCAGATTACCCATGCCTGATCTCTGCTGACCAGGCCTGATGCTCAGTGTCGCAGCGAAATCTGGAGGGTAATCTAAGATGAAATCCGTTTTGAAAATAGGTCTTGTGATGGGGCTGGCGTCTGTCATGGCTGTTCCGGCTATTGCGTCTGCACAGGATCGCGACCTGCGCGGCTATGATGGCTATTGTTACGCCAAGCAAAAGGATGCAAAAACCAATGGTACGGTTATTGGCGCGGTAATCGGCGGGCTTGTCGGCAGCCAGATTTCCAAGAACGAACGCGGCCTCGGCACAGTCGGCGGCGCGGTTGTCGGTGGCGTCATCGGCAACAATGTCGGCAAGTCTAGCGTCAAGTGCTACAATGGTGAATATTATTCCTATCAGGGTTCCTATTATGATCCGGCACCCGCGCCTTCTGGCTATTCGGTCGTCTATTACAAGGAGCGCCCGTCGCAGGATCGCTACCAGCACGTCTATTATGACCGTTATCACCATACCAGCCCGCCGCCCTATGCCTATGGCAATGCGTGGCAGAATGACGATAACAATCCTAATGGCTGGCGCGACAAGGATGGCCATTGGCATGATGGTCGCAACAATGGTAATCAGAACCACAAACACAATAACCACTAAAAAGCGGATTAGCCTGTAGAAATAATCAAAGCTCTCCAACACGTTTGGAGAGCTTTTTTATTCAGGCGTTATCAACCATTGTGTACCAGTATTTGCGCATGAAATCTGTTCCTGATCGTCGTATGTGTGTGCGGGCTCTCCTTGGCGCATCGCTTTGCCTGTTATCCACCATGCCGGCCAGGGCCAGCGAAGGTGGCGATGCCAAGAAGGCGGGCAATCCCTCCGTTCAATTGGGCGCTGTCGCCATTCCGGTGACGGTTGACGGTCGCCTGGCCAATTATTTGTTCCTCAATATCCGCGTCAACCTGACTGTAACCGCAAACGAGGCCAAGCTGCGCGAGCAGGAGCCCTATTTCCGCGATGCCCTGGTGCGGATGGCCTCTAAGGTCTCATTTGGCCAGGCGGGTAAGGATTATCTGCTCGATGAACAGCGCTTCAAACAGGTCATGACAATCGAATGGTCGAAAATTACCGGACCGGGCGTCATCAAGTCGATCGACATCTTGTCACAAAGTCCGAAGCGTCATCCTTATTGATCAAAAAACTCCCGAAGGTTGTGCTGCGCTGCGTCTGAGCTAACGCCCTGAATTTACAGGCTATAAGTATTCGCGTCTCTGCAATGCAGCATTCGAGGTGTGAAAGTCTTTGAATTATAATGGCTTTCTCAGATATCAAGTCTTGAAACTCAGCTTAACATTTGGCACTCTCCGCGATAATCGAAAAGCAAGGCTCTGTATTTTGTCTTTTTTTCGATTCATCAATAGGGGCGGCAGTCCTGCGGGCTCCTTAAATATAAAGACACAGGGGTTGCATTATGAATATTGCTTTGATGCTGGCCATCGCGGCTGGCATACTTGGCCTGTTATATGGCGTCGTCCAGGCTTTCAGCCTGATGAAGGCCAGTACGGGCAATGCGCGTATGCAGGAAATCGCCGCGGCGATTCAGGAAGGGGCCGCGGCCTACCTCAAGCGCCAGTACACCACCATCGCCATGGTCGGCGTGGTCATTTTCATTCTCGCCTTTATCTTTCTCGGCTATCTGTCGGCCATCGGCTTTTTGATCGGCGCGGTGCTTTCGGGCGCCGCCGGTTATGCCGGTATGCTGATTTCAGTGCGGGCCAATGTGCGCACGGCCCAGGCGGCGTCGGAAAGCCTCGCCAGAGGCCTCAAGCTGGCCTTCAGCGCCGGCGCCATTACCGGCATGTTCGTGGCCGGCGGCGCGCTGCTCGGCGTGGCGGGCTATTACGCCTTCCTGACCGGCCCAATGGGCCTGGCCGCACATGACCGCGACCTGATCAATGCCCTGGTGTCGCTTGGCTTCGGCGCCTCGCTGATCTCGATCTTCGCCCGTCTCGGCGGCGGCATCTTCACCAAGG
>CAMLIY010000272.1 GCA_946480125.1 uncultured Asticcacaulis sp.
CTTCCACCGCATCTTCGGCGGCTGTTTCATCTACCGTCAGGCCTTCGACATCGACCTCGGCTGCAACGTCAAAGGTGACGCCGTCGCCCGCATCGGTCGCGGCACAGCCAAAGCCGAAACCCGTCGCACCAAAGCCTGTCAGCACAACGTCCTCCGCCGCCGCTGCTTCCAGGCCGGCAAAAACGCCGGTAACTCCTACCTTCAAACCCTATGTGCCGTCAGCCACTTCGGCGACGGAATCCGCAGGACCAGGCGAATGAAGATGCCCGGCATGCTGGGGGCCAGGAAGCGTCCGTTCGGCGGCACGGTGATAAATCGTGGTGTCCGCACCAGTATGGCGTCAAAAGTTATCACGCCATGGCACTGGATCGTGATGCCGGCTCTTGCCAGTCTGGTCCTGACAATTGTTCTGGCTACGGCATTTCAGCCCTTTGGCTTCTATTTGCCTGAACCTGTATCACCGTTTATTCTGGCCTTTGCCTGGCCGTTGATCCGACCTTCTTATATCGCACCTTTTATTCTGGGTGCACTGGGCTTTTTTCTCGACTATTTCTGGGGCGCGCCGCTCGGTTTCTGGACCCTAGGCCTGGTGCTTGTTTATGGTGTGCTCTCCCTTACCCGCACCTATCTGATCGGTCAGGAGTGGGTTGTCTTGTTTGGTCTGTTTCTGCTGACCGAACTTATCTTTTTCAGTTCGTGTGTGTTACTGACCTTTATCGATACGGGCGCGGTGGTGCGGCTGTGGGGCGTGGTCGAGCAGGCCTTCGCAACGGCTTTGCTGTTTCCATTCGTATTGATCCTGCTCGAAAAATACCTCCATTCCGATGTACGGTTCATGTGAGGCGATGACGTATGGCTGAACCTTCACTTGTCTTTACCGATGTTAATGAACGTCAGGGCATGTTCACCCGCCGCATCTTTCTGATGGGGGGACTGGTGGCCTTTGGCATGTTCGCCCTGACGGGCCGCCTGGCGCATTTGCAAATCGTACAGGGCGGCAAGTACAAGAAGCTTTCAGCTGCCAACCAGTACAACTTCCGTCTGGTGACGCCACCGCGCGGCAATATTCTGGATCGTAACGGCAAGCTGATCGCCGGCAACCGGCCGTCTTTTCGTGTTATGATCGAGACCAATGAGGTCAAGAATATCGATGATACGCTTGATCAGGTTTCCTATGTCCTGCCACAGACCCTGTCCAGCCGTCGCCGTATCCTGCGCGATATCAACCAGAACCAGCGTTCAGTCCCAACCATCATCGCCGGTGACCTGAGTTGGGAGGATTTCTCCAAGGTGAGCCTCTACGCCAACGATATTCCGGGCGTAGTGGCCGATATGGATGAGATGCGCGCCTATTATTATGGCGGCGCCTTTTCTCATGTCGTTGGTTATGTGTCGAAGATCAATCAGAAGGATCTCGACAACGAAAAGGGCGCCTCAGACACTGATTTCAATCTTTTGCATCACCCCAGCTTCCGTATTGGCAAGTCAGGCATAGAACGCGGCTTTGACAAGGAACTGCGTGGGGTTGCCGGCGGCAAGAAGGTTGAAGTCGATGCCCGCGGCAAGGTCGTGGCCGAAGATGGCGAAGGCTCGATCGCGCCTATTCCTGGCAAAGACATCGTGCTGACGATCGATGCTGATCTTCAACAGCGCGCCATTGATGTCTTTGGTGAAGATTCCGGTTCCTGCGTCATGATGGACATCGAAACCGGCGAAGTCCTGTGCATGACGTCAAGCCCTGGTTTTGATCCGAACCTGTTTGTTTCCGGCATATCCAGTGATGCCTACAAGCTGCTGGCCGATTATGATCACATTCCTCTGCTCGATAAGGCCTTGAGCGCGACTTTCCCGCCGGGCTCGACCTTCAAGACCATGGTGGCGCTCGCGGCACTGGAAAACGGCTACGATCCCAATACCGTCCATGTCTGTAATCGACATTGGTCGTGGGGGGGGCGCAGCTGGGGCTGCGATGACGCGCACGGCGCACTCAATCTGCACCAGGCCATTGTGACTTCATGCGATATCTATTTTTACCAGGTCGCCCTGGCCCTGGGGGGGCCTGATAAGGTGGCTGAAGTGGCGCACAGGTTCGGTCTGGGGGAAATTTTCGATATTGGCATCGCCGGCCAACGGCCTGGCCTGGTGCCGACGACGCAATGGAAGAAGGATTACTACGCCAAGCGCAATCCGGCCAATATGAAATGGTTTCCTGGCGAAACGCCGAGCTTTGGCATCGGGCAGGGGGCGACGAACCTCAACCCGCTCCAGTTATGTGTTATGGTGTCTCGGCTGGCTAATGGGGGCAAGGCCGTCAATCCGCGCCTGGTGAAGTCGGTCGGTGGCAAGCCGTACAAAGAAGACCTCAACGTACCCCAGTTGCCATTCAATCCTGAGCATATAGCTTTTGTGCGCTCCGCCATGGCTGACGTTGTGGCCGCCAAGATCAGGGGGGCTACCGGCGCCAATGCCCAGCTCAATCTTGGCCCCATCATGATGGCCGGTAAGACCGGCACCGCCCAGCCACATACCTATGATGTGGGCAGCCGCGGCGCGCACGGCGCGGTCGGTGACTGGGAAAAACGCGACCACGCCTGGTTTGTCGCTTTTGCGCCGGCCGATGCCCCGCGTTATGCCATGAGCGTTCTGGTCCAGCACGGCGGATTCGGCTCCACCGGTGCCGCGCCAAAGGCGCGTGAGATCATGCGGATGGCCCTCCTGAAGGATCCGGCCATCCAAAAGCGCATTGTCGGTATTAATCCGGCAGACCTGGTTGACAAGCCTGTTGCGGAGGACGCGGTGCCGCAATCCGATCCTGATGTCGTGCCGCCACCAACCGACGAAACAAGCACATAGGCACATACCATGGTCGACTCCGCTCTTTCCCGCCCCGGACAACGCGATCGTTATGAAAGCAAGATCGCGCAGATCGACTGGCTGTTTGTTGGCCTTTTGTGTGCCTTGACCGGCATCGGCATCATTTTGCTTTACAGTGTCGGGGGCATGAAGTGGGACCCTTGGGCCTATAAGCAACTGATATTTTTTAGTGTTTGCCTGGTTATGATGTGCGCGCTGGCTCTAGTCGATCTGCGTGTCTGGCTGATGGGTGCCTACTGGTTCTACGGTGCCTCTCTGGTGTTACTGGTAGCGGTTGAGGCGGTTGGCGATGTCCGCATGGGCGCCCAGCGCTGGCTCAGTTTCGGGCCGGTCTCATTTCAGCCATCTGAATTCATGAAGCTGGCTATTGTGCTGGCTTTGGCGCGATTTTACCATGAGTGCTCGGCCAAGGACGCGAACCTGTCGTGGAAGTTGCTGATCCCGGCCGCCATGATTGGCCTGCCGGCGGCATTGGTCATGCACCAGCCTGATCTTGGCACGGCCGTGTTGATCTCGCTGACCGGCGCTTCGGTGATGATCCTGGCGGGGCTGAACTGGAAGATAATAGCCGCCGCCGCCGTTGGCGCCTGTATCACCGTGCCATTGGCGTTCCAGTATGTTCTGCATGATTATCAGAAAAAGCGCATCCTGACCTTCCTTAATCCGGAAGGCGATCCATCAGGTGACGGCTACCATATCCTGCAATCGAAGATTGCCATGGGCTCCGGAGGTTTGCTTGGCAAGGGGCTGGGGCTGGGCTCGCAAAGCCAGCTCAATTTTCTGCCGGAAAAACATACCGACTTCATCATGGCGGCGGTAGCCGAGGAACTGGGCTTTGCCGGCGGTTTCACCATCTTCCTGCTATATGCGCTGATCATTCTGATGGCCCTGCGCATGGCCTCGCTGTCGCACTCGCACTTCGGCCGTCTGGCGGCAGCGGGCGCCACGGCGACGTTCGCGCTCTATGTGCTGATTAACGGCGCCATGGTCATGGGGCTGTTTCCGGTAGTGGGGGTCCCGATGCCACTGGTCTCCTATGGTGGGTCTGCAATGTTGATGGTTATGACGGGCTTCGGCATCGTGCTGGGTGTCAAGGTTCACCGATATCAGGAATTACCGAGGCAGGCCTCCATCTTCCAGCGCTTCGAATAAAAAGCATTCAATTTTGCCATCTGCTTCGCAGTCGTCGCTTGCGGGCCTCGGCGGCGTACAAGTGTACCTGCGGCGCTAGCCGGCTAGCATCTCATCCGCACCTGCGGCCCGGAAATTGAAGGCTTTTATCGACTGTGCAGAAAGTGCTGATTTTTTATGCTGAACAAGGCACTGTCAGCGCCATGTCGCCACCAGAATTACCTGTAAGCAAGACCGAAAGCCGGCGCGCCCTTTGGGCGGCGGTGGTGATTTTCGTGATTATTGGTCTTGTGATCGCTGCCATTCTGATCGCGCCGTCAGGTCCGTCAGATAAGCCGGGTGCCGATGGCAATAAGCCGGTAGCCGCCGATCCGGTTGCGAATGGCGCCATGACCGGGCGCACAACGCCGGTTGTGCCTTAAATTATAGCTGACTTAAAGTCACGAGGGCTTCATCGGCAGCCGTCACAAGCCCTTCAAGAATGCCCGGATCGCTCGACGAATGACCCGCCTTTTTCACCAGGTTGAAATGCGCTTCCGGCCAGGCTTTTTTCAGGTCCCACGCGGTGGTCATGGGTGTCACAACGTC
>CAMLIY010000273.1 GCA_946480125.1 uncultured Asticcacaulis sp.
GGCAAACGCCTGACCATCACGGCCGAAGGCGCAGGTGACAAGCCCTATATCGAACGCGTTACCTGGAATGGGCGGCCCCATTCACGCTCATGGATCGGTCATGCCGATCTGATGCAGGGCGGCGACTTGGTGTTTGAGATGTCGGATAAGCCTAATCCGGCTTTTGGATTTGACATGGCCGACCGGCCACCGTCATTCCAGTTTAGCTAGTCTCGAATGCTTGACCGTATTGCTGAAGGGGTGTTACCTCTGCCGCATGTGGTTGGATGAAGCAAAAAAAGTTCAGGTTTTTGAGGGTGTTGACCGGCAGGTCTTCGAGCGCGACATCCTGCCTTTCCAGCGCCCCGCCATCCTGAAAGGCGCCGCACGACACTGGCCGGCGGTGGCGAAAGCCGCTGAGGGCGCTGAGGCCTTGTGTGACTATTTCAGCGCTTACGCCAACGACCAGAAGATCCTGCTGCAATCGGCCAAGCCTGAAATCAACGGCCGCTACAGTTTCAGCGATGACCTGCGCGGCCTCAATCACCAGCAAAGACAACTGCCCTTTTCGGTGATCGCCGGCCTGCTGCTGCGTGATCGTGACGATGACACCGCCCCCACCCATTATGCCGGCGGCGTGCCGGTGCAGTACATTATGCCGGGCATTTTGGCTGAAAATACGCTCGATCTGATGCCGGCCGATAAACCGCGCCAGATTTCCCTGTGGATCGGCAACAAAACGCGCACGGCGGCGCACTGGGATTTGCCGCAAAACCTGGCTTGCGTCGTGGCCGGCAAGCGCCGCTTCACGCTTTTTCCGATCGACCAGATCGACAATCTCTACATCACGCCGCTCGACCTGACCCTGGCCGGACAACCGACCAGCCTGGTCGATTTCTACACACCGGATGTCGCCGCCTTCCCCAGATTCGCCGATGCCATGCCACATGCCGAGGTGGCCGATCTGGAGCCTGGCGACGTGCTTTACCTGCCCAGTCTGTGGTTTCACCATGTGGAATCCATGGAGAATTTCGGCGCCATGATTAATTTCTGGTGGCGCGAAGGCCCCGTCCACCTGACCCGTTCGACGCCACTGACCACCCTGATGCACGGCCTGCTCACCCTGCGCGACCTGCCGCAGGAAGAACGTCTGCGCTGGCGCACCCTGTTCGATCATTACCTCTTTCAGCCCGAAGGCGAAGCCGTGGCGCATATTCCCGAACATGCGCGCGGCCTGTTCGGCGCCATGACGCCTGAAATTGAAAAACAACTCAAGGCCTATGTCGCCCAGACGCTTGCCAGATAAAGGCTTGTCTGCTTGAGGAGACGTGAGAATCTCCGTACAGGTTAGGGGTTATTATCGCATGAAAGAGTGTTCTTGACCGCATCGCCCCACCCGCTTGTTCTTAAGGGCCGCCAGGCGTTTCAGGCCGGTGATCTTTCCGGCGCACTCAGCCTGTGCGGAATGCGACTGAACGAAGCGCCAAACGATGGCAATGCATTGGAACTGAAGGCGGTCATCCAGTCGGCGCGGCAGGATTTCCGCGCCGCCGAAGCGACCATGCGGCAAGCGATCGTTAATGATCCCGCCAGCGAATGGGCTCTTAATGACCTGACGCAATTGCTCTATAGCCAGGGCCAGAAAGGCGCCGCTGAAACCGCTGCCCGCGCCGCTTTGGTCGCCCTGCCGGAAGACCCGCAGGCCCATTTGCAACTGGCCGTCATTATGGCTGAAAAGGACGACCTGCCGGCGGCCGAATTCCATAACCGCCGCGCCCTCGATCTGGCCGGGCCGCATCCGCAAATCCTCGTCAATCTCGGCTTGACCCTATACAATCAAGGGCGGATTGACGACGCCCTGCCTGCCCTGCTGGAGGCCCATAAGCTCCAGCCCGACATAGCCCAGACAATGGCACATATTTCTCGCGCCTATGAGGCCAAGCGCGACATGGCCGACGCCTACATCTGGCTGGAACGCGCCGAGGCGCTCGGCAAACGCACCGGCGAGGACTTCACTCTGCTGCGCGCGTTATATCTGCGCAATGCTGACCAGCCACAACAAGCCCTGGATTTAATCGATCAGTCGAAAGACAAGCTGGCAGGCCCCGCCCTGCTAGAGCGCGCCGTTTTGCTGGACAAGCTTGGCCGCCATGACGAAGCCATGCAGGGCTTTGTCACCGCCAAGTCGCGGCTGTCCCGCGATATGGGCGTGTGCTATGATCCCGTGAAAGTAACCACCGAATTCGCCGCTCTGAAAGGCTTTTTCACAACGGAAGCCCTGTCGCACCTGCCAAAGGCCAGTGTGCGCAAGGACACGCCGCAGCCGATCTTTATCCTCGGCTTTCCGCGTTCCGGCACCACCCTGATCGAGCAGATGCTCAATAGCCATCCCGAAGTCAGCGCCGGTGGCGAACTACCGTTTGTGCACGAATGGCAGAAGCTGACCGATGACCTGCTCCCCGGCGATCAGCCCTACCCGCAACGACTGGCGCAATCGCAAACCGCCGATTTCCATCATATTCCGGGCGTGTTGCGTGATTACTATCTCGGCCGTGCCGAAACCTACGGTTTATTGGGCGAAAACAAGCGCTTCTTTACTGACAAGATGCCGCTGAATGACGTCCACCTGCCGCTGATCCGTCTGGCGTTCCCACAATCCACCATCATCCGTATGGTACGTCATCCGCTCGATGTCGCCGTTTCCATGCTGTCGTACAACCTGACGCATGGTTATAATTCCAGCTACAGGCTGGAAACCATCATTGCCCATATGGTCGCCATGCACGACCTGACCATTCATTACGATTCAGCGTTAAGCCATCCCGTGCTAAACCTCAAATACGAAGACTTTGTTGCTGATCAACGCGGCCACACCCTGCGCGTGCTTGGCCATATCGGGCTCGGCTTCCATGAAGCTTGCCTGCGGTTCCATACCAATCCGCGCCATGCACCGACCCCGTCCTATGCCCAGGTATCGAAGCCGCTCAATGACCGTTCGATCGGCCGCTGGAAGCCCTATGAACGTTTCTTCGTGCCCTTTATGGATGAAATCAGCCCGGTCATCGAAGCGCTGGGATACGAAACGCCTATTTCGGACTGAGACGGATATCCTTCAACGCCCACTGGACCGGCGGTGCCTTTTGCGCGAAAGTCAGGCAAAGATCATGTGAACCTGCCGTGGCCTTCACCTGCCCGCGCAATTCCATAAGCCCGCTATGCTTTACCGCCTTAGCGATTGGCAGGGCCGCGACCAGCGGCCCGTCGCATGTATCGAGATGAATATTGAATTCGCCCTCCGGCGTCATGGGTATATCGACCTTAACAGGATCGGGATGATTACCAAGCTGGAAGTTGAAGGGATAGTCGGCGATATGCACAGTTACATCGAAGCCCTTTGAGGTGTCGGCCTGGCGCCACATCCAGCACGGATTGAGTATATCTATCAGGATCACGGCGCGATCGCCCTTGTAGTCTGTACTGTCATCTTCAAGATTAAGCACCAGTTTGCCGGCGCAGGTTTCCAGTTGCTGGCTGACGCGCGTTTCGAGCAAGGGACGGGTCAGCAAATGGCTTTTCGGCTGGCCGAGCGGCTGGCCATTGAGGAAGGTCTGAGTCGTCAGTTGCGTGCCGAGCGGCCAGGTGAGCGGTGCGCTGTAAACCGGCGATTTAGCGGTTGGCGCAGGGCCGCCGGTGGCGTAATGCACCTCGCCCAGTTCCAGGTCCTGGCTCAAACTGGCCATGACCTTGGCTGCGCCCGCTGGCGCCAGGCGCAATTGCGCATCGAACGGCGCCTGATCATAGCGAATACCAAGCGCGGTCAGGCGATTCAAATCTGCCGGCAGGCGCTGCGTAAATCCTGACCATGACCGCACCTCCGGCGCGCTCCAGCCGATTTCAGCGAAGGCCACCATGCGCGGAAAGACCTGGCGCTCGACACGCTCATCGGTGCGGGCATGTTCGGTCCAGATATTGCCCTGAAGCCCCAGGATATGCTTGCGGGCCTCCGGCGCGATTTCGTCCGGCGCCGGATTGAAACTATAGGCGTCTTTCAGCGTAACGATCTGGCCGCGCCCCGGCGGCTCATCTGGCGAGCCGCTCTGGCGTTGATTGAGATAAAGCACCGGCGCAGGTGACAGCACCGTATCGTGTCCGAGCTTTGCCGCCGCTACCGCGCCATCAATGCCGCGCCAGCTCATGACGGTCGCATCCGGCGCGATACCGCCTTCGAGGATTTCATCCCAGCCGATCAGGCGCCGGCCCTTCTCCGTCAAGTGCTGCCCAATACGACCAATAAACCAGCTTTGCAGCTCCATCTCGTTTTTCAGGCCCAGCGCTTTCATCTTCGCCTGAATTTCGGGACTGGCTTGCCATTGCGGCTTGATCGCCTCATCGCCGCCAACATGGATATACGGACTGGGGAAGATAGCCATCACCTCATCAAGTACGGTATTGATAAAGGTGAAGGTGCTGTCCTTGACATTATAGAGATTGGGATAAACGCCCCAGTCCGAGAGTCCCTGCTTCGGGACCGTACCTTCGGTGCCAAGCTCCGGATAAGCGGTGATGGCGGCGGTGGCGTGGCCCGGCACGTCGATTTCCGGCA
>CAMLIY010000274.1 GCA_946480125.1 uncultured Asticcacaulis sp.
ACGATCGAGGTCTTCATGGGCCGCCTGCGCAAGAAAATCGGCACCGACCGGATCGAAACCGTGCGGGGACTGGGCTATCGGCTAAAGCCCCTGCATGACGAGATCAGCGATCTGTGACCGACGACGGCACCGCTCCGATTGTTCGTGCGGTCGCCAAATTATGGCGAAGGCTGACACGCAAGAACTCGCTGGTCGGGCGGTTGATCCGGCTGGCGGCGGTATGGTTCATCTTTGCCCTGGTCATTACCGGCATCGCCATGACCGCCTATTTCCACGAAGTGACCATGCATCGTTTTCAGGAACGCGTGGCGCAATCCGCCGATAACCTGTTCTCGGTCGTCAATATTGACGGCAATGGCATTGACACGCGGCGTTTCGTTGACGCGCGCTCCGGCATCATCCATTCCGGCCTGTACTGGCAGGTGGGTGAGGTTAATAGGGCCGGCCTGATCGTGTCGCCGGTTACTTCGCGCTCCTTGTGGAACGAACAGCTGGCCCTGCCCACGTCGGTGCTGGCGGATGCCAGGGCGCATAACGGCACCAGCGTTTTCTATAACGGCACAGGGCCGGTGGGCGAACCGCTGCGCGTCGCGGTGATCTATTCCATGATCGGCAACCAGGCCTATGTTTTTATGGTCGGCGAGGATTCCAGCCCGGTTGAGAAGGACGTGCGTACCTTCGCCTTGCTGACGGCGGGGGCGCTACTGGTGCTGGCCCTGGGGTCACTGGTCGCCATCTTCGTGCAGGTGCGCGTCGGGCTGCGGCCTTTATTTAACCTGACCGGCGAGATTGCAAACGTGCAGGGCGGCAAGCAGCAGCGTCTGACCAAGACTTACCCCGCCGAAATCACCCCGGTCGCGACGCAGCTTAATGCCTTCCTCGACTATTCGCAGGAGGTGGTGGAGCGCCAGCGCATGCATGTCGGTAATCTGGCGCATGCGCTTAAGACGCCGCTATCCGTATTGATAGCAACGGCTGGCGATGCCGAAGGCGTTTTGCCGGAAACCATGCGCAAACAGGCCGAGACCATGCGGGCCCAGGTCGATCACCACCTGCGCCGGGCGCGGGCGGCGGCGCGCTCTCAGGCGATGGGTGAACGTACGCCGGTCGAGCCGGTATTCGATGAACTGGCGGTCATGCTGGAGCAGGTGTTTCATGACAAGGGCGTGGTGATCGACTGGCGGGCCCCGGAAGACCTGGCGTTTCGTGGCGAAAAGCAGGATTTTCAGGAAATTGCCGGCAATCTGCTGGAAAATGCCTGTATCTGGTGCCGGCGCAAGGTGCGGATCACCGCCGAATTTGTCAGCGCCGATCAGACCATGGGCCTGGCCATCGAAGATGACGGACCGGGACTGGATGCGGCGCGCTTCGAAGATGTGTTGAAACGTGGCGCCCGGCTGGATGAGAGCGTACCCGGCTCCGGCCTGGGTTTGTCAATCGTTGACGAACTGGTGCGCGCCTATGGCGGGCGGCTGCATTTCGAGCGTTCGGTGTGGGGAGGCTTGAAAGTGGTGGTGAAACTGCCGGCGAATTTGGGGGCATGAGGGTCGGTGCGTATTTACCCCTCAGACAAAATTAACCGGATCGATCCTATGATGCCGCTTTCATAAAGCGTTGTGGCGTAAAGGAATTATGATAAGTTGAGCATGATAGCCGAAAAGCGAAAAGTTATGCTCAGGGGGTTGTTGAGAACACTCCCTCAAACGGCTTTGCGCTCGCTGGAAATGGCGCTTGGGCTGTCCAATGAACGTAAGATGGTAGAGGTGCGTGAGATGATCATCGCCGAAACCGAATTCCGCCAAGTGAGGGCAGCGGTGTTCGCGCCCTATATGCCATTGTTTCAGGTGCGGGCTGATGGTCTGGCCGGGGTGACATTTGCGCCCTGGATCGTGAATGCCTTATGGGCGGCGCTGGAAAAAAGCGAGCCGGACCTGCACAAAGAGGCGCAGCTTACCCTGCGCGGCCTGCGCACCGAAGACCCGACGCCGGTCGTCTTTTTCCGGCTGGTGACGGCCGCCGCGCATATCTGCCACGCCACACCGGAAATGGTCCTGCGATCTGATGCCAGCCAGGACGACCGCACCGCGGTAAGTGAATTCGGGTGTTATCTCGATTTGCACCGACTGGCGCGGCAGGTTCTGGCGCGGCTTAATGATTTCATGGGACGAATAGATGCCGACAAGGCCGCCGCCTTGCGCGTTATATTCAATGATGCCAGCGATCTCGATGCCAAGGGCGGAACGCGTTTGCTGGAGATCATATTTGCCAATCTCGATGATGGTTCGCAGATCATCAAGTTTGTCGCCACCGTTACAGACCGGCCGAAAGACCGTTTTCTGGCTGAATCGGAACTGGCGATTTTCTGCACCCGCATTCTGGACCGGATCGAGGCCGATCTGGCGGACCTCAAAACTTTCATGGCGGGCAGGGGAGCTGTCTGCGTCGATCTCGATACCGCCGGAGACCGGGTTTCGCGCTGCCTCAGCCAGTTACAGGCTTTCGGTCAATATATCGAATTGTCACGCGAGGGGCCGTGGGGCAAACGCGCGGCCGAGGCGCAGAAGGCAATCGCCGATCTGGTCGAGCAGCAACTTAAAAGTGCTGAAAAGGCGCTGGATGCCGTTATGCCTGTGCGTACCGAACGGGTGTATGGCCGGATCAAGCGCGAAGTGCCCGATTATGCCCAGGTGCCGCCTGTGGAAAAGTGGACCAAGGCGCGGGACGTCCTGATGTTTATCCGTAAGGTGCGCCATATCGCCATGGCGGGCGGATTCGCCTCCCTGCACACCAAGACCAGTGAGGCGTGTGAAATCGCCATGGACAGTTATTTCACTGACCTGCTGGCCCTGGCTAATGGCGATGAACCGTTTGACGCGGAACAGCTTCTGGGCGGTTTTGAACGTATCTCTGACCTGATGGAAGCGCTGTGCGGGGAAGAAAAGGCCCAGGTGGCGCGACGCCGTGTCGCGTCTTCAGATCTGATGAACCCCTCCAAAAACGTGGCATGAGCCTGTATAGGCTTTCTTTTGGCCCGAAATCGGCTATTGAGGCCACATGCTCCTGTTCGCCCTTATCTGCGTCCTGATCTGCGCCGCGCTCATTGCGCTGGTGATGGTTTGGCAAAGGCGGAAAGCGCCGGACGCCCTGATGCAGGAAAAGGCGCTCTATGCCGGGTTTGTCAGTGATCTCGATCGCCGGATGGCGAAGGGCGACATCGACGAAATTCAGGCGCAGGAAGAGCGCACCCAGGCGGCGCGGGCACTGCTGAAGGCCAGCGAAACGGTCACGGCGGGTAGTCCTGTCAAGTCATTATATGGTTATGTGGCGCTTGGTCTGACAGTCGTTCTGAGCCTCGCGGTTTATCTGAGTGTCGGGCATCCGGCGCAGCAAGACCAGCCTTATAAAAAGCGCCTGCAAGCCTGGACCAGCCTGGCGCAAAAGAACCCGGATGTCCTGCCGCCGCAAGCCATGGCGGCCGTGCTGCGGCAAGGGCAAAAGGCCCACGCGAAGCAGGTCGATTACTGGCTGTTCCTTGGTCGGATCGACATGCTGGCGGGCAATAATTACGACGGCGCACAGGATTATGAGAAGGCGCGGGCCCTGGCGCCGCAAACATTCCCGGCGTGGTCGGAACTGGGCGAGGCCCTGACCTTTGTCGGCGGTGGCACCAGCGGTCCGGAAGCGGTGCAGGCATTTGAAAAGGCGCTGAAACTGAACCCGTACGATGCGCGGGCACATTATTATCTCGGTCAGCAGGCGCTGGCGGAAGGCCGGTATGAAGACGCGCGCGGCCATTATAATGCGGCACTCAGCACCATGGCGCCGGATGATGTCAGCCGCCCGCAGGTGCTGGAGGCGTTGAAAGGTATTGACCCGGCGGAAGCGGCGGCGAGGTCTATGAATGCGCGGATTTCCGGCATGGTGGCCGGGCTGGAAGCGCAATTGAAGGCCGATCCGGAAAATGCCGATGGCTGGGCGCGTTTGCTGCGCTCTTATGACGTACTGGGAGATCAAGCGGCAAGGGCAAAGGCGCGGGCGGCCATGCAGGCCCATTACGCCAACAGGCCGGAAGTGATCGCCGATATCCTGACAAAGGCGCAGACCCGCGTCGGCTCGGAAGGGGGGGCGAAATGAACTTTTGGCCCAAGTCGGTAAAAGCGCGCCGCCGTTTGACGATATTCCTGATCGCCGCGCCGGTCTTTATCGCCGCTGTCGCCTTGAGCCTCTATGCGCTGAAAGGGACGGTGGTCTATTTCTATACCCCGGCGCAATGGATCGAGGCGAAAGTGCCGGTGGGCAAGACGGTGCGGCTCGGTGGTCTGGTTAAGCCGGGCAGCGTGGTCAAGACGCCGGACGGGGTGACGCAATTCACCGTGCAGGACAAGCTCAAGGAAATCGCCGTTGCCTACAAAGGCGAACTGCCGGACCTGTTCCGCGAAGGGCAGGGGGTTGTGTGCGAAGGCGAGGTGACGGGGGTGACGGCTTTGAAGGCCACTCAGGTTCTGGCCAAGCACGACGAGAAATATATTCCGAAGAACGTCCAGAAAGAGCTGGAAAAGCAGGGCGAATGGCGGCCGGAA
>CAMLIY010000275.1 GCA_946480125.1 uncultured Asticcacaulis sp.
AAGAACCCACCCGCCTGCAACGCCTGCTTCATGCTCTGAAATCACAGGGCATTGATGACAAGAAGCTGCTGCACGCCATGGAATATACGCCGCGCGACCTGTTTGTGCCGGAACTGTTCCTCGATCGCTCGTGGGAAGACTCGGCCATTCCGATCAATTGTGGACAAACGATTTCCCAGCCCTATATCGTGGCCCTGATGACCCAGGCGCTGAAGATAGAGGGCCGTCATCGCGTGCTGGAAATCGGCACCGGCAGCGGCTACCAGACGGCCGTCCTCAGCCGGCTGGCGCGCTATGTCTATACCATTGAGCGCTATCGTTCTCTGATGGTCGAAGCGGAAATCCGCCATAAACGCCTGATGCTGGAAAATATCATCTATCGTTTTGGTGACGGCTGGGAAGGCTGGCCGGAGCAGGCGCCTTTCGATCGCATCCTCGTCACCGCCGCCCTGCCGGAAGAACCGACCCATTTGCTGGCGCAATTGAAGCCGAAGGGCATCATGGTCGGGCCGCAGGGACGCGGTTCGACCCAGCGTCTGCTGCGCTATACGCGCACGGCGGATGGCTATGACACGGAAGATCTCGGCGAGGTGCGCTTCGTGCCGCTGATCGCCGGCGTGGCTAAAGAAGCCTAGAAGCGCAGGCCAATCGCCCGGCGAGTTGGCTCAAAGCCAATCAATGAAAAGCCAGCGACGGTAATAATAATGACGAGCGGCCAGACCGATTGTCCGAGCGTGGTCAGCGCCGGCGTCACATAAGGCATGATCAGGAACAGAAGCGCGGTGACGGCGGCCGTGCCAAGCACCAGCCACACCAGATTCCTATACAGGCGGCGCTGCTCGACCCGTTTCATCACGTCGACAACAAAGCCGATATCACGCGCCGGAGGGGCGGGCGGGGTTTCCGTCAATATTGCTTTTAAAGGATCAGGTTTCATCTGTTACACCCAGAAGGGCGTTCAGCTTGGCCCTTCCCTTGAGAATATGCGACTTAATCGTGCCAAGTGGAAGGCCTAAAATCTCAGCGGCTTCGGCGTGGCTGTAATCGGCGGCGACGCAGAGCGAGATGGCGGCGCGCTGGTCGAGCGGCAGGCTGGCCAGCGCCGCCTGCACGGTGAGTTTCGCATCAATGGTTGATGCGCGGGATTGTTCCTGTAAGCCTGACCACTCCGTTTCGCGGTTACCGGCGCGATTGAAACGCCGCCGGTCATTCTGCGCCTTACGGTATGCGATGCCGCAGACAAAGGTACGGAACGACACGCCGTCGCGCAATTTGTGCAGGCTGGCCCAGGCGGTGACAAAGGCTTCCTGCGCCAGGTCATCGGCGTCGTCCGGCGTGGCGGCCAGGCGGCGCACAAAGGCGCGCACCACCTGTTGATGCGCCGTCACCAGCCGGGAGAAGGCCTCATTTGAGCCTTCTCTGGCCCCCCGGATCAGCGGGTCGTCCATGGCTTATTCCTTGGGCAATGACGAGCCCGTCAGAGCCCGGATTACCGAAATCACCAGCAGGATGGCGGACCCGATGCCGAAACCAAGCGCCAGGGCGATGAAGACAGATCCACCGTCGCCATAATAACCGAAATATCCGAAGGCGACGGCCAAAGAACCGAAAACCGCGATCTGTGTCCAGTGATTGCCGCGGCGGCGTCCCCGGCAATTGTAGGCACGGTCTTCATCGCTGCGCAGGGCTTCGAGCAGGGCGGCGGGCGGCTCCTTGCCCTGGTCGGCATAGGTCTTGATCAGTTTAAGCGTCTCGCTGCGGTGGCGGAAATGGCCCAACATGCCGACCAGGCCCATACCCATGCCAAAGATCGGGAAGATCAGCCACCAGTAGCTGTTGAAAAAATCGCTTGCGGTCATCGTATATTTCCTTTGAATCAGCGCTTCAGCAGGGCCAGCAGTTCAGGCGGGACGTCCTTGCCCTGATCGCTGTAACTGCGGATCAGCGACAGGATGCGGCGGCTCTCTTCATCCTTCAGGAGCGTGCGGACCAAGCCGAAAACGCAGAAGACCAGGGGGAACATCAACCACCAATAGCGATCGAAAAGGGTTACGAACATTTGGCTCTCCGTAAGCAAGTGTATCTTGCCGTCTGAAACTGAATGTTCGCCAAACGCCGAATTGGATGTGGGTCAGGTATAAATAGTCTGAATTTTTTGTCAGTCCCCTGTTTTTGCCGCTTGTACGAAATATCGTAAACGAATCGTTAGCCATAATTTTGCATAGAGTAGACTTGGCCAACGACTTGACTGCAAGTTTCCTGAGGAGACCGATATGAATTTTTACACACTGAAATCCGATGGCTGTCTCCGTCATTCGATCCTCAAATTTTCCACTGTCGCTCTGGCGGGCATGGCTGTTTTGGCTTTGCAGGGATGTACGGGCGCAGGAATGCCGCAGCCCAAATATCCTATCTACATGCAGGACAAACCGGCGGAAGCGGAAGCCACACTGCAACCCGCTCCGGTCGAAGAAGCCCCGCCGGCTGAAGTGTCACCATCGCCCTCCGGCAATGTTCAGGTCACAGAGCTGGCGCCGATGACTCCCCCGCCTCCCCCACCACCGCCACCCGCGGAAATGATGACGCCGGCAAAATCCGCTGTTTCCGCAGCCGCAGGGGCTGCCTATATTTATATAATGCAGTCTAAGGATACACTCTTCGGTGTATCGCGGCGTTTCGCTGTACCTATCAGACAGATATACGCGCTTAACGGCTTGTCGGCGGAATCCTCTTTACGTGTTGGGCAGAAAATCCTTCTGCCTGCTTCAGCAATCGATAAAGGTGCTGAAGACCATGCCAATGGCCAGACGATGGTGAAGGTCAAGGCTGTGCAGGCGATTGCTGCGCCGTCCAGACCGGCGGTGGCGACTGCAAAGTCCTCACCATCAAAGCCTGTTGTCGCTGCGCCTTCGAGCACTATGACGACCGCGACCCCTGTCGTCACTAAGCCCACGGTTGCCGCCCCCGCGGTTGCTGTTGCCAAACCGGTCGTCACAAAGCCAGTGCCGTCTGTGGCTGGCTTCCCGTCCAATGCGCAAATTGCCCAGATGGGCAAGGGCAGGTTTGTTTGGCCGGTGAGGGGGCATGTGCTGGTGCCTTTCGGGCAACTGGCGCCGAATATTCGTAATGACGGTATCAATATCGGTGCCAGCACGGGCGCGGAAGTGAAGGCCGCATCTGACGGTATGGTGGTATATGAAGGTGATCAGGTCAAGGAACTGGGCAATACCATATATATCAAACACGATAATGGCTGGTACACGGGCTATTCGCACCTTCAGAGCATGAAGGTTAAGAATAATGAGCGGGTCAGCAAGGGGCAGGTCATCGGGACCGTCGGCCAAACCGGCACGATCGATAAACCGCAACTTCACTTTGAAATCCGTTATACGCCCTCGACCGATATCGCCCGTCCGATCGATCCAGCCCTGGTCCTGCCGTAGACGCGGCTTCGAAAAGCAGAGTTTCAAAGCTTTTCCGTAGTCTGGGGTGTCGTGGCAAATATGTCATTGACCTTTTTTGGGTTGTGCCTATGTATGGCGAACCCATTTTACCCCTGCCTGTAGTGCGTGTGTAAAAAATCAATATTTAGGAGACGTTCGTGTTCGCAACACCCGCCTTTGCTCAGGCCGCCGGCGCCGCCGCCGCGCCTGGTGGTGACCTCATCACCATGCTGCCAATGATGGTTATCCTTTTTGGCGCGATGTACTTCTTCATGATCCGTCCGCAAAGCCAGCGTGCCAAGCAGCAAAAAGCCATGCTGACGGCCCTCAAGCGCAATGACACGGTGGTTCTGTCCTCCGGCCTGATTGGTAAGGTTACCCGCGTCGAGGATGCTGAAATCATGGTTGAAGTGGCCACCGGCGTGAATGTGCGCGTGGTCAAGGCGATGATCGCCGAGGTCCGCGTCAAGGGTGAACCCGCGCCAGCCAACGACGCCAAGAGCTAAGATTCCTACATCCCTTGCACTTTCAAGACCGAGCATCCCGATCATGATCAATTTATCGCGCTGGAAGGTAGGGCTGGTAATTGTCGCCGTCCTTCTGGGCATTCTGTTTTCCTTGCCCAACTTCCTCCCGGCCAGTGTGCGGGATCAGGTCAAGGGCTTCATGCCCACCCAGATACTGAACCTCGGTCTTGATCTGCAAGGCGGCTCTTATCTTTTGATGGAAGTCGACACCGATGACCTGGTGAAAACCAAGATCAGCAGCGTTACCGAGGAAACCCGGGCGCGCCTGAACGAAAAGTCGATCGCCTTCACCAATCTGGTCACATCGGGCACAACGGTCAGCGTTCGCATTACCGATCCGGCGGCGATCAATGACGCCTATCTGACTCTGTCTCGTCTCGCCACGCCGCTGCCCAACAATACCGCCGTCAAGGATATCAATGTCCAGCGCGGCAATGATCAGACGATCAGCCTGACCTTTACCCAGGAAGGCATTCGCTCGACATCGGCCGGCGCCGTCGAAACCTCTATCGAAGTCATCCGCAAGCGGATCGACAGCCTCGGCACGAAGGAACCGTCGATCAGTCGCCAGGGTATCAACCGCA
>CAMLIY010000276.1 GCA_946480125.1 uncultured Asticcacaulis sp.
CGATTGCGCTCGGCGCGCGTTTCGAGACCATGTCCGGCCTGTGCGGGTTGGGCGATCTGGTGCTGACCTGCTCTTCGCCGCAATCGCGCAATATGAGTGTCGGCCTGGCGCTCGGCCAAGGGGAAACCCTGGCGCAGTTCCTGGATGGCAAGGTGTCGGTGGCGGAAGGTGTGCAATCGGCGCCCGCCGTGGTCGATCTCGGCCGCAAGCACAAGGTCGAATTGCCGATCTGTGAGGCGGTCAATGCCGTCTTGACGGGCGAGATGGATGTCTCCCGCGCCATCGAGGCGCTTTTGTCGCGGCCGCTGAAAAGCGAACGGGCCTAAGAATTACGCAGATAGCTTCCGCTAAAACGCGGATCAGCCACCTGATGAAGAATAATGGCCAGAACCATCATCGCACCAGCCGACAAAATCCATAAAAGACGACCGTCATAGCCAGCCAGCAGACACATGACTCCAGAAAAGCCTAGCCAGCTTAAGGCTGCCCACGCGCATATTAACTTGCCCCACCAATAGGGACGGAAAGACAGGAAGATAAATAAGCCACAAAGCCCAACCATCATCAGAGCTTGTGGAATCCGGATCATATCATAAAAGGTTTTGAATTCTGGCGGGGCTGGCTGGCCATAACGGCTAAACACGGACAGCATTAGGTCGCCGACAGCTCCCCCAACACACCAAAAGCCCAAAACAATCGAAGCAATAGAAGCCAAGATGTATGCAATTGCTAACATTCGTATTTGCGTGAGCGTCCCTTTTGGCCCGGTGCCGTCTCTCACACGCAATGAATGTTTTGCCCGCTCCTCAGCCGTTGGCGAGCGGCCGAACCGCCAAAACCATAGGACATAAAACGCGCCGACCGGAATGCCGATACTTATAAAAGTGTTTGGTGAAATATTCCAGCTCCAGGAAAAGCTGAGCAATGTCAGCAAAAGCCAAAGCCATTTGCGCAGGAATTTCGGGGACGTGAAGATGATACGGACTGCGACAATCCAGCAGATAAAACCAAATGCGAGCAGAATTACAATCCATGGATTGGCTGCTAAAAAGTCACCGATTTGCTGCATCATTATTTCCCCCTTTTTAATAGCGATATCACATCATGCGGAAATGGATCTAGCTCTTGGTTTTTGTACAGAGGCAGTAAGCAATCGTATACGATCACAAAATGTTGCAGCGTGATATTTACTAATGACAGCGCTGTCAATGTGGTGCAGCCTGGGTTTGTCACAGCCGCTCCCTCCCCTCTTTTAGGCCGTGACGCGCTATGAACCGTAACCCTAAACTTTGTGAGTGTGTCCCATGATGAAATCCATCACCCTTCTCGCCGGCGCTGCCCTGCTGGCCGCGTCCGTTTCTGTTGCCCCGGCCTTTGCCGAAGGCAGCTTCAGCAATCCGTCCTCGCATAGCTGCACCGAGGCCCAGGAAGAAGCCGTCGGCAAGCCGATCGCCGATGCGGCTGCTGACAAGGTGCGCGACAACGCCCCCGCCCAGAGCAAGCGCCTGATCAAGGTCGAAGGCTGCAGGGTCAATAACGGCGTGGTCAGCACTTATTTCACCTATAATTACGTCTCGAACAATGTGGCCTACGCCGTTGACGGCAAGGCAAAAGTCGATGCGACCGGCGCGGTCGAACTGGCCCAGATCGAAAAGCCGGGCGTCGTCTACGCCTCCATCGACAGCAACTATGTCGAATAGGGCCTGACAGACAAATGGCGCCGGCAGTTTAGCTACCGGCGCCATTTTTATGACTATGGGAAATTCAGAGCGGCCGCTTGCTGACCGCCTCGGCATTCGCGCCCACGCGGTCGGTGCGGCGGCGCGACGGGCGGCTGCCCTGCATCGACCGGCGCAGCGACTGCATGATCAACGGCGCCATGACCAGGGATATGCCGAACGCATCCGCGAGCCAGTCCGGCACATTGCCGTCGCGGCCCACCATGGCCTGCACCACCTCGATCAGGCCGCCGATGGCCAGGCAGATCAGGGCTACGTCCCACTTACGGATCTTCGGCAGGGCCAGCAGGCTCAAGGTCGTGAGCGCATAAAAAGCCAGCACATGCGCTTCCTTGTCGGTGAAGCCGACCTTCTGTTCCAGACCACCGAACGGCCCGAAGACCAGAATGGCGATGGTCACGGTCAGGACCGCCAGGCAGGCACGGACAAGCTGGGTCATTTTGGCGGCGCGGGACATCTTAGGCAGCAAGGCGGACTCCATCGGTTGAGCCTCCACCTTACGCTGCGGGTGCGAAAACGCGGTGAACAGACGTGGTTAAGATGTGGTTTTACCCGGTTCAGTACGGCCAGAGGTTCTCCGGACGATGGCACCTCCATTATCAAACCGCCGCGTGAGCCATTTTCGGACAGGCTCATCGATGGCCAACCCGGCTATCACAGCCAGTAAAATGCTCGCGGCCGAGGCCACCAGCGGAAAGTCCAATTGGAAGGTCAGAGGCGTGTCTGCCCATATTCCGTGGAGCCAGACGGAAATCAGATTACCAACTGGAATATGCAGACAATAGAGTGGATAGGACAACCAGCCTAAGGCATTTGATATGCCCGCCACAATGCGCCCAGGCGCGGTCATTCCGGATCCGAGCAAAAGAATAAGCGGGCAAAGGACAATCAGCGAAACCAGATATACCATTCCACGCAGATCATAGGTGATGCACAGCGCAGCTATGGTCAGGATTATCAGCATGACCGGACTTTTGGCAAACAGGCCGAGGCGTGCTCTCATTTTCAGCAAGGCAAGACCGGCCGGCGTTGTCCCTTCCGTCAGTTTATAAATAAGGACTCCGACTGAGAAGCCGAATATGACCCTTGGATAGCCCAGCATCACATTTCCGGACGTATATCCCCCCATTATCTGGAGCGTACGGCTATGCGCAGAAATATTAAGCGCGAGACCCAGAATGAACCAGAACACCAAGGCCAGAACACAAATCATGGCCAGTTCCCTGGGCCTGCGATTTATGAAAGCCATCATGCACAAACTGATGAATGCCTCGAAAAACAATGACCATAATGCACCGTTTGCCGGCGCTATTGAGCCGATGGCTGGTTGGAGATTGCCGAAATTGTGGATCGATATGGTGTTGATCAAAGGCATGAACAGCGAATTGAAAACGGCGGCGCCCAAAATTTCAAAATTGCTGATCGTCGTATAACCATTGGCGCGCATGACGATCAGCGTCAGGCTGCCCAGAGCCAGGCCGAGCAGGAACATAGGATACAGACGTATGAGGCGTTTCATGATGAGTTGGCTAAAGGTAATCTCACCCCGTTCGACTCGCTGACCGTACGAGGCGCAAATAACAAAGCCGCTCAGCATGAAAAACAGATCGACAGCGACAACGGCGTTCGGAAAATCGGTATGACCGGTAAAATGAAACGCCATGACGGCCAGCGCACATACGCCGCGAACGGCATCCAAAACAACAAAACGATGCTTACTCAACAGACAACCTCTTAAATACATCTCCTGCTTTTCATGTTCATTGCAGGACTGCAATGTCCTTGTCCGCCAACCCGGATCAACAATGATTGCAGTCATCAATTTGAGCCAAAATACGAAGAAAACCGTCAGTTTTTATGCTTGCAACCGACCTGCGACGGCGTAGTCTCCAGTGAAACCTTCTGGAGATATCAATGTTCAAGCGCCTGCTCCTGACCGGCACCGCCGCCCTGTTCCTGATCGGGGCCGCGCCCATTACCCAGCAGGGCGGCGCTACCCAGGCATCGCCGCAGGAAGTGCTCGACGCCGCCCCGGCCAGCGCCTGGATGACTGTATCGCCGGATGACCTGGTGGTGATGACCCTGGCCGACGGTCATCAGGTCACCTACCAACTGGCGCCGGATTTCGCACCGGTCCATGTCGCCAATATCCGCCAGCTTGTGCGCTCCGGCTATTTCGACGGCGCCTCGATCCTGCGCGTTCAGGACGCCTATGTCGTGCAATGGGGCCGTCCGGACGAGGACAAGACCGAAGCCAGGGGGATTAATCCCACGCCGCCGGCGGAATATGAGTTCGCGCCGCCGGCGGGCTTCAAGCCCCTGCCCTTTCGTGACGCCTATGCCGAACAGGTTGGCCACGCAAAGTCATGGCCGGTGGCGAGCGATGGCCATTCCGCCTGGCTGATCCATTGCTATGGCATGATCGGCGTGGCGCGCGATGTGGGCGAAGTCCTTCTCGGCGTTGCTCGCGTTCACCACCATCATGATGCGGTCGGCGAAGCGGTAGACGAGGCAGTCGTCCTCGATCGTGCCGCGGTCGTTGAGGATGGTGGAGTACTGCACCTGCCCCACCGCCAGCGCGGCGACGTCGTTCGTCGTCACATGGTTGACGAACTCCACGGCGCGCGGGCCGTTGATCCAGAACTCGCCCATGTGGGAGACGTCGAACATGCCGCACGACTCGCGCACGGTCCGATGCTCGGCGGTGATGCCGGCCGGATACTGCACGGGCATCTCGTAGCCGGCGAATGGGACGATCTTGGCGCCGAGGGCGACGTGAACGTCGTGGAGCGGCGTGCGCTTGAGGG
>CAMLIY010000277.1 GCA_946480125.1 uncultured Asticcacaulis sp.
TCAAGCTGTAAGTGTATTCGCAGGTACGGTTGGTGCAGGTTGTTAATTCACAGGTAACCGCATTGCTTTCCAATCCAGCATCCCTCATTAATAACGAGAGTGAAAGTTTTATGATGCCGTATGGGCCAATCAGCACCACGGATGACCGGCATCCTGCGTATGGAGATTATACTGCTACACAACGCGGCGGACAGTTGTTCAGTCCATGGTTATACGAGATGATGAAAGGCAGAAATCCCGACATTCTAACCGGATTGGCTGATCCAAGATTGCCTTACTATATCTATAACCAGAAATCACCATTGGGCGGTTCAAACCCAACACCGGAAAATTGTACGGAGTTTCGTGATGGTGGTTTTATCTCCATACTCTTTGGTTCCAATGGACCTTGCAGAGATGGATCAAACAGTCAGACCTATTCACTACTGGGCATTTATCCCGCCGGTGGCCGGTATAACGACAGCGCCGCTAAAAGCGTAAACTCACTCGGCAATCAAAATGCAGGAACGGGCGCCAGGCCGCATGAATTTATTACCTATGCAGACCGCTTATACCTGGAAGCGGAATTGATGCAGGCAGGCGTGATCACCGGCAATGCAAGAGATGTGTTCAGCAAAGCATTGGATGCCACGTTTGCGCATGTAGATAATGTAGTGGCCAATTTTGTAAAACCAGGATCGGCCGGCGCTGCACAAAACGTTCCAACAATAGCGACATTAGCGGCCGCCAAAACCTACAAAGACGGCGTGCTCGCAGCTTTTGATGCAGGTAATGATGCCAAAAAGATGGAATACATCATGACCGAGAAATGGATCAACCGCATCGAAAATCCCGTGGATAATTATACCGATTACCGGCGCACAAAATATCCCGTGTTGTTTGCACCTGCACCTGAGGGAATTGTAACGAGTGTGACCGGTCCGGATGGAAAAATAACCCCCGTCTCAAATGACAGGAAGTATCCCTGGAGTTTACCCTTCAGCACTGGGGAAATAGGCTTGAACAAAAATGCACCACCACAAAAAGTAGCTGAATTATATAAAGTATTCTGGCAACTATAACCGATCACCACTAATTAAACAAACATGAAACACATAATAATATTAATAGTCATTGTTACATTCATAAGCTGTTCCAAAAATGATGGCGCTATATCCGACAGAGTAAGCATAGAAGATGTGCCGGCTATTACCACCAACCTCGAATCAGGGGGCACTACTGCAACCATTACATTTAATAACCAGGGCGCATTCGAAGGAAAGATAAAAGTGGATCTGTATTTTGCCGGTGCAACGCCACCAGCCAAAGTTGATATTGTTGTTCGAAAGAATGGAGCTGCAGCAAGTGTAAAGCTGTTTAAAGCAGACGTTACATCCTTACCACTCAGCTTTAGTGTAAAAGCAACAGATCTTTCTACATTGTTTGGAGCAGCGCTCGCGGTGAATGATACCTACGATTTTGCCCCGGATATTTATGTGAAAGAGAAAAAGTATGAAGCATTTCCCGCAACGGGAATAGGCAGTGGATCAGGCGTAACAGGTATGAGTTCGGTGGGGTTTGGAGAGTATGTGAGGTTCTCGGTAAAATAGTCTGAACTGGGATAACAAAGCAATAACAAAAGGGATGAGCCTTTGATTTACATTGATTTATAGCACAGGCATAAAAGCATTTGGTCTTTCTGAGAATAATTTTCACGCACTCGATTAAACATTAATCCGCTTTTAATATCTACTGTATCATTAAAAGTAACACAAATGAAAACAATTATTCTAGGCTTTGCCATTTGCCTTTCTATGGCCGCTTCAGCACAAACACGAGTTGCACATCCTCACCGCGTAAAACAAGACACCCGCGACATCCGCAGCGACCGTCGGGATATCCACAGCGATAAAAAAGACATCGCAAAGGATACCAAAGACATTAATAGCGATAAAAAAGACCGTCGCCAGGATGTAAAAGATCGTAACCAGGATAAAAAAGACGTTCGCAACGACAGAAAAGATTTGATGCAGGACAAAAAAGATGGCAACACTGCTGACATCGCAGCAGATAAAGCCGACATTAAGAGCGATGCCAAAGACATTCACAGCGACAATAAGGATATCAGGAAAGACAGCCGTGATATTCATAAAGACCGTCGCGACAGAAGAGGCGATGTAAAAGATTTGAAAGGTGACAAGAAAGACCTGAACAAGGACAAAAAAGAAAGAGTAGAAGACGCGACAGGAAACTAATTGTTAACTATCAGGGTCCGGAAAGTAGTTTCCGGACCTTTTTTAATGTTACCCCAATGCCCTTTAAAAACAAACCCCTGCTTTCATTGGTCATTTCCCTGTTGTTAGGATCGTCTGTTGTATATGCACAGGACTCCCTGACAACCACAACCGATACTGCTCCGGTAAAAAGAAAGTCGCACCTGAAAATCGAGCTCGGTTACCTGAGCGATAACGTATATCTTGGTAGAAGCGATTCTGTAAAAATACCCTATATCACTGCCGGACTCAGGTATATTCATAAGTCAGGCTTGTTTGCCGGAGTAAGCGCTAACTATCTTTCTACTGAAGGCCGAACAGATATGTTTGAACTCAATGGGGGATATATGATCAGTAAAGGCAATTGGGACGCAGAAATTACCGGTACCAAGTACTATTATAATGAGAACAGTTACTCAGTAAACTCAGAAACCAAAGGTGAAATAAGCCTGTATTCATCTTACGACCTGGGGTGGATCTCACCGAGCGTTACCGCAGGAATGAAATTCAGTCAGGCTACCGATTATACGGCTACCCGCGAGGAGTTCGCCGCCCCCCTGAACGACGCGTTCGCCAAGATGGACAAGGACGGCGACGGTCGTCTGTCGCGGGACGAGCTGGTGTCCGGACATGGACCGGGCGACGGTCATGTCGCTGTCCGGCGTCTGGGCGGCGGAGCCGGCGTGGAACGGTTCGAGTTCCGGCGTCCGGGCCCGGGGGGCGAGCGCGCCGCCCGCATCGAACGCGACGGCGAGCACACCATGGTCTTCGTCGGCCCCGACGGCCCGGGCGAGGACGGTCGCGTGGTGGTCCGGACCCTGCCGGACGGCGGTCCCGGCGTCATCCGCTTCCGGCGCGGGCCCGGCGGCGAACCCGGCGGACGCGTCGAGGTCCGCACCGCCGTCAGCGACCACGGCTCCGACGATCTGGACAAGGACGGCGACGGCAAGATCAGCGAGGCCGAGTTCACCGCGCCGCTGCGTGAGGCCTTCTCCCGCATGGACGCCGATCACTCGGGTTTCGTCGAGGAAGGCGAGGGCGCCGGCGAGAACCAGGTCCACGTCTTCGCCCGTCGTGTCGCGCCGGCCGATGGCGAGTGATCCGCACCCGGCGAATTCGTGATTTGGCCGTCATACGGCGGGCGCCCTAACGTGGGTTGATGTCCTTCCGTCGTCTCGTTTCACGACTGACCGTGTCAGCCGCGATGGGCCTTGCGCTCGTCGCGGCTCCGTCGTTCGCGGCCACGGCTCCGGACGAAGCGCCCGCCGTATCGGTTTCGGCGATGGCGCCCTCACGAGACCGGGCGCGCATGAACCAGCGGGTCTTCGATCAGGTCTGGGGCGAGGTCCGCACCCAGTACTATGACCCCCATCTGCACGGGGTGGACTGGAACGCGGCGCGCCGCACCTATCGTCCGCAGGCCCTGGCCGCCCATGACGACCGTGCCCTCTATGTCGTGCTCGACGAGATGCTGGGCCTGCTGGACGACGATCACGCCGGCGCCGCGCCGCCCGCCGTCGCCCGCCGTCAGGATCGCCTGCGCGAGCGCCGCGCGGCCATCGGCGTCACCCTGCGCCCCGACCCCGCCCATCCCGGCGACTACACCATCGAGTCCGTCCGCCGAGGTTCCCCGGCCGAGGCTGCGGGGGTCGCCGAGGGCTGGCGTCTGCATACGGGCGACGGTCTCTGGAGCCCGGAACAGGACGTGGTCGAAGGCCGGTCCATCCATCTGGCCTTTACCGACGAAGAGGGCCGCCCGCGTCCGCTGGACCTCGTGCCGGTCGTCATGGACCCTCAACCCGCGTTCATCGCCGACCGCTCGCGCCCGGGCGTCGTGGTGCTGCGCGTCGATGGCTTCGAGGCGGGCCTGGGTCGCTGGATGGGGACCGAGCTGGCCGATCTGTCACCCGACACCGACGTCATCGTCGACCTGCGCGGCAATCCCGGCGGTCGGCTGATGGAGGCTGACGCGGTGCTCAGCTGCTTCCTGCCCCGAGATCAGGTCTGGGCCACCCGCACTCCGCGCTCGGGCCGTCAGATCATGATGCGCACCGAGGGCGGCTGCGGCGCGCTGGACGGTCCCGTGGCCAATCCCGTCGCGGTCCTGGTCGACGGCGACAGCCGCAGCGCCGCCGAACTGACCCCCGCAGCCCTGCAGGAGGCCGGCCGCGCCGTCGTCATCGGCGAACGCACCGCCGGGGCCGTCCTGGTCTCGCAGGAAACCCGCCTGCCCGACGGCGGACGCCTGACGCTCAGCCGGGCGGACTTCGTCACCTCCGGCGGTGTG
>CAMLIY010000278.1 GCA_946480125.1 uncultured Asticcacaulis sp.
GCGCGCGCCAGCACCTTGGCGATGCGCTCGCCGGTGGCGATCTTGTCGTCTTTCTTGGGGGCCTTCTTCGGACGCTCCGGCTTCTTACCAAGCGCTTCCTTGGCGTCGCGCATTTCCTGCGGCATGTAGCGGTGACCGTCGGCGATCTCCTGCAATTCCTTCGCCGCCTGGATTTCCTGCGGTGTCAGCTCGCGCGGAGCTTCGGGGTCATTTTGATCTTCGTTACGCTCTCCAGCGTTACTGTCTTGGGTCACGGTATATCTTTCTAAAATGGCTTGACGCCTATACTCAGGCCCGTCTTTAAGTCCTTATGGACGACGATATTGACTTGATGCACCAGGCGCTGGAAAAAGCACGCGAAGCGGCCTTGTCCGGTGAGGTGCCGATTGGCGCTTTAATCTACGATCCGTCAAGTAAAACTGTTGTAACAAGTGCCGGAAATGCGCCAATTTCGTTACATGATGCCACCGCGCACGCCGAAATCCGCGCTTTACGGGCCGCCGGAGAGCGGCTTGGCAATTATCGCCTGACTGATCTGTGGCTATATGTGACTCTGGAACCCTGCGCCATGTGCGCCGGCGCCATCAGCCATGCCCGCATCGGCCGGGTGATTTATGGTGCGGCAGACCCAAAGGGCGGTGCTATCGAACACGGACCTGAATTCTTCGCGCAACCGACCTGTCACTGGAAGCCTGATGTCACGTCAGGCGTATTGGCAGAAGAGAGTTCCGGGATGCTGAAAGCGTTCTTCAAGGCCCGCCGCAAAATTTAAGCCGCCAGTTTCGCCAGCCGTGTCACATCACCGGCCAGGGCGCGTACCATCCAGTTCTGCACACCGGTGACTTCCGGCAAGGCGTGCCAGACGGCAGCGACCTTGTCTTCGACCATTGTGCCAGTACGCATAGCGCTGACCAGGTCAAGCAAGGCGGCGCAAAAGGCTTCTCTTCCCTCGCCCGGTTCCCGCCGCCATTCGACCCGAAGCAGCAGGCAGACCGCCTGGGCATGACGCACCAGCCGGACGATCTGGCCGGACGGATCATCTTCGGCATGGCCTTTCCCGTTGTCACGATGCATCTGACCGAGGTCCAGAAGCGCGCGGCGCAGACTGGTATCAGCCTTTTCCGAACGCACATCCGGCAAGGCCATATTATTCAGATTGCCAATCATTTGGGTCATAACCAGCACGGCCTTTTCGGCCACGGCACGCTTATGCGGCGTCGGCAAAACGACAACCGAGACCACAATACCGATACAGGCGCCAAGGCCAACCACGATTGCCCGCCCGATAGCGGCCTGCTCCAGTCCCGTCGCCGGACCGGACGCCGCGCCTACCATCAGCACCGCCGCGATCAGGGCCGAGCGATATTCTGAATTATAGGCGGTCAGTATGGCCAGCGGCAACAGAGCGATCAACAGACGCACATACTCATTGAAACCAAACTGGTGCAATGCCGCCGCGGCAAAAGACAGGGCAATACCGATAAAGGTCGCCAGAAGCCGCATCGCTCCCGCTCGCAATGCACCCTGGCTATAGGGCCGCACAACAATCAGAGCACTGAGAACGGCGCTGAAGGCATGCGCTCCCGGCAGCATGTGCCCCGCGAACAATGCCAGCATCGCAGCCAGTACCAGGCGTGCCGCATAGGCTCCTTTAGGCCCAAAGAATGACCCGGAGAAGTATCGCCATGAAAAGGTTGTCAGTCCGTTCGTCATCCCATACGGATAGCCGGTCATATGTTATTTGCCAAGGAGCCTATTCATGTCCGGCACGACGCATTTCAATCTCGGTCCCCTCCAGCCTTTCGTGGACGAAGTGGCGCGCGACGCAGCTATTATATGGGCCAGGCTCAGTGCACATCCGGATATCATGGCCAATATCGGCTGGGCCGCCGCGATCTTCGCCATTACCCTCATGCTGTCCGGCATGGCATCCGATGCCGTTAAGCGCGCCTCCAGACGGCTGGTTCAGAAGGACGGCGACCGAACCTTACTTGAATTTTTTTCACAGGTTGTCCGCTGGATCGTACTGGCCGTCGGCTTGGTCGCCGTGCTTAACCGCCTGGGCGTCCAGACAGCCTCCCTACTGACGGTGCTGGGCGCCGCTTCGCTCGCCATCGGCCTGGCCTTGCAGGGGACGCTTGGCAATGTGGCGGCCGGCCTGATGATCCTGTTCAACAAACCTTACCGCATCGGCGATACCGTCCATATCGGCGAGGTCAAGGGCACGGTGCATCGTCTTGGCCTGTTCGCTACCGAGATCAATAATGTCGATAATGTCAGGGTTTATGTTCCGAACACCAAGGCTTTCAGCAACGAGATCTACAATATCACCACCAATGCGGCGCTGAAACTCGAAATACTGGTCGATATAGGTTACGACACGGATCTCAATCAGGCGCTTGATATTCTGCGAGCGGTGGCTACGAAGCAATCCGAACGCCTAAGCACACACGATCCGGTAGTGGGCCTGACCCAATTTGCCGCCAGCGGCATAACCGCCAGGATATTTCTCTGGGTTTTGCCGGCGCACGGCATTAGCGCGCGCACCAGCCTGATGATAGATATCAAGAAAGCCCTCGATGCGGCGGGGATCGAGATCCCCTTTCCGCACCAGGTCGAAATCAGCAAGACTTAAAATTTATAACGCAGGCCAAGTTCAACCACGGGATAAGTCTTGAAGTCGGATATGTCATCCTGAAGGCTCTGGCGCTCAGTCTCCAGTGCCGCCTGTACGTCCGGCAGATTGGCATAAATGCTGTCCGAGGTCAGGGTAACACTCGGGCGCCCCTGGAAATAGGCGCCGGCTTCGAGGTTGATTTCGACAACGCCGACAGGCCAGCGCGCGCCGATACCCAGATAAGGCACCGCATCATCAAAGGTGGCCCGGCCGTTAAGCGTACCGACCTGCGATTCGGTCAGAGGTACGCCGCCGACCGTCACCGTGCCATTAGCGCGGCCAGTCGCCACGATCTTGTTATCATTCTTATAAACGCCGGCCGTGACGTAAAGCGGGCCCGTTTCGCTGAAGCGATAATCGAGTTGCACACCATAGGAGGCCAGTTTCAAATCACCGTCGTAACGAATGTCGTCACTGGTGTCGTCGTAACCAAAATTCGCCCCATTGGCGATGGCGCGTGCGGTAAAATGCGGGCTGAGCTTCAGGCCGAATTCGGCGCCCGCGCCCAGAGTACCGGCCCGAACGCCGACAAAATCAGGTTCTACAGCCTGCGCACTGACAGGCGCAACAGCAACGGCGCCCAGCAGGCCGGCAACGATAAACAGGTGACGCATGATATTGGATTCCCAAATTAGGCGATTTCAGCACAGGGTAGGAATACCGCCGTCTGTTCGCAAATTGATTTGAGAGGCTGGAATATTAGAGGCTGGTAAAGGAAGTCTGAAAACCGGGAAGCTTTTAAGCCAGCCCCTTGCGGCCAATATCGTAGAAGCGCTGGGCGCGCTGCTCGATCAGCTGATCAGCGGAAAGGAAGCTCATGGCCTGCAATTCCTTTTCCAGCACATCGCCAAGCGTGTCGATCATGGCGTCCGGATTGGAGTGCGCGCCACCGGCCGGTTCTTCGACGATGCGGTCAACAATACCCATCTTGAGCAAGTCGGGCGCCGTGATCTTCATCTGGTCGGCGGCATCCTTGGCGCGTGAACCATCGTGCCATAAAATCGATGCCGCGCCTTCCGGCGAAATCACTGAATAGATCGAATGTTCGAGAATCAGTACGCGGTTGGCGGCGGCCAGGGCGATGGCGCCGCCGGACCCTCCCTCGCCGGTTACCGTGGCGATCATAGGCACTTTCAGGGTCAGGCCCTTTTCGGTGGAGCGGGCAATGGCCTCGGCCTGGCCGCGTTCTTCGGCGCCGATGCCGGGATAGGCGCCGGCGGTATCGACAAAGGTCAATACCGGCAGTCCAAACTGTTCAGCCATCTCCATGAGGCGCACCGCCTTGCGGTAGCCTTCGGGGCGGGCCATGCCAAAATTGTGCTTTAGACGCGTGGCGGTATCAAATCCCTTTTCATGGCCCATGACCACGACGGCCTGATTGCGGAAACGGCCGAGCCCCCCCACAATTGCCTGATCATCACCAAACTTGCGATCCCCGCGCAATTCAACAAAATCCTCTATCAAACCATTGATATAGTCGACCAGGTGTGGACGCTGAGGATGGCGGGCGACAAGCGTTTTTTGCCAGGGATCCAGACGGGAATAGGTTTCGCGACGCAAGACTTCTGTGCGCTGGCGCAGGGCCTGCACCTCGACATCGAGATTCGCCCCGCCACTTTGCGACAGGGTGGAAAGCTCCTCGATCTTGGCTTCCAGGTCCGCGATCGGACGTTCGAATTCGAGATAATGTCGCATCAGGTCGCTCTTGAATGCCCCAAGTGAACGCGCGAGGCGTTAAAAACCAATATCGAATAAGGGAGACCACCCTTAAAGGCCATAACCTTTAGAAGAGAGGGCGTTTAACAGCAAGTCGTCATCCGTCAAAGGGGATTTTT
>CAMLIY010000279.1 GCA_946480125.1 uncultured Asticcacaulis sp.
GTCCCCTGCTGGCCTTTCTGGCCTGGGGCATCATCATGGTTCTGGTCATCTGGGGGGTTGGCCGGTTTGTCCGCCGCAATCAGTGGGAGAGCTTTTTTGCCCATGTGAAGACGGTGAAGCTGGTTGAAGCGGCCTCACGGCAGGCTCAAGCCAGGGCTTACGAAACGCCGGGTACGCTTACCCCCGATGTCATCGGCCTGATCAATGCCATATGCGGTGATACGCGCCGGTGTGGGCGCGAAATCCGTAACGAATACAGCAAGCTTGAAAAAGCCTTGAGTGGGGTAAAAGAAGTTGAGGCGCCAGCTGGTTATGGCATCGCGGGCATAGGCGAAAACTCAGGCACCATCATCAACATTGCGGTCAGCAACGGCACGAATAGTCAGCCGCTGGGTGAAGGGGAGCGCAATGGTAATAATGGCCAGCCAATTGCGCAGATTGGCGCGCCATATATGCCGCCACCGCCGGCGCCTCTCAGCCATCAGGCGCGCATCTATAAAAGCCTGAATACCCTGCATGATGAATGGAAAGAGACGCGGTCCATGGCCGGACGGCTGGAAGATGCGCGCGCTGAGCTTATCGATACCCCGGCCTGGACGCCCCCGCTTTTGCCGCGTCCCGGCGCGCCTGTGGCACGGGTATAGAGATGGGGCTTTTCTTGTTCGATTCGGATTTCAACGGCACATTTAACGATGGCCCCCCAGATCCCTATTATGCCGATATCGCCATAGGCTATTTCGATCCGTTTCTTCTGTACGTTGTGCTGGCATTGGCCGTAACAGTGGTGATTGCCGTTGGTGTGGGGGCCTATATCGGGCGGCGTCAGGCGGCCATGCGGCTTGATGAAAGCAAGCAACGATCGGTGGACCATATTTATGGCAGTATTCGTCAACGCCTCGATCAGGCGCTTGAAGCGCGTGGGTTGGCGATTATCGAACGCGCCGCCCTGGTGCGCGAAGAGGTGCGCAATCGGCTGGGTCACGTCATGGCCTTGGTCGATCATCCCGGAAAAGGCTTGACCGATCTGGAAAAGGCCTTGCCGCCACCCGCGCCGTCTGCGCCCGAAGCGCCAAAGCCGCACAAGATCAAGGTCGCCCTTTCGGCCGAAGAACAGATGATTGCGGTATGGGAAAGCTTGAACAGTTTTCGCGTGTTCTGGAACCGTGAGGATTACGTCAAAGGCCTGATACGCGCCGCTCAGGACGAACTGGCGCGGACCGACAGCCTGGCGTATGTCCGCCAGCTGGAGGCTCAGTATCTGCCGGCGCCCGATCTGCCCCGCTGGCGTCCCGTATGGCCGCTGGCGAGGCAAAACGGTGCGGCGGCGGTGGTGAGGGACGCGCTCAATGACGCCGACAAGGCAACGGTGTCGGTGGCGGCTGTCTCTCCCGGTCCTCAGCCGGATATGATTCCGCCCCCAACAACGCCGAAACCCGCGCGTAAAAAGCTGCCGGCGCACAAACGCAATATGCTGGCTTAGGCAGCCTATCAAAAACGCTCTGTTTGGGTCTTGCACCGACCGGCAAAAGTCTTTATCAACCCGCTTCCTTCCCTGCGCCCCTGTGGTGGAATTGGTAGACGCGCCGGATTCAAAATCCGGTACCGCGAGGTGTGTCGGTTCGAGTCCGACCGGGGGCACCAAATGCGCTTTTCGCATTTGGGGAAATCTTGAAAAATCTTTTAAAATCTGATAGGTTATACGTGTAACAGGCCACGGCTGTCCGCCCGTATCCACCCTCATCCGGGGGTATATTGGGGTACAATTGGGGGTATCGCCGTCCATCTGTCGCACGTATGTTTCTCATACGTTCCAGGAGGGAACATGGCTCTATCGGAAATGACGGCACGCAACGCGAAGCCGACGACTAAACCCTACAAGCTCTATGACGAGTACGGCCTCTATCTCTTTGTGACGCCATCAGGCGGGAGGTTCTGGCGGGTCAAATATCGATGGCAGGGCTCTGAGAAAGTTCTGTCGGTCGGCTCCTATCCAGAGGTGAGTCTAAAAGACGCCCGGCAGAAGCGGGACGACGCGCGTGTCCTCCTCGCCAATTCGGTCGATCCCTACGAGGAACGCAAACGAGAGGAGAAAGCTAAGGTCTTAGAAAAGAGCAGCACCCTACGCGTCGTCGCGCTCGAATTTATCGAGAAAAAGCGGAAAGATGGTTATTCCGAAAAGACGCTCTATAAGATGGCATGGTTCCTATCGCTCATCGAGAAAGACCTTGGAGACCAGGCGCTGATCGATTTGATGCCGCTTGAAATTCTGCAAACGGTTCGGAAGGTCGAGGAAAACGGCTATCATGAGACGGCAAATCGGGTCAGGGCCTTCATTTCAAGAGTTTATCGCTACGGCATTCTTACAGGACGGGCCGAACGGAATCCCGCCGCTGATTTGGGCGAAGCGCTGGTCAAGCCTAAGGTGCGGCATCACGCGGCAATTATTGATCCCGAAGCTCTGGGGAAACTCCTCCGCGATATTGACGCCTACGGGGGATACGCAGGCACGCGCCTTGCGTTATCGTTATTACCCCACGTTTTCGTTCGCCCCGGTGAACTTCGCAGGGCTGAATGGACCGAGGTGGACCGTGATGACTGCGTCTGGAAAATACCTGCTGAGAAAATGAAAATGCGGGAACCCCATGTTGTGCCCCTATCTCGGCAGTCTCTGGCAATTTTCAATGAAGCGCACCGACTGTGGGGACACCGCAAACTTATTCTTCCGGCGCGCAAGAATTGGAAAATGACCATGTCGGAAAACACCCTGAACCAAGCGCTGAAGCGAATGGGCTACACGAACGGCGAAATGGTGTCACACGGCTTCAGGAGCACGGCCAGCACGCTCCTAAACGAGTCGCGGCTGTGGGCGCCGGAAACCATCGAACTGGCCTTGTCACATGTGGATGACAGTGTACGTGGCATCTATCAGCGCAGCCAGTTTTGGGATGAGCGCGTGGAAATGGCGCAATGGTGGTCTGATTATCTCGACCACCTAAAGGCAGGCGTCGCAATTCTCTCGCCTAAGCAGTTTGCCAAACAAACACGACAACCGGCCCAGGCGATCGAACCCAGGGCCAGGTATGCTTCGAACGTGACAATGAAAATACAGTTTCCGGGGCGCAGTTATGGCTAGGCCTGCCACCGGCCAATTAATGGTCGCCGCTCATTTCGCCGTCTGTTTGCGGCGCACAATGTGCGGTGACCATTCACCTGCAGCTAGATGAGAACAAATTTAGTACGCGGAGAAGGCAAGATAAAGGCTCAACTCCCGTTTCGCGTAAGTTCTTGTCTGCACATCGCTTTTGAGGATTTAACCAAAAAATAGGGAGTTATTTCGCTGTAATCAATTGTTTTTGTTAATTTAACCGACTCTTTGCGCGCCGCACAAAAAATGTCTCCCAAAAGGGCTCTTGGCAGGTCCCTGGCCTATGGTTGGCCGGACCTGTCAAGAGCCCGCACGGCACGATGTTTAGACCCTCAATGCAATTTTGACGGCTCGTGCTTGTTGCGCTCCGTGGCCTCATTTGGCGCTGCCTGTCCCTGCTGGGACTATCAGCGAAACCGGCTTAGCATGGTATATTGTTAGGTCTGGAGGACTGCCCTATGCCCGATGCTAATGACAAGATTTCATACCGCATAGACGAGGCTGTGAAGGCGTCGGGCCTGGGCCGGTCATTCCTTTACGAAAGGATCGCCGAAGGGGCCTTGCGGTCGGTGAAGGTTGGCGGGCGGCGACTGATCATGCGTCGTGACCTGTTGGAGTTTATCGACGGCGGAAATTCAGTGAGACCGCCCGCGCCTGCGATTGTGCAGACGACGAAGCCCGACGCCAACGGGCTTCCACAATGGACGCAGCTAGAATTGCCATTGAAAAAGCTTAGGTAGGCCTCACTCGTAAAAGGGGCACCGCAAAAGCGGTAGCCCACGCCCGGCAGCGGTGCTAGACTCAGATTTCCATCTTACAGGAATCTCGATGCTGTCCGATCAGCTCCCTCACCTACCAGACACGAAACGCCGCGAGCTTGAGCGCGTGGTGAAGGTGCTGTTCGATGAGTTCGAGGACGTCACTAAAACCAAGCTGTCTGACAAACGGAAACTCGGCCGCATTTTGAAGGTCATCCTGTTCGGCTCCTACGCGCGGGGAGATTGGGTGGAAGATCGCCTCTCAGGCTATCGCTCCGACTACGACCTGCTTATCGTGGTCAACAGCCACCAGTTCACCGATCTGCACGAATATTGGGGCAAGGCGGACGAGCATTTCATCCGCGAAGTGACGGTCACCCACAATATCAAAACGCCGGTCAACTTCATCGTCCACGACCTTGCCGATGTAAACGACCAGCTCGCCAAGGGCCGCCCGTTTTTCACTGACATCGCCCGTGACGGCATAATGCTATACGAAGCGCCTGGTCATCCGCTGGTTAAGCCGAAGGCGCTTACGGCAGCGGAGATCAGGGCGGAAGCCCAAGCTTACTATAATTTGTGGGCCACCCGTGGGGAACAGTTCTTTCT
>CAMLIY010000280.1 GCA_946480125.1 uncultured Asticcacaulis sp.
TGAGGAATAATAGAGAACGAGAACCTTAGCCATGTGAATAGTCCTTACTGAGAAGAAGTGGGCTTACTGATAAGCTGGGGAGGAGAGGAAAAGAAATTAAGCAATCACGCCCATGCGGCCGGCATAGTAGTCGCGGACGGCGCGTTCGAGGTCTTCGATCGTATTCATGACGAACGGACCGTGACGGACAATCGGCGCGTCGAGCGGATCGCCGCCAACGAGCAGGATTTCGCTGTCCTGATCAGTGGTCAGGGTGACGGAATCGCCGTCATCGAAGCGGACCAGTTCGCCGGGAGAAACGGTTTGCCCGTTGATCACCGCCACGCCGGTCATGGTATAGAGCGCCAGCTCACGGGCATAGCTATCGAGCGTGATTTGCCCGCCGGCCTTGAGCGAAGCATGTATCACGACCGGCGCGCCGAAGCTTTCAAGCGGCCCCGTGACGCCATTGACGCGACCGGCGACAATACGGGCCGAGGCCTTATCACCTTCGACAACCGGGATTTCACCGGCGGCAAAGTGGCGATAGGCCGGATCACCGTGCTTTTTGCCTTTGGGCATGTTGAGCCAGAGCTGGATACCGTGATTGCGGCCGCCGGTGCGCTGAATTTCAGCGTCGGGGCCTTCATCATGGATGATGCCGCGGCCGGCGCGCATCCACTGCACTTCGCCCGGCTGCATGACGCTCATATTGCCGAGGCTGTCCTTGTGAACGCTGCGCCCTTCGAGCAGCAGGGTCAGGGTTTCGATCCCGGCATGCGGATGGGCCGAAGCCCCCTTGGCTTCGCCTGGCAGAAATTCGATAGGGCCGAAATGGTCGAGAAAGATGAATGGACCGACCGATTCGTAGCTTTTGGACGGGATAGCGCGACGAACTTCAAAGCCATCGCCTTCCAGAGTACGCAAAGCGATATGCTGGCTGGTGATCGCACGGTCTTTATGGGTGGTCAGGATCGTCATGGTCACAATCTCCTGAAGGAATTACAAGCGGCCTTAACCGTTACGCAAGGTTATATGCCTTGCCAGTTATTCTGAAAATCCGCATAATATCGAATATACTTTTCTAATAATTAGAAATAATGGAGAGCGGGAATGAAGCCCGGCACCCCCACGCTCGATCAGTTGCAGGTGTTATTGTCCGTTGTCGAAACGGGCAGTTTCGCCGCGGCCGCCAGGCAGTTGAACCGCGCCACCTCGGCGATCACCTACGCCATTGATAATCTCGAATTCCAGCTTGGTGTGCCATTGTTCGATCGCATTGGCACGCGTAAGCCCCGGCTGACCGAGGCGGGAAAGGCGGTATTGGCCGAGGCGCGAACCGTGACGCACGGGGTGGATGTGCTGCGGGCACGGGTCAAAAGTCTGGCCGAAGGGCTGGAAGCCGAGGTTTCGGTGGCCGTCGATGTCATGTTGCCGACGGCACGGCTGGTCGATGCCTTGCAGGCCTTTCAGACGTCTTTTCCGACAATTCCCTTGCGCCTGCATGTCGAGGCTTTGGGGGGCGTTACCCAACGGGTTGTTGAGAAGATGGCGATTATCGGCATCAGCGGCCCGCTCAATGCCACGGTCGAGGCCCTGGACCGTCGCCATATCGGCGCCATCCGGCTGGTGCCCGTGGCGGCCCCCTTTCATCCGCTCGCCCGGACGGGGCGAAAAGTACCCGGTGAGGCGCGTAATCATATTCAGCTTGTTCTGACCGATCGGTCGCCGCTAACCGCCGGACAGGATTTTGGCGTGATCGGTGTCAAGACGTGGCGGCTGGCCGATCTGGGTTCGAAACACGCCCTGCTGCTGGCCGGGGTCGGCTGGGGATCGATGCCTGAATCAATGGTGCGTGGGGATCTGGAGGCTGGCCGGCTGGTAACGCTGAACCTGCCGGACTGGCCGGTCAACGCCTATGACATGCATGCCATCTATCGTACTGACACCCCTCCTGGCCCTGCGGCCCAATGGCTGATCGAGCGTTTTGCGGCGCAGGTATAGTTGTTTAGCTGTTAGCGCTATCAACAAATTCAATGGCTTGCTGCTGATGGCATGAGCGTTCGCAATTTGAAGTGACAAGTACAATTTAATTAAATAAATTAAGCACCTATAAAATACGGGAAGAAACAGATGCGGCATACACCGGGCGTCAGCCTGACCTATTCACTTGTGGAAACGCTTGGGCAAGCCATTGTAATCGGCGCGTATGAAGCCAGTGGTTTTCCCACAGAGGCGGAATTGTGCGTAGCGCACGGCGCCAGTCGAACCGTCGCCCGCGAAGCCGTCAAAATGCTGACCGCAAAGGGGCTTCTAACCTCGCGTCCGCGTCAGGGCACGCGTGTCGAGGCGGTGAACAGCTGGAACCTGCTTGACCCCGATGTCACACGATGGATGACAGAACGGCCTTATTCACACAAGATATACCGTGATTTGACCGAGGTTCGCCTAGCCATCGAACCGATCGCGGCTTCCCTCGCGGCAAAGCGGGCCAGCCGGGCCGATATCATGGCCATAAGGGCCGGGCTGCACGGCATGCGCGATGATTGCGATGATCATGAGCTGGCCTTGCTGGCCGATATCGACTTCCATGTCGCTATCCTGAAAGCATCGGGCAATCCGTTTATTATACAGCTCAAGGAACTGATCCATACGGCCCTGACCATTTCCATCGGCCTGACTAATCGCATTGCCGGTCATACCGCCAGCATTCCGTCACATGAGGCGGTTCTGATCGCTATCGAGGCCGGCCAGCCAGAAATGGCGGAGCGCGCCATGCGGGCGATTATCGCGGAATCGCTGGAGATGGTGGAAACTGTCCAGCCAGAAACGGGTCAGGCAAGGGAAACCGCCGCTGAATAGGAAATCAGGCGGCTTTCACGATGCCGATAAATTCCGTGGGGCGACCCAACAGATAGCCCTGCGCTTCCTCACAGCCCTCTTCGCGCAGCAGACCGAGTTGCGCCTCGGTTTCGACGCCTTCCGCCAGCACCGGTATTTCCAGCGATTTGCCGAGGGCGAGAATGGCGCGGACGATGGCGCGAGCCTGGGCGCTCTTGTCGGCCTCCATCAGGAAGGACCGGTCGATCTTGATTTTATCGAACGGGAAAGAGTTGAGCGTATCCAGCGAGGCGTAGCCGGTGCCGAAGTCATCGATGGCGATGGTCACACCCAGCGCCTTGATCTGGCGCAACAGATGCAGCGCGCGGACCTTGTCGCCGATAATGGTTGATTCGGTAATTTCCAGCTCAAGGCGGGAAGGCGACAGGCCGGTTTCGATCAGAATCGACTGAACGGTTTCGATCAGGCTGATATCATTGAGCTGAACCGGCGACAAATTAACGGCGATTTTGAGATTATTCCCCCAGCTCACCGCTTCACGGCAGGCCGTGCGCAGAACCCAGGCGCCAATCTCGACAATAGAGCCGCTCTCTTCGGCCACCGAAATGAAATCCATCGGTGGAATGAAGCCGCGCACCGGATGTATCCAGCGTATCAGCGCCTCATAGCCGGTAATTTCACCGGTCACGACTGATTGCTGAACCTGATAGTAGAGACGGAATTCATCGTCCTTCAGGGCGCGCACCAGATCCTTAGCCGTGGCGTTGCGTTCACGCGCGGCCTCATCCATGGTGGCATCGTAATAGCACAAAGCGCGGCCAGTGAGGCTTTTGGCGCGCTGCATCGCCAGATCGGCATTATTAAGCAGGATTTCGCGTGTCCGGCCATCCTGAGGATAGATGCTGACACCCATATTGATGTTCAGGACAATATCCTCATCGCCTATACGGATGGGTTCGCAGGTGCAGTCATAAAGCATTTGCACGGCTTCGCGGAGGTCTTCGAGGTGTTTGAAGCGGCGCATCGAATTGAACTCGTCACCGCCGAAACGGGCGACCAGGCGACCATCGACATGCGCGTGATCGACCAGCCGGGCCGCCAGTTTCTTCAAAACCTCGTCACCGGCCTTGTGACCCAGCCGGTCATTGATTTCCTTGAACTGCTCGATATCGAAGGCGACCATGCCGAGATATTCGCCGTTCTGTTCGGCACGCGCCAGTTCGATTTCAAAGGCATCGCTGAAATAGGTGCGATTTGGCAGGCCGGTCAGGGTGTCATGCCGCGACAGGTGCTGGATACGGGCTTCGGAAGCGCGTCGTTCGGTGATATCCTCGAAGGTGGACACCCAGCCGCCATCGGCGGTGGGGCGATGCGAGATGGACATGGTCCGTGAGCTGAAGAGGTCCGACACCATCGTGCCGCCGCCAGGTGTGCCGATCAGCGCCATATGACGGGCGTGATGCCGCGCCAGTGTGTCCTCGTCGGGAGACTCACCCAGGCAGACGGTGACGATGTGATCCGACAGGGCTCGAAAGGTCATGCCTGGCTGCAATACAGTGCGATCAAGGCCATAAAGTTCGGCGAAACGGTCATTGGACAGAATCAGATGTTCGTTGCGGTCAAATAACAGCAGGCCGATCGGCATGTGCGCGATGGCGGCGTCGAGATGACGTGCC
>CAMLIY010000281.1 GCA_946480125.1 uncultured Asticcacaulis sp.
ATGGCGCCGGGCATAGGCGCGGGCTTGCGGGCTGGGGTCGCAGGCATAGATGTCGAAATAGGGCGACAGATGCTTCACGATCAGGCGGCCAAAAGCGCCCAGACCGAATAATCCCAATTTGCGAACCGATTTGGACACTTTGTCCCTGCCTCAGATAAAAATGAAGCGGGCGGCGTAACATGAAAGCGCCGGCAAGGCGAGATAAAACATTCGCCCATAGGCATGAACAGGGTCGTTTTAACTAACCGAACGTCATTATGTGGATGGTTTTACCTAAAAATCAGTTTCCACCGAAACGTTTTTTCTTGTCCTTCTTTACATCGCCGGGCGTTTCGAGGCTAAATTGAGCTGGTGTCTTCGGCAACTCGTCCATTGTGATAAAGCCATCGCCGTTGCGGTCAAGGATAGTGAACCTTTGATTGGAGGCCGTCTGCCATTCATCGATTTTGACGCGGAAATCGAGATTGCTGTCAGCGGCGCGGACAGGCTGTGGTTCATCAATCAGGCTATATTGCGAGGCGCCGACGATCTGTTTCTGATACCGGCCAGCGGTCGGGTCGCTGCCGGAATCGTCGGACTGAGCGACATAGTTTTTCGGCTGTTTGATCCGCGGATCCATATTCTGGATTTCCGGCGCTACCTTGTTCTCATAGGCGCTGTTTTCCGAACTGCCGATATAGCCGTCATGATTGGTGTCGAGCGTGTTGAAGAAGGCTGTCGCATCCGCCATGAATTCATCATGGCTGATCTTGCCGTCCTTGTCGGTATCAACATGGGCGAACCAGGCCGTTACCGGATAGGGCTGGCCTGCGGCGGCGCGGAACGGCTGACCGGACGGCGAGAAGAAGGTGTTCAGGCTCATGCCGACCCCGACATAATCCTGCGCGCCGGCCAGGCTAGCCAGGCCCGTGCCCGCAATGAGAATTGGAAGGAAGAAACGGAAAGGGCGCATGGCGATATCACTATGATAAAGGGTGGAGCAGAGGATCGCGTAAGGTCGGATTTGCGGTCAGCTTTCAGATTAGCGTCCATAGGCTGAATAGGCAAGGGGGACTTATGAGGGGCAAAACTTGCCGATACGTTTTTACCGACAGTAATTTTTGCTTGTAAGTGTGTTTATCGTGTCATATTCGATATGAATTGCTGTATGATTCAAGTCATAATTTAGATATTCCCGTTACAGTGCTGAAATGTTTGTTAAAATAATATCCTGTTAACTTGAATATTTTCTCTTGTAATCTTTCCGGTTTCTTTCTTCCGGTATTTTCAGGAGATTAACATGCAGATAGGCAGCGCGGCAGGGCCATCCCTCAGCCAGTTATTGTCTCAGATGCAGGCCAAACTGGCATCAAAGACCTCGTCCGCCTCCAGCGCCTCCAGCGCCTCCGGTGCATCGGGCGGGGCGGCATCGTCCACGACCAGTTCGACAACCTCAGCCTCTTCGACAACCAGTATCAGTGAAGATTTAAGCTATTTTCTCAGTCAAATGTCCGATCAGCTTATGGGTAGCCTGCTTCAAAGCCAGGGTGGCGGCGGCCATCCTGGCGCGCCGGGTGGACAAGGGGCGCCCGCCCTCTCGGATATGGACAGTGATGGTGACGGCGTTCTCAGCAAAACCGAAATGGAAGCTTTCGATACGTCCAGAACCGGCAGTACGGATACGACGCGCGCAGACCAGATGTTCGCGTCTATGGATACGGATGGTGACGGTTCGGTTACATCAGCTGAAAAGTCGGCTTTCGACAGCGAGATGGAGGCACATCGCCCGCAGGGCGGACCGCCTCTAGGTCCGCCGCCGGCTGGTATGGCTATGAGCGATACCGCCGTGACCTCATCCGTATCCAGTAACCTGAGCACCAGCGATGACAATACGGATTTCGCCAGTCTGCTCAAGGATCTGCAAAGCGCGATTGAGTCCTACGGCGCGACCAGTCTGCAATCGATGGCCTCGGTCGCGAGCACCAGCCTGTCAGTGGCCGCCTGAAACCAGAAACGCTTCCCTGCGATTAGCGGGGAAGCGCCTTCGTTACAGCCTGCCTGCCGTCACGATCGGTCGGGAAAAAACTCGCGGCGTACCGAGGCCCAGATATAATCAAGCACCAGGTAGTAAAAGACGGTTTTGACCAGTTTCACGGTCTGGATATCAAAATAATATTGCAGCCCTATGCATAAAATCAGGGTCGCGATCATCACCAGTCCGGCGATTATCAGCTTTTTCGGCATGAGCAGCTTTTCGGTCAAAGACATAAACACGTCTCCAGAACTTATGAGGTTCTTATTTTTAGCATCGCCGGATTTATAGCGTCTTAACACCTGTTAATGTGGCCCCGTCAATCAAAAAAACACGCTTTCGGAGAAATGTGACTTGATTGCCGGCACATCAGCGAGGCGGCAAAGCCTGATTTATATTTACTTTGTCAGTGAAGCCCCTAAAGCTGAGCCGACATTATCAAGGGCCCGGGTTTTATGTGTTTTTCTGCTTCCGTCAGTTTCGCCGCCAGCGCGTTTGTGGCCGGCGCCGGCGCCCTGGCCCTGCGTGAGACCCGTGCGGTAAATGAACGGCCCTTCGCTAGCGTGCCTCTGCTGTTCGCCATGCAGCAATTCGTCGAAGGCGTTTTGTGGTTGCTGTTGCCGCAGATCGGCACTGGTGGCGCGTCGCACCTGCTGGTTCAGGTCTATGCCTTCTTTATCGGTGTTATCTGGCCGTTGGCCATTCCGCTCGGCATATTGCTGATCGAGCCTGACCGCCTGCGTAAACGGCTGATGATGGCCGTCTTCGCCATCGGCGTCATGGTGGCGATCGGCACCTTTATCATCATCCTGCGCTATGGCGTGGGGGTCGAGGTCATCAATCACTGCCTCGTCTATACCAATCCGTTCGGCGGCGGACTGCTGGTGCGCTCGGCCTATGTCATCGCCACCTGCGCAGCCTATTTCGTGTCGTCGCATCGCAGCGTGCGCTGGATCGGCGTCGCCATGGTCGGTGGTTTTGGCGTCGCTTACAGCTTCTATCACCTGAACTGGCCGTCGGTGTGGTGCTTCTTCGCGGCGCTCGTCAGTGCGCTGATCTATTATCATTTCCGGCGCGCACGGATCACAGCGGCGGCGGTCGCGGCTCAGTAATCGAGCTTCGGATACCAGTTTTCACCCCGACCTTCCGGCGTGCAGTCGAGCACATTCCACAGTGGCGCCATGTCGGGTGCGCCACGCGGGTCCTGGCCGGGATCGGCGGTCTGGCCGGTCATTTCGCCCGACCAGAAATGACGGATCGTGCCGTCGCGTTTGGTGAAAAAGTTGAAGGCCGGGATTTCGGAACCATCCGGCAGCAGGCCGAAATAATCGCGCGAATAGGCGTCGTTGAGGTCGGTAAAGAGCCGCAGATGCCGCCAGCCGCGATGCGCCTTCCAGGCCTGCAATTTTTCGATCGGTGAGCGCGCCACGACGACCAGCGAAATACGTTGCGCTAAATCCTCGGCATTGGCATCGAGTGGCCCCAGCAGGTTGGTGCACATCGGGCACGGCTTTTCACGCTGTGGGCCGAACATATAGCTGTAAACGGCGAGGGTCTCCTTTTCGCCAAACAGGCCGGTGAAATCGACCGGACCATTCTCGCTCATGAACTGGTAATCGCCGTCGACCACACCACCCGGCGGCAGGGCGCGGCGCTGGGCGGCGACGCGCTCCAGGTGACGGCGCAGTTCGATCTCCTCGGCCAGCAGGGCCGTGCGGGCGGCGCGGTATTCGGCGCTTTCGTTGCGGATGCGGACGGGATTATCGCGCGCCAGTTCGGTGGCGGGGATGAGTGGTGCGGTCATGGCGGTGCCTCCTGTTTGGAAAAACTCTACGCCGCCCCGTGTCCGGATGTGGCAGCAGGATGCGCCAGAAATGAGGCTTGCCAGCGCCATTTTCATATGACAAATTTCACCGATAACTGCCCGTTGCGCCGGTAAAATAGCGCGCGTCGAGAAGCAGCCCATTTCAGGAGAAGATACGCATGTCAGGTCATAGTGCAGGCTGGCGCCGTCTTGTGTTAGCGATATCAACCAGCGTCCTTCTGGCCCTGCCGGCCATGGCACAGGATAAATATCCGTTTCAAAACCCCGATTTGCCGACTGAACAGCGCATCGACAATATCCTGTCGCTGATGACCATCGATGAGAAGGTCGATATCCTTGGCACCCAGACCGGCGTGCCGCGCCTCGGCATTGCCAATATCGGCAGTTCCGAAGGCATTCACGGCGTCGTCCAGCGCGGCGGCGGCAAGCGCAACCTGACGCCGATCCCCACCACCCAGTTCCCGCAACCACCGGGCATGGGCGAGACCTGGGACCCGGAGATTGTGCGGAAAGCCGCCGGCGTCGAGGGCTATGAGGCGCGCTATATTTCCCAGACGCCGAAATACAGCCGGCAGATCCTGATGCTGTGGGGACCGCAGTCCGATCTGGCGCGCGATCCGCG
>CAMLIY010000282.1 GCA_946480125.1 uncultured Asticcacaulis sp.
CCCTTGCGGTAATCGAGCCCGGTTTCGGCTTCCGAATTCTGTGAGGTGACATTGAACTCGACGCCGAAGCCGTCAAATGGCGCGCCCAGGCCCTCGAAGGACTTGATCACGTTCAGTTCGACGCCCGAAATGGTCGCCTTCTGGCCGTTCTTCGGCTGGCTGTATTCGATCGTGCCCTCTTGTGTATTGGCGCTGACAGATGAGCCGTTGGTGAAGATGAAGTCATGGATCACCTTCTGGAAGTAGGTGATCGACACCATGCTCGACGCATCCGGATAGTATTCCGCCGACAGATCGAGATTGACAGCTTGCGCTGGCTTCAGGTCCGGATTGCCGCGGCTGACCGAGATAATCTCATGGGTCGTCGGATCGCGGCCGATGGACACGCCTTGGCTGATATTGCCGTATTCCGGACGCGAGAAGCTGGTCCACAGGGCGCCGCGATAGACGAAGCGGCTATCAGGACGCCACACCGCCGTGACTGACGGCAGGACGTTGTTGTAGCCCTTTTTATAGGTCAGGAAACCGGAGTTGTTGCCATTGTCTTCATCCTCGGCCCAGGCGGTATTTTCGACCGCCGTGTGCTCGACGCGGATACCTGCCAAGACCTGCAGGTCGTTGAAGCGCATGTCCGCCAGGGCGTAGGCGGCGGTGATGGTTTCCGTTCCGTGCTTGTCGTCAGAATCGAGATCGGCCTGGCTGAAGGTCGAAGGGTTGGTAGCCATGGCGGCCCTGATGGCATTCTCGACGGCCGAACGGCTCAGGATTGAGCCGTAGTAATAGGTGCCGTGGTCGATGCCCTCGATCTGGCGCTCGACTAGGCCCGAAGAGGCGAGAGTCGAGTCCTCCAGGGGCGTGCCATCGACATTACCGTCCCACAGCGGCGTATAGTCATATTTGCGCTCGGACTTGGTATACTTGAAACCAGCCTTGATATGATCGATTAAGCCGGTCATCTGGTAGGTGGCGTCCAGCTTCAGGGCCGTGCGGGCATCCGACTGCCTGTCCTTGTCGAAATAGGCGCCGTCGAAGGGCAGCAGGTCGTCGCGGTGATCGACATTGGCGGCATAGGCCGGCAATTGCGCCAGCGGGAAACGCGGATCAAACGATGACCACAGGATGCCGGTCGAGGTGAACATCGGGTCGGTGTCGCACTTGTCGCAATTATATCCGATGCCGAAATTGCCATCGCTGCCCTTTTCACCGTAGGAATAGCTCAGGTCATATTCCAGGGTCAGGGCGTCGGCATGGGTGATGCCGCCGGCGTTCAGGGTCATCAGGTCGGAGACCTGGTCCTGGTTCTGGAAGCTGCGGGCAAACTGGAAGGCTTTCGGATCCCAGACGCCGGAACGGCCATAGAGCGACCAGTAGGAATTGCTGCTGGTGCGGTCGGCATCGGTGATGAATCCGTCACCATCCGTGTCAACGATCTGGCTGGTGGTATAGCCATAGGTATTGCCCTTGGCGCCCGTGCCGGTGATCATCTGCTCCGGCTGCAGCAGCGAGGTGTCGTCGATATTGACCTGGGTCAGCCGGGCGGTCGGGCGGCTGCGCTCGTCGGTATAGTCGTTGGTGCCGACGCGGTTCAGCTTCGAATACTGGCCACGCAGGTAAAGCTGGGTATCGTCGCCGTGATAATCGATCGAGAAATTGCCGCCATAGCGCTCCTGCGACCCGCGGCGATAGTCGAGATCAATACCCGGCAGATACATCGACTTCTCATCAATAGCCTCTTCCGAGTTCAGGCGGAACTTGTAGGGCTCCCATTCGCCGTCATTCTCGGTTTCCTCGTTGTGGTAGTTGCTCTTGCCGTAGTTGATCGAGCCGAAAACACCCCATTTGCCGTTCTCGAAGCGATGCGAGCCGTCGATCTGGATCTGGGCATTGCCGTCCTTTTCGCCCTGGCCTTCGGCGCGGTCATTGATGCCGTAGCTGGCGAAAACGCGGACCGTATCCTTGCGGAAATCGAAAGCGTTGGGCGTAACGAAATTGACCGCGCCGCCGATGGCGTCGCCGTCCATGTCCGGCGTGAGGGTCTTGGAAACCGAAATGGCCTTGAGGCCGTTGGGCGGCAGGACCGTCATCGACATGCGGCGGCTGTCACTGTCTGTCAGGGCCACGCGCACGCCGTTCATCGAGTATGAGTTGAACGTGCCGCCGAAGCCGCGGATGGCGACATATTCGCCTTCGCCGGTCTCCTGGTTGACGACGACGTTGACGCCCGGCACGCGCGCCAGGGCGTCGGCGGCATTGGCGTCGGGCAGCTTGCCGAGATCGTCAGCCGAAATGACATTGGTGACGGCCGTGGCCTCCTTCTGCTGGCTGATGGCATTGGCGTTCTGAAGGCGCTGGCCGGTGACCACGACCTCGGTCGGAGCATCGGCGGCGGCCAGGGTTTCCGCCTGAGCGAAGGCTGTCAGCGGCAGGGCACACAGAAGCGCGCCGAAGCTGGCCCCCATGAGCGATGTTTTGGTGATGAATGACATGGTTTTCTCCAAGCGTGTCCATAAGGCCGAATTGCGATACTTCTTCTGATCCGGCCCCGCGCAGCGCGCGGCGGGCATTCCCCTCATCCCGCCCTGCCCCGCCGTGCCGCTGAAGGCGCACAGGTTCGCACCTTCTGACACGAAGACAGAATTCGTTATGGATAGGTAATGCCCAAGCCATGAATGTTAATAAGAAGCTATTGCTTAATGTCGCAAAATAAATCTGGTGTAAACCAGTTTTATTATGTTTAGAAAAATAGTCTAAACACCACAATTCATTTATAAATTTGTCACATATGCATGTTTCATTGACTGCTCGCCTAATTTCAAGTACAAGACGTCCAACCGGACGAAACATGACTGCCCGGAGGCTTCTTCAGCATTACATTGAATTTTGTGCCGTTTAGCCGACGCGGATATCGACACTGACCTTCAGCGCGTCGTGGCGCCAGTATTCCTGGTCATATTCAACCACCCGCCCCTGCGCATCCTCGCTGATACGCGTCACCAGAAGCCCCGGCAGGCCGGACTTGACGCGCAGGGCCAGGGCCTCTTCCAGCGTCAGCGCGCAAGGCTGCATTTCGATACGGTTGCGCGCCACGTCAATCATGTAGTGATTGCGCAGCACCTGGGTCAGCGAGCCTTCCAGGTCATGGTCCAGGAGTCCCGGCGCCAGGCGCGGATCGACAAAGATGGTCTCGACCAGAACGGCGCGGTGATCGACATAGCGACGGCGGCGCAATTCATGAAGCGGCGCGCCTGCCTTCAAACCGAATATCGCCGCCTGTTCGGGCGTGGCCGACACTTCACGCGCACTCAGAAGTTCGGTGCGCGGCGCGCGGTTCTGCGCCGTCACGTAAGACATGAATCCTTCCCAGCGCGTCGGATCATAGACGATGGGTGCCGGCGAGACATACCAGCCACTGCGTTCCTTGCGATAGATCAGCCCCTCGGCTTCAAGCTGGAACAGGGCCGCGCGCACGGTGCCGCGCGCCGCGCCGGTGCCGGTCTGCAACTGACGCTCCGAGGGCAGGCAGGCATTGGCCGCCAGGTCGCCGCTTTGGATATGGGCGGCGATACTGTCACGCACCCCCAGATAGTGCCGACCCTCGGCACTGTCGGGCAGGTCCATCCACCAGCCGGGCCGGTCGAGCGATTTCTTGACGGTCATGGGTAAGCTTTCGGAAGCGGGCAGCTTCCTGCATATGCGACTCGCCGGAACTTACCTAGCGTCTTTCATTATTAATGCGCGGATCATCGGTGCATAGCTGTCAAAGGCCGGCATATCGGCGCCAACAATCTTGCCCAGTTCGTCATAACGCCGCAGATCAAGCGCCGCCTGGTGCGCCGGATGCGCCAGGAAGGCTGTCATTTCTTCGGCGTCCATAAGCCCGCCCTGCAGGAGGAAACTTTGCAGGGAGGCAGCACTCAAGCCTTTCAGGTATGATGGATTGATGGTCGCCAGATAACGTTTGGCCGCCACATGCAAGGCGATCGGCTCGGATACCGAAGGCGGCAGGCACCGTGCCAGCCAGCCGGAGCCAATGCGCTCGTGCCGCGTATCTATGCCGCGATCGGCGGCATCCTCACCAAACTTGTGCAGAAGGTGGCCGATATCGTGCAGCAGGGCCGCTATGATCAAAGCGTCATCGGCGCCGTCTATACGTGCATGATAAGCGCATTGCTCGGCATGTTCGCGCTGGCTGACATCCTCGCCGTAATGATCGTCGCCCCGCGTAGCATAGAGATGAAGGATCTGGTCGACAGTATCGGCGGATAAGACGGGATCAAAGGCAGACATCAATTTCTTCTCTGGCAAGGCAATTAACTGGTCTATACCAGACAGAGTCTGCCGCGACAAATGCCAAATTGCCGCAACCGCAATTGTCAAAAAAAATTGAAACTACGCCCCACACATCTGGTCTAAACCAGAAATCCATTCCAACAAGGGCC
>CAMLIY010000283.1 GCA_946480125.1 uncultured Asticcacaulis sp.
CAGTCGATCGACCTTGACGCTCTGGCCCTGGAAGATGAAACGGACGCCGGGATTGAGCTGCCAGTTGAGAGCAAGCGCGGTGATATCCTGCTGGCCACCCAACACCCGATCGGCCGTCAAGGCGGCGGTATCGTGATAGTTCAGGTCGAGAGTCGAATAACGCGCCGCCAATTCAAAGGCGCCCCAATGACCAGAGGCCGGATCGAAATTGGTGGCTGGTGTGACGCCATCGAAAGCGGCCGTGGCTGTATTGTACTTGCGGCTTTCGCCGGTCAGCACCCAGCCGCCTTCAACATACCAGCCGGTGAAGTTCGGATCGGTGACGCCGCTTACGGCATTCAGGCGCTCGATCTTGTAATTGAAGGCCTCGCTTTGCAGGAAGAGATTTTTGTATTGCGCGCCGAATTCGATGCCTGTCGCGGCGGCCGACTGGGCATTTATGGCGCCGGAATCGACAAGCCGAGTAGCGTCGACGCGCAGCTCCGGACGATCGCGCAACTGCACCGGATAGCGTGTGGCGGCGGCGGTCCCGGTATCGGCCGGGTTGATGATGCCCGAATAGTTCAGGCCGATGTGAACCAGCGCGTTCTTGCCCTTGAAGGGCGTGCCCGCGATGCGGGCGGCAAGGCCGAACTGTTCGTCATTATTGATACTGTTAAAACCAGACGCGGCCGTATTCAGCGAAGATACCGTATTGCCGGTCAGGGCGAGGGACCACAGGTAGCGGTCCTTGGCATTGAAGACCGCGGCGCCCATGCGGGTGTCACCGCCACCGAAATTACGGGCGATTTCGGCGGATGAGGCGCGCTCCAGGAAGGGCGAACCGGATTGTGAACCGGAATCGGCCAGGCCGACGCTGGGGCCAAATTCACCGACGCGGACCTTGGCCGACTTGAAACCGGAATACTGAATCCAGGCTTGGTGGACGCGGCCGACATCTTCGGCACCGGCGCCGCCGAAATCAAAGGTCAGGTTATAATCGAAATCGCTGAACATCTTGCCGTTGAAGATGATACGGGCGCGGCGGATATTGGTGCCGCTGTTGAGGTCGCGCGCGGTGACGGCGGGAGGCAGGTTGTCATCCTGGCTATAGGTGGCCGCGTCGGCCTGGAACAGGCTCTTAACATTGAAGGTGAAGGCCCCGTCACTGGTGGCGATGCCGGGTGAGCCGTTCTTGATGGCGACTGTGGCGCCCGACGCGGCGGACTTGGCGGGCGCAGCCGCCATGGCCACCGGTGCAGCCGCGCGTGTCGGCGCATTGTATTGCGTGGCGATCTGCGATTTCAACGCATTGAGCTGGGCCTGCTGTGCATCGATCTGTGCCTGCATGGCGTCAATTTTCGCCTGGACTTCGGGCGGCACCTGTTGGGCCAGGGCCGGCACGGCGAAGGTCAGGGCCAGCAGGCTGGCGGCGGTGATCAGTGTCCGGCAGATAGAGGTACGCATATTTACTCCTTTTGATAGTGGGCAGAGGGTAAACGGATTAGGTTAATTGCGGGTTTCGGATTGAAAACGCTGTTCTGAATGTCATCTGGCCATAAAAAAAAACGCCCCGGAGCCTGCCGCGCTATGCGGTCATGCCTTGAGACGTCATTGTCTGATATGGACCGAATGCGCCGCCATTGGCGAATCCGGGACGGATGTAGCAATTAATTGCAAAAATGCCTCGGCTCTACCCAAGCCTGGCAAAACCGGTTAAAGGCGGCGGACATATTTACAGGAGCCGGTTATGGCCATAGCGCAAAGCGATCTTCAGGCCCGCATTGAAGCGGCGTTTCCCGATGCCGAGGTGATCATTACCGACCTGGCCGGTGATGGCGATCACTACAAGGCGCGAATCGTTTCAGAGGCGTTTAATGGCCTGCCGCGCGTGCGTCAGCATCAACTGGTCAACAAGGCCTTGGCGGACCTGCTCAGTGGTCCGCTCCACGCCCTGGCGCTTGAAACCGTAGCAAAAGCCTGATTATTCCGGTTTACGCGCCCAGGTATAGGTGCCTTTGCCGCCTTCAAGGCCCAGGGAGAGCGTATCGCCATCCACCGTATAATCGGCTACCGAATTGGCATTAAGCTCCCATTTGGTATCAAGGCCCGCTGTCGGGCAAGCCATGCGGGTCATGGCCAGGGGGCCAAAGGTCAGGTGTCCGTGGGTGCCGTCGGTCGGCGTCATTTCCCAGATGGCGGTGGCGCGGTTGCAATCGACCTTCATAGCCGCGCGGCCGCCGCTCAGGAAGGTCAGTTCGTATTTGTCCGCAGTATCCGGCTTCACAGGCGCGATGCTGGTGTCGGTGGGCTGGAATTGCACCAGTTGCCAGGTGCCGACCAAGGTCTTTGGCGGTTCGCCGGCAGAAAGGGCAGGCGTTTCAACGGCGGCGCTTTGCGGCGCGGCCATCACCCCCAGAGGAGCGACAAGAGTGGCAACAAAACTGGCGGTAATCAGAAATCCGAAACGAGCGGTCATGGGGCGGCGCCTTCTGCTGAAGCGGTGAACCCGATTTGTCGGGCGGCGTCACCTTACCGCAGATCGCGTCATGAGGGAAGATGGCGGCACTGGTTCCCTTGCGACGCGTGGTTACTAAAGGCTGGGCGACGGATCGCGCTTTAGCCGGCGCAGACAGAAGGTCGAACGAGCGTGACGGATGCCGGGGAATTTCAACAGGCGCTTACGCAGAAAGCTTTCGTAATCCTCGGTATTTTCGACCGCAGCGATGATGACATAATCATATTCACCCGTGGTCAGATAGGCGTCAGTCACTTCCGGCAATTGCGCCAGATGACGCGAAAAGGTCTCGATCTTCTCGTCATCATGCTGGTCAAGATTGACCTCAACAATGACTGACAGCGGCCGGCCAATCTTTTCCGGATCGAGCAGGGCGACATAGCCCGATATAACGCCCGAATCCTCCAGTCGTTTGATGCGAGACCAGCACGGGGTTTGCGACAAGCCGACCTTGTCGGCCACCTCCTGGGTCGTCATGTGCGCATTTTCACGCAGCAAGCGCAAAATCTTGCGATCGATTTCATCCAGTGATTGGCTGGCTTTGTTCTTGTTCATTGCGTTCTTTTGCCCTGCAGCAAAATATTTTTCTATGTTTGATGATTATTGCAGATAGTTTCACCCGCGCCAATGTCTTTATCAAGGCAGTTCGGAAGCACTTTCTCCTGAAACACGCCTAGTCTCTTACGCAACGATATAAAACAGGGACAGGCCGCCATGCGTGCCCATCTGACAACAGCGGATCAATATGTGCCGAATTTTCGACACCGGGGTTTCTCCATCCGGTATTTGGAAAAGACACAACCCAGGAACGGATACCACACCGGGATCAGCGCGCTAGGCGGCACGCTGATCCCGGTGATGCTCCCAATTTCTCCTTCAAGGAAACAGTAGATGTTTGACCATCCAGATTATGACGCCCACGAAAAAGTCCTGATGGTAGAGGATGCGGCCAGTGGCCTTAAGGCGATTGTCGCGGTTCATTCCACCGCGCTGGGCGCTGCGGCGGGCGGGTGCCGCCTGTGGGCTTATGACAGTGGCGTGGCCGCGCTTGGCGACGCCCTGCGCCTGTCACGCGGCATGAGCTACAAGAACGCCATGGCCAATCTGCCTATGGGTGGTGGCAAGGCGGTCATTTTGGGGCCGGTGCCGGCGGACAGGCGTGAGGCGGTGCTGGAAGCCTTCGGCCGGGCCGTAGATAGTCTTGATGGTCAGTATATCACCGCCGAGGATGTCGGGGTTTCGGTCGCGGATATGAAGATCGTGGCGCGCACCACCGGCTATGTCTCAGGCCTTGATGCGTCGGTTGGCAAATCGGGTGGCGATCCGTCCCCCTTCACGGCGCGGGGTGTGCGCGTGGGTATCGAAGCCGCGGTGAAGGCCAGGCTTGGCCGGTCTGATCTCGCCGGTGTGAAAGTAGCTGTGCAGGGACTGGGCCATGTCGGCAGCTACCTATGCGAGGAATTATTCAATCTCGGCGCCAAACTGGTGGTGGCCGATATCAACGCCGAACGCGTCACGGAAATGCGCGATCGTTTCGGTGCCGAAAGCGTGCCGGTACAGGATATCCTGTTGCAGGCGGTCGACGTGGTGGCGCCGTGCGCGCTCGGCGGAGCGATCAGCGAGGATGTGGCGAAACACTTACAGGCAACCATCGTGGCGGGTGCGGCCAATAATCAACTGTTGACGCCACAGGCCGGGGTGATTCTCGGTGAACGCGGTATTCTGTATGCGCCGGATTATGTGATCAATGCCGGCGGTATCATCATGGTGGCGGGCGAAATCTCCGGTCATAATGACGAAGCGCATATTCTCGCGCAGGTTGACGCCATTGGGCCGCGCCTGACGGATATCTTCGTCAAGTCAAAAAGCGCGAATGTGATCACAAATGTGGTTGCCGATTCGATGGCGCGGGATAA
>CAMLIY010000284.1 GCA_946480125.1 uncultured Asticcacaulis sp.
GGCTATCGGTGCGCTCGATATCGGCCAGGCGGTTGTTGTGGCCGGCCGGATCACCCTGGCTGTGGAAGCACAGGAAGGCACGCAGGCCATGCTTGGCCGCATTTCCCTGCTCAACCCGGCTTTGCGCGGAACCCTTGCTAATCGCAAGGGAGTGCTCGCCAAACTCGCCAAGCCCATACAGGACCTGCGGCTCGACATGCCGACTATTGGTGTTCAAACGGTCGAGGATGCGGCTGGCGCCGGCCTTTGCGGCATCGTGGCGAAAAGCCACGCCCTGCTGATTATTGACAAGTCTGCCGTCTTCGCGCGCGCTGCCGAACTGGGCGTGTTCATCTATGGTCATGATGACCACTAAGCGCATCATGATCGTGGCGGCAGAGGCTTCCGGCGACGCTCTGGGCGCCGGCCTGATCGCCGAGCTGCGCAAACAGGCGCCCGACGCCGGCCTGACCTTCTTCGGCGTTGGGGGGGCGCGCATGGCCGAACAGGGCGTCATCAGTCCGTTCGACATCTCCGAACTGTCTATTCTGGGCCTGCTGGAAGCTGTGAAAGCCTATGGCCGGGTGATGAAGCGTGTCCGCGAAACGGTCGCCTATGCTCAAGTGCAGCGGCCGGATGTGGTGGTGCTGGTTGATTCCTGGGGGTTTACGCTCCGTGTCGCCAATGCCATCCGCAAGGTCATGCCGCATGTCAAGCTGGTCAAATATGTCGGCCCGCAAGTCTGGGCGGCACGGCCGGGCCGGGCAAAAACCCTGGCGCAATCGGTCGATTTGCTGCTGGCCCTGCATCCGATGGACCTGCCATTTTTCGAGGCCGCCGGCCTGAAAACCATTGTGGTCGGCAATCCGGCCCTGAGCATCGATCTGGGTGATGCTGATCCGGTTGCGTTTTGCAAGCGGATTGATCTGGCGGATGATCCACTGTTACTGGTATTGCTTGGCAGCCGCCCTTCTGAGATCAAACGCCTGTCGCCGTTGTTTGCCGAGACGATTGCCAGATTGAGTACAGCACATCCGAATCTCAGGCTGGTCGTGCCGGTGGCCGATACGGTCCGTGATCTGGTCGAGCGACGCGTGGCGGAATGGCCGGTCAGGCCGCTGTTGGTCTATGGCGAGGCGGACAAGCATTCCGCCATGCAGGCGGCGACCTTGGCCCTGGCCTGTTCAGGTACTGTCTCGACCGAGCTGGCCCTGGCGGGCTGTCCTATGGTCATCGCCTATAAGGTCGAGCCGCTGACATATTGGATTTACCGCCGGATTTCGACGCTGAAGCATGTCACCATGTTCAATATCATGGCCGATGAACGGATCGCGCCGGAGTTTATTCAGGACGAGGCGACGGTCGATAATCTGGTTCAGGCCGTTGATGAGCGGTTGGCGGATAAGGCTTTACGTGACCGGCAAGTCGCCGAACAATTCAAATCTCTGGACGCCATGGGACGCGGTCAGCGTCCACCGGCGGAAAAGGCGGCGGCGGCGGTGCTGGCGTTCCTCGGCCTTCACTAGCGGGGTTTGGGCCTATGGCCCCAGGTCTTACCTCTTCCCCCCAGGTCTTAGCTCTTCCAAAGAAAAACCCGGTCAAAAAGACCGGGTTTTTCTTTGGAACAAGACGAGGTTTGTGGAGGCGCAGCCCCCACGCCCCGTTAGTTAGTCACGCTGCGAGATCGACACATAATCGCGCGGACCGGCGCCGGTATAGAGCTGGCGCGGACGGCCGATCTTCTGACCTGGATCCTCGATCATTTCCTTCCACTGGGCGATCCAGCCGACAGTGCGCGCCAGGGCGAACAGCACGGTGAACATGGTGGTCGGGAAGCCCATGGCCGACAGGGTAATGCCGGAATAGAAGTCGACGTTTGGATACAGCTTGCGCTCAATGAAGAACTCATCATTCAGCGCGATCTGCTCCAGTTCCTTGGCAACCTGGAACAGCGGATCATTCTTGTCGCCAACGGCTTCCAGCACTTCATCGGCCGATTGCTTCATGACGGTGGCGCGCGGATCATAGTTTTTGTAAACGCGGTGACCGAAGCCCATCAGCTTGTACTTGCGGGCCTTGACGCCTTCGATGAATTCCGGAATGCGCTCGGGCGTACCGATTTCCTTCAGCATGTTCAACGCTTCTTCATTGGCGCCGCCATGCGACGGACCCCACAGACAAGCGATGCCGGCGGCGATACAGGCGAACGGATTGGCGCCCGAAGACCCGGCCAGGCGGACGGTCGAGGTCGAGGCGTTCTGCTCGTGATCGGCGTGGAGGATGAAAATGCGGTCCATCGCCTTGGTCAGGATCGGATTAGGCACATATTCTTCGGCCGGCACGGCGAAGCACATGCGCAGGAAGTTTTCGGCGTAGGAGAGGTCATTGCGCGGATGCACAAACGGCTGGCCGACGCTGTACTTGAAGGCGCGGGCGGCGATGGTCGGCATCTTGGCGATCAGGCGATGCGCCGAGATTTCACGCTGCTGCAGATCGTGAATATCCAGACTGTCGTGATAGAAGGCCGACAGCGCGCCAACGGCGCCGGTCATGATGGCCATCGGGTGGGCATCGCGGCGGAAGCCACCGAAGAACTTGTCAAACTGTTCATGCAGCATGGTGTGGCGCGTGATCGATCGCTCAAATGGCTCGAATTCGGCCGCTGTCGGCAGCTCACCGTGCAGAAGCAGGTAGCAGGTTTCGAGGAAGGACGACTTTTCCGCCAGTTGGCCAATCGGGTAACCGCGGTGCAGCAATACACCTTTGTCGCCATCGATGAAGGTGATCTTGCTTTCACAGGACGCTGTGGAGGTGAATCCCGGATCGTAGGTGAAGGCGTCGGTTTCGGCATACAGCTTGCGGATGTCAATGACGTCCGGTCCAAGCGTGCCCTTCATCACGGGCAAATCGACGGCCTTGCCTTCGAAATTGATTTGGGCGGGAGTAGTCTGGCTCATATTACGCTACCTCGGTAAAAGGTTTAGACCATTTCAGGTCCTGTGTGCGGCGCACCTAAAATCGGCGTCGCGCCTGCTTTACAAACTGTAATCCTAAATGAAAAGACCCCCTGTTAGGCGAACAAGGGTCTCTTCACGGCCAATTGAGGCCAAAAGTCGGGAAATATCCGGCGCGGCATGCCCGGCCGACAAAACACCTCGCAGGGCAGGGCCGATTTTACCAAAGCCAATCCCTTCATTTTCAACGAATTTTTTCAATTGTCCGTCAATATAATCGGCACTCCAGTCCTCCCATGCCAACACATTTTCGTGAAAACGATTGAGCCGTGATATTGTTTCCTCGGTTAAAAGTTTTTTTGTTTTTTCGTCCAAAGGCACCGGACCTTTCGCCATAGCGAAGTGAACCGCTTCAGCCAGTTGGACGATGGTCTGAGCGCGTTCTTTCACCAGGGGAATGGTGCGGGCGAGGATTTCACGTATCTGGGGTGTAACGGTATAGCCTGTAGCGATCAGTTCGGCGGCGACCAGATCGACCAGGCGCTTATCATCGGCAATGCGGATCCAGTGGGCATTCACCGAACCGAGCTTGGCGAAATCAAGCCGTGCCGGCGCGCGGTTGATATCGCCGATATCGAACCACGCGATGGCCTGGTTGTCGTCGAAAATTTCATCATCGCCATGCGACCAGCCAAGGCGCGCCAGATAGTTGCGCATGGCTTCGGGCAGGTAGCCTAAACCTTGATAATCGCCGACCGCCTGTGCGCCGTGGCGCTTGCTCAGTTTGGCGCCGTCCGGACCATGAATCAGCGGAATGTGAGCGAAAGTCGGCACCGTCCAGTCCAGAGCCATATAGATCAGGCTCTGGCGGGCGGCATTATTCAGGTGATCATCGCCGCGAATGACATGGGTTATGCCCATGTCATGATCATCGACAACGACGGCAAGGTTATAGGTAGGGGTGCCATCCGTACGCAGCAGGATCAGATCATCCATATCCTTGGTGTTAAAGGTGACGTCACCCTGTACGGCATCAGGCACCACGAGCGTATCGGCCAGCGGCCCTTTGAAGCGGATGACATGCGGCTGTTCGAGTTCGGCCTCAGTGGGCGTCCGGTCGCGCCAGGTCGAACGCAGGGCGTGGCCGGCTTCGCGGGCGGCCTCGCGGGCGATATCGGTTTCTTCCTGGGTCATGAAGCAGGCATAAGCGCGGCCGCTGGCCACCAGGTCTGCGACCGCCTGTTTGTGGCGTTTCTCGCGGGCGTGCTGGAAAACAACCGTGTCGTCGGGCTTGAGGCCCAGCCAGTCGAGACCTTCGAAAATGGCATCCACGGCCGCGCGGGTCGAGCGTTCGCGGTCGGTGTCCTCAATGCGGATCAGGAACTTGCCACCTGTATGTCTGGCGTAAAGCCAGTTGAACAGGGCCGTGCGCGCGCCACCGATATGCAGATAGCCGGTCGGCG
>CAMLIY010000285.1 GCA_946480125.1 uncultured Asticcacaulis sp.
CATGCGTAACGATCAGGGTGACGATCAGCGCCACGACCGCGACGCCCAAGGCAATATTGATCAGGTGACGGGCCGGCAGAATGATCGGTGCGCCCGACATATTGCCGTTGAGCTTGGCGAAGGCGATGACCGAGCCGGTGAAAGTAATAGCGCCGATGGCCACGCCGAGCGACAGTTCGATCAAGGATTGCGTCTTGATGCCGCCAGCGCCGTCGTCGATGCCGAAGGCCTGCGGGGCATAGAGCGCGCCGATGGCGACCATGCAGGCGGCCAGGCCGACCAGCGAGTGGAAGGCGGCCACGAGCTGCGGCATAGAGGTCATGGAGACCTTCTGCGCGATAGTCATGCCGACGATGCCACCGATGGCGATACCGCACAGGATGATGACGATGGTGACCGGATCGAGGTCGCCCTTGCCGAGCAGGCTCAGTATGGTGACGCCGATGGCGATGGCCATGCCGATCATGCCGTAGAGATTGCCCTTGCGGCTGGTTTCAGGTGAGGACAGACCGCGCAGGGCCAGGATGAACAGGACGCCTGAAACGAGATAGGCGAGGGCTGAAATATTGGCGAAATCCATTATTTTGCCTCCGTCTTGGCAGCTGGTTTTTCTTTCTTTTTATACATGGCCAGCATCCGGCGGGTGACCATGAAACCACCGAAGATGTTGACCGCCGCCAGTGCCGAGGCGAGACCACCGGCGCCCTTGGAGATCCAGACGCCTATGCCCGCGCCATCGGCATGGGCGGCGGCGGCGATCAGAGCACCGACGATAATAACCGAGGAAATGGCGTTGGTCACCGCCATCAGCGGCGTATGCAGGGCGGGGGTCACGCTCCACACGACATAGTAGCCGACGAAAATGGCCAGCACGAAGATAGCCAGGCGGAAGATGGTGGGATCAACGGCTTCCATAGTTTTTCCTCTTGATCGGGGCGGTCGAGAAGGCGGCGGTGGCCAGACGGATCAGGCCTTTATTGTCGTATTCAAAGGTCTCGGCGACGATGTGGCTCGACTGGTTGCGATAGACAAGCGTATGGCCCGTAACGCCGATGCAATTAGCGACCGCCTCATATTTCAGGTTAGGCACGCGTGGTAACATATTGGAAACGTAGGCGTAAAATGACTGTACATCCGTCAGGGCGCCATCTTCGGACAGGCCGAGCTTGCTGATAAACGGCGAGGTGAAGACCAGATCGTCGGCATAGAGATCGCAGATATTCTGCGCATCACGCGAATTCCACGCCTCATACCACTCAGCGGCTTTTTGTTCGTAATCGATATGGGCCATCAGGCGTCTTTCAGATTGGGGTGTACGATCGCGCCCCCTTGCGTGACCAATGCGGCCTTGAGGATTTCGTCCTCGGCGTCTGGTGCCAGCGCACCGTCCTTGTCGATTAGCAGGCCGACAAAGGCCTGCAAATTCTTGGCATAGAGTGCCGAGGCATCGGCGGCGATGCTGGCGGTGATGTTCGACAGGCCGATGATTTTGACGCCGCTCACATCGACAATCTGATCCGCTACACAGCCCTCGACATTGCCGCCTTGCGGGGCCGCCAGGTCGATCAGGATCGAACCGGGCTTCATGCTGGCCACCTGTTCCTTGGTGACCAGAATCGGCGCGGCGCGGCCGGGAATCAAGGCCGTAGTGATGACGATGTCCTGCTTGGCGATATGCGAGGAGGTGAGAGCGGCCTGTTTGGCCTTATATTCGGCCGACATTTCCTTGGCGTAGCCGCCGGCCGTCTGGGCGTTCTTGAATTCCTCGTCCTCGACCGCCAGAAACTTGGCGCCAAGTGATTCCACCTGTTCCTTGGTGGCCGGGCGGACATCGGTGGCGGTGACCACAGCGCCCAGGCGCCGGGCGGTGGCAATGGCTTGCAGGCCGGCGACGCCGACCCCTATGATAAAGGCCTTGGCGGGGGCCACCGTGCCGGCGGCGGTCATCATCATCGGAAAGGCCCTGCCATAGGCATTGGCGGCTTCGATGACGGCGCGATAACCGGCGAGATTGGCCTGGGACGACAGGACGTCCATGACCTGGGCGCGGGTGATGCGCGGTACGAACTCCATGGCGTAGGCGGAAGCACCCTTGGCGGCCAGGGCGTTCAGCGTGTCCTTTTCACGATAGGCGTCGAGCATGGCGATAACGATGGCGCCATTTTTCAGAGCGACAATCTCTTCCCTGGCGGGGCCGCGCACCTTGAGCAGGATGTCAGCGTCTTTCAGGGCGTCCTTTGCGGTCTTGACGATGGTCGCGCCCGCTGCCGTGAATGACTCATCGGTGATCGAGGCGCCAAGCCCTGCGCCCGCCTGGATTTTCACCGTCAGGCCAGCGGCTGTCCATTTCTTCACTGTGTCCGGTGTGGCGGCAACGCGGGTTTCCCCGGCGGTTTGTTCCGTGGTGACGGCAAGGGTTAGGCCCACTGTGTGTTCCCCTCTGATCTGCGGCATAGTTGTATATGTTACGACCTGGAGTCGTAACTTGCTCATTCGTTTGTTATGGTCAAACGGTCATCAAGTCAAAGGCTAGATGCGCGATATATGCTCGCGCTAATCGTTACGCACACTAAACTGTCACCGGTGTCATAAGCGCTGGCCGCGAGCCGTAAATCAAGTGTCGCTCACCTGCCGTAGCCTGACGGCCCCCGCTTAGTGAGCCGTGTCAGGTTTCTTTTTCAGCATGAACCAGCCAATGATCGCCACGACAACGGCGGCGATAAGGGCGGTAAGCCAGCCCAGCTTGGTGCAGGTAAGGATAACCAGGAAAACCAGAATGACGGCCAGGTGGAGACTGACCCATTTGGTCAGGCTGGCGAACAGTTCGTAGGAATGCTGTTGTTGATGGACATCCATCTGGCCGTGTACATACTCGGAATCGTCGTGATGGTCGGCCATAGTCAAATCCTTTAACGGGCAGGTTGTGTCCCTGCAAACAGTGTTTCCTGTAGTGGTCTTACAAAAGCCCGCCCGTTTGGTCAATGGGTCGAAATGACGCTTCAGACCAGCGCTTCAAGCGCCTCGATCAGACTTCCAGGCATTTTTCATTTTACCTGGAAGGTCTGGTCATCCTTTATACCAAGGCTTCAAAAGCTTCGATCAAGCCTTCCAGACGGGCGCAGCCCATTTTCCAGAACGCTTTGTCGCGCGGATTCATGCCGAAGGGGGCCAAGGCCTCGACATAGGTTTTTGTGCCGCCGCCGGCCAGCAGTTCGCGATAGAGCGGCGTGAAGGCTTGCGGGTTTTCGCGGCGTTTTTCCATCAGGGCAGAGACCAGCAGGTCGCCAAAAGCATAGGCATAGACATAGAACGGCGAGTGGACAAAGTGGCTGACATACGACCAATAGACCTCGTAGCCGTCATTGAGCTTGATCGCAGGCCCTAAGCTCTCGCCCATGACCTCCAGCCACAGGGCATTGATCTGGTCGAGCGCGACTTCACCTTCGAGACGGGCGGCGTGGAACTTTTCCTCGAAGCGATGAAAAGCGATCTGGCGGATGACGGAGTTGAGGCCGTCCTCGATCTTGCCGGCGAGCAAGGCCTTCTTTTCGTCCAGCGAGGCCGTGGCGACGAGATGCTCAAACACCAGCCCTTCGGCGAAGATGGAGGCCGTTTCGGCTAGGGTCAGGGGGGTGTCGGCCAGGATGGAGCCGAGCGGCTGGCATAGCGTCTGGTGGACGGCATGGCCGAGTTCGTGCGCCAGAGTCAGGACTTCGCGGCGATCGCCGGTGAAGTTGAGCATGACATAGGGGTGGCGGTTGGCCGTGACCGGATGGGCATAGGCGCCGGAGGACTTGCCAGCGCGCGGGGCGGCATCGATCCACGGCTGATCGAAGAAACGCTGAGCGCGTTCGGCGAATTCCGGACCCATTTGGGCGAAGCTGTCGAGAACGATCTTTTTGGCATCTAGCCAGCTATAGTTTTTCTGGACATCCTGGGTCAGGGGCGCGTTGCGATCCCAGTAATCGAGTTGCTTCTTGCCGAGCACCTTCGCCTTAATCTTGTAATAACGGTGAGACAGGTTGACGTAGGATTCGCTGACGGCCTCAGCCATGGCGTCGACGGCATCCTTGTCGACCTCATTGGCGAGGTGGCGTGAGGCGGCCGGGTCTTCATACTTGCGCCAGCGGTCCTCAACCTGTTTTTCAAAGGCCAGGGTGTTGAGCGACAGGGCCAGCACCGGCGCATTTTCCTTCAGGGCTAGGCTCAACCCTTGAGCGGCGGCCTTGCGGACACTGGCCTGATGGGCCGAAAGTCGGGTGAGGGCTTCATTGAGCGTCAAAGATTCCTTGCCCACCTTGGCGCGCAGGCGGGTGAGAGTCTCGTCGAACAGACGCGCCCATTGGCCGACCGCCGGCATCCGCTCCAGCATCAGCCGTTCGAGATCGGGCGTCAG
>CAMLIY010000286.1 GCA_946480125.1 uncultured Asticcacaulis sp.
CGAAGTTCAACGACACGCGCTGCACGCCGAGCCCGGGAGCGGCGGCCAGGGCCTCGGTGGCTCCCAGGCCCAACCAGGCACTCAGTGCGCCAACCAGAAAACGGCGATCGATCATAATTACTCACAAGTATGATTTTTGTGACAGGAACCTAGGCCGAACGTGTCACGCCTGCAACCGGTTACACATGAATAGTTTGTTATCTGACGATTGCGGTGGCGGCTCGGTGTGTTAAGACCGCATGGGGCCATACGAGAGTCACTTCATGTCGCGTTTCTTCGTTTTCAACCTGACCGTCGCCCTCACCGTGCTGTGCCTGGCGCTCGCCATTGTCATAAACCCGGAGTTCGCCTGGCCGCTCGCCTTGCTGCTGCCGCTGTCCGCGCTCGGCATCTATGACCTGACCCAGCCGCATCATTCGATCCTGCGCAACTACCCTTTGATGGGTCATTTCCGCTTCATCTTCGAATATATCCGCCCGGAAATCCGCCAATACCTGATCGAGGACGAGCGCGACCCCCTGCCCTTTTCGCGTGACCAGCGCGCCATCGTCTACCAGCGCGCCAAGAATGAGTCCGACATGCGTCCCTTCGGCACGGTGCTCGATACCAGCGCCACCGGCTATGGCTGGGTGTCGCATTCGGTAATGCCGGTCGAGATCAAGGACGCCGACTTCCGCATCACCATCGGCGGCGCCGATTGCACCCAGCCCTACAATGCCTCTATCCTCAATATTTCGGGCATGAGCTTCGGCGCCATCGGCCGAAACGCCATACTGGCGCTCAATACCGGCGCAAAAATGGGGGGCTTCGCCCATGATACCGGCGAAGGCTCGATCAGCCCCTATCACCGCGAGGGCGGCGGCGACATCATCTGGCAGGTTGCCACTGGCTATTTCGGCTGCCGCACCGCCGACGGCCATTTCGATCCCGACCTCTTCGCCAAAATCGCCACCGATCCGCAGGTCAAGATGATCGAGCTGAAACTGAGCCAGGGCGCCAAGCCCGGCCATGGCGGCGTACTGCCCAAGGCCAAGATCACCCCCGAAATCGCCGCCACACGCCTCATCGACACCACCCACGACTGCATTTCGCCGTCGCGGCATTCGGCCTTTTCGACGCCCCTGGAGATGCTGGCCTTCATCCAGCAGTTACGCACCCTGTCGGGCGGCAAACCGGTCGGCATCAAGATGTGCGTCGGCCATCGTTTTGAGGTATTGGCCATGATCAAGGCCATGCTGCAAACGGGCATATTGCCTGATTTCATCGTGATCGATGGCGGCGAAGGCGGCACCGGCGCCGCCCCCATGGAGCTGTCTGATCATGTCGGACTGCCGCTCATCGAAGGCCTCAGCTTCATGCATAATATCCTGACCGGCGCCGGACTGCGCGACGATCTTTATCTGGGCGCCTCCGGCAAGGTGGTCACGGCTTTTGATTTCTGCCGCATCCATGCCCTGGGCGCCGATTACGTCATGGCCGCCCGCGCCTTCATGTTCTCTCTCGGCTGCGTCCAGGCCCGCGCCTGTCACACCAATAAATGCCCGACCGGCATCACCACCCAGGACCATAACCGCCAGCGCGCCCTGGTGGTGGCCGATAAGGCCCCGCGCGTCGCCAGCTATCATCGCAATACGCTTGGCGCCATCGCCCAGGTGATCGGCGCCGCCGGTCTTTCCCATCCTGCCGATCTGCAACCCTGGCATATCCATATGCGATCGAACACCGGCGAGGTGGTGCGGGGTGACGTCGCCTATCCGAAAATTACCCGCGGCGCTCTCTTGACCGGCGACGTCGATGAACGCCTGAAAGACGAATGGGATCGCGCCACAGCCGGCAGCTTTATGCCGCAATTTTGATGACTACCTTATAATAGCGCCATTGCGCCGCCTTGTTTTTGTGGCCATGATTTAAGAATCATTCGCAAACAGGAAACGTCATATGATCCGTTACAGCCTCGCCGCCCTTGTCCTGATGGCCGCCTCCCCTGTTTTCGCCCAAACGGCGACGCCCACGCCACCTGTTTCCGATACCCTGACCGGCAAGCTGGCCGGCCCCGATGGCGCCGATCTCGGCACCGTTACCCTCAAGCCGGCACCCAATGGCGTTATCCTGCGCGTAGAGGCAAAAGGCCTGACGCCCGGCTGGCATGCCATGCACTTCCATGAAAAGGCCTCGTGCAGCGATGAAAAATTCGCCTCTGCCGGCGGCCACGTCCATAATATGACGCCCGTCACCCATGGCCTGATGAATGCCGAGGCCAATGACGCCGGCGACCTGCCCAATATCTATGCCCATGCCGATGGAACCGCCACGGCCGAGGTCTATTCCACCCTCGTCGCCGCCCATACCGGCGGCAAGCTGCCGGCACTGATGGACGCCGATGGCTCATCGGTCGTCATCCACGCCATGCCGGATGATTATACGTCCCAGCCAATCGGCGGTGCGGGTGTCCGTATCGCCTGCGCCGCGATTCAATAGAGCGCTGTCCTGCCAGGGTCCGGCATCGTTCGCTCCGTTTAAAGCAGAGCTTTGCTTTTTAATTGTACCTCCCGCCTGTCCCGAAAGGGGGCGCAAAATGCGCGAGGCGGGGCATTTTTTTCTGACTATAAATTGGAGCCTTCGCGAAAAGGGGGTGGACCGCCACCACGCGACTTTGCTAAACAAAGCGTTCCGGGGCTGATTTACGAGTAAAAAAGGCTTTGCCATGTCTTTCTCCCCGCTTGATCACCGCACTACAGCCCTCATCCTGATCGACCTGCAAAAGGGGATCACTACCCCCGGACGTGCGCCCTATGCCAGCGAAGATGTGGTGACGAAAGCCAAATTCCTGGCCGAACGCTTCCGAGCTGCGGGCAGTCCTGTCTTTCTCGTCCACGTCCACTGGGCCAAGGATTACAGTGATGCCCTGAAGCAGTTGGTCGACGAACCGGCGCAATTGCCGGCCGATGGTTTGCCACCCGGCTTCAACGATTTCGCTGATGAGTTGAAGCAGGATGGCGACATTATCATCCACAAGCGCAACTGGGGCGCCTTCCATGGCACCGACCTAGATCTGCACCTGCGGCGCCGCGGTATCCAGACGATCGTTCTGGCGGGCATCGCAACTAATATTGGCGTCGAATCGACCGCCCGTGATGCCTGGGAACGCAATTACAGTCTCGTCGTGGTCGAAGACGCCTGCACCACCAATGCCGCCGAGGCCCATGCCGCTTCGTTCAGGTATATTTTCCCGCGCATATCCCGCGTGGTCAAAACCGCTGACGTCACACTGGCTTAGAGGTTTCGTCGTCACCGTCCGTCGAGACCCTGGCCACATCTCTCGGCGGACGCAGCCATATCTTTACTCTCCGGCGCAGCATCATTCCGCCCAGAAACATCAGCAGCAAAACGCCTGAAAGCAGCCAGAAAAACAGCCCCTTCAGTATGACTTCGTCAGCGTGGGCGAAATACCAGGTCACACCATCATGATAGCGCGGCTGCACGAAGCCCCCCGCCGCATCTGTCACATGCGGGCGCACCTGATAGAGGTGCGTCAGAAACATCGGCAAGCTGATCGCGGGGATGAGGGTGAAAATGAACGCTGCCACCAAACGCCATAAAGCATCAGGTCGGGCAGAAGCGGCGCGGTTTTCTTTCATGGCTGGAAAATAGACCAAGCGATCCTAAAATCTCAATGCGGAACGAGTGGCAGCGACAACTGGCGTTTCGCTGCCGGAATCACCGGCGCCGCATAGGTTCGCGCCTTGACCACCGCCTTGACCGGATAGGCCGGGCGCTCCGTCATCACCCCCAGCCGCTTCGGGCGCGCCAATACCGATACCCTAGACTGAACCTGCGGCAAAACCGGTGCTGCGCCGTTGACGGCGATCCGTACCATGCCGCCACAGTCCGCATGCGTGCAACGATACTTCCATTCAAGCAGATCAATAAATTCGGCGCCCAGGTGGTTTTCGATCAGCCCCTGCACACTATCCCCCCATTTCCGCCCGCAGCTCCGGCAGGTGACACCGATCTGTGTATCGCGCGGCAAATCTTTAACTTGCGGCGGACAGGTATAGATTTTGGCATCCAGCATGAGAACATTCCTCGTTTATGTTCCCAATATGTTCACTCTGTGGATAAATGTCAAGGAAAAAGAACAAACCAGAAACGACTTACCCTGGAGGCAAAAAAAACGGCCCCGTTTCCGAGGCCGTTTTTGTCTCTTATGCGTCAGCCTTGACCCGCTTCTTGCGGAACGAAGGGTTCAATTCCTTCTTGCGCAGGCGGATCGACTTCGGCGTCACTTCCACCAGTTCATCGTCTTCGATATACGCGATCGCCTGTTCCAGGGTCGGACGGCGCGGCGGCGTCAGGCGGATGGCTTCGTCCGTGCCCGAGGCGCGGA
>CAMLIY010000287.1 GCA_946480125.1 uncultured Asticcacaulis sp.
GTCCGTTTCATCTTCCAGGGCCAGAGCGTCAAGGTCGATCGACTGAATGCCGCCGGTATCCAGATCGGTCAGGATTACACCACCTTCGCCGTTCGCAGTCAGTTCGGCTTTTAATTGAGTCTGAGACTTGCAAAGGCCCGGTGATCAGACGATCATCGGGCCTTGCTATTTCCGGCAATCAGAGACCTGTGATGACCTCAAAGATTACTACCTTCTTGTTGACGGCGCTGTGCCTTGCCCCGCTCGCAGTGCCCGCCTTCGCCGGCGATGTTCAGGTGGCGGTGGCCGCCAATTTCACTGAACCGGCAAAGGAAATCGCCACAGCTTTCGAGGCGAAGACTGGCAACCATGTCGTCATGAGTTTTGGCCCGTCCGGCGGATTTTACAGCCAGATCCAGCAAGCCGCGCCGTTTGAGGTCTTCCTTAGCGCTGATGCCGAGCGCCCGACCAAACTGGAAGCCGAAAATCTCGGCGTGAAAGGCACCCGCTTCGTCTATGCCTATGGCACACTGACCCTGTGGAGCGCCACACCCGGTTTCGTTGATGACAAGGGCGCCGTGCTGACCAAAGGCAATTTCCACCATATCGCCATCGCCGATCCGGCTGCCGCACCCTACGGCGTGGCCGCCGTAGAGACGATGAAGAAACGCGGTCTCTACGACACCCTGGCGCCGAAGATCGTCAAGGGCAGCTCCATCGCCCAGGCCTATGGTTTCGTCGATACCGGCTCTGCCGAACTGGGCTTTGTGGCCCTGTCACAGGTCTTCAAGACCCATAAGGGCTCACGCTGGATCGTGCCGGCCACCGACTATACGCCGATCGACCAGCAGGCCATCCTGCTAAATCCCGGCGCCAACGATCCAGCGGCAAAAGCCTATATGGCCTTTCTCAAAAGCCCGGAAGCGGTTAAGATCATCAAATCCTACGGCTACGCGGTTCACTGAAAGGCGACATGACGGATCTTGCCAGCGCCATTCGCGTAACGGTCAGCCTGGCGGCCGTCACCACGCTTTGCCTGCTGATCATAGCCACACCGATCGGCTGGTGGCTTTCGAGAAGCCGTAATCTCTTCAAGGATATCGTCACCGCAATCGTCGCCTTGCCGATCGTGCTGCCGCCGACCGTTCTGGGCTTCTATCTGCTCGTGGCGATGGGGCCGAAAAGCCCGCTGATGGACCTGCTGCATCCCTTCGGTATCCGCACCCTGAACTTTTCATTCGTCGGGCTGGTGATTGGCTCGATCGTCTACTCCCTGCCCTTTGCCGTCCAGCCGATCCGCAACGCCTTTGAAAGCCTGGGCCAGCGGCCGTTCGATGTGGCGGCCACCTTGCGCGCGTCTCCGCTGGATACCTTCTTTACGGTGGCCCTGCCGATGGCGCGCAAGGGTTTCCTGACCGCCGCCCTGCTCGTCTTCGCCCATACGGTCGGGGAGTTCGGCGTGGTGTTGATGATTGGCGGCGCCATTCCGGGCAAGACAGAGGTCGTTTCCATTCGTATCTGGCAGATGGTCGAACAACTGGATTGGCCTAATGCTCACCGCCTGGCGGGCGGGCTGCTAAGCTTTGCCTTTATCATGCTGCTGTCCCTCCTGCTGATCGACCGGCGATGGAGTGCCAAGCATGATTGAAGTGTCACTTAAAGGGGCAACTGGCGGATTCATGCTCGATGCCGCTTTCTCGGTGCCGGCGCAGGGCGTAACCGCCATCTGGGGGCCATCTGGTTCGGGTAAAACCACGCTGCTGCGCGCCATCGCCGGGCTGACGCGGCTGGAAGGCTGCGTCCGGATTGGCGAAGATATCTGGCAGGATGGCCAAAGGTTCATGCCGGTTCACAAACGCCGTGTCGGTTATGTTTTTCAGGAGGCTGCGCTGCTGCCGCACCTCAGCGTGCGCGGCAATCTCGACTTCGCCATGCAAAGAAACGGCGGTTACAAGGTCGATCTCAACGGCCTAGTCGAGCGCCTGAAACTCCCCCCCCTTCTTGGTCGTTCTGTCGGCAAGCTTTCTGGCGGCGAGCGCCAGCGCGTGGCCCTGGCCCGCACACTCCTCAGCGCGCCGGAAATCCTGCTGATGGATGAACCCTTGTCCAGTCTGGACAGCGAATCCAAGGCCGAGATCGTGCCGATGATCGCATCACTTTCGCGCGATACGGGCTTGCCCATCCTTTATGTCAGCCACGACGCCTACGAAGTCGAACGCCTGGCCGACCGCATCCTGCGCATAAGCAAGGGCCAGATCATTGATGTGCCGGATGTCGCGTTCAATACCCGTCTGGATGGACTGAACGAAACGCAGATACGGGCGCTCGCCGAAGCCGCCCTGAAAGCCGGCATAAAGGTTAGCTGACAAACTGCTCGGCCATTACGCGCTCGTCATAGCCGTTGCCGGCATCAAACAGCAAGGTTGCCTTGAGGTCTTCGGCCTCGGCGATATCGACGCTGATGACGTCGCGCACATCATAGGTATCGGCCGCCGCGCTGATCGGACGCTTTTCCGCCTCCAGCGCCTCGATGCGTACCTTCGCTGTATGTGGCAGGATGGCCCCCCGCCAGCGACGCGGACGAAAGGCGCTGATCGGGGTCAGGGCCAGGGCCTTGGCCGTCAGGGGAATGATCGGTCCATGCGCTGACAGATTATAGGCGGTCGAGCCCGCGGGAGTCGCCACCATGGCGCCATCGCACATCAGCTCATCCAGCCGCACCTTGCCGTCGATCAGGATTCGCAGTTTTGCGCCCTGGTGCGACATGCGCAGCAGCGACACCTCATTGAAGGCGAGCGCCGTATGTTCGGTGCCGGCACGGGTGCGCGCGGTCATGCTGAGCGGACTGATCAGGGTGCTCTCGCTCTTGAGAATGCGCTCCATCAGAGTGTCCTCGGCATAGTCATTGAGCAGAAAGCCGACGCTGCCGCGGTTCATACCGAAGATCGGAATCTGGTCCCGGAGATACTTATGCACGGTCTGCAACAGGAAGCCGTCACCGCCCAGGGCCACAACCACATCCGGATTGGCGGCCGCGCCATACCGTGCCTTTAGCCGTGTGCAGGCATCCTGCGCTTCAGGGCGATCAGAGGCAGTAAAATCAAGGCGGAGTGACATATGGGCCGTTGTGACGGTTGGTTTGCGCCATCTAAGCCGGTTTTCACCGATAAGTCTAAGGAAATCAGTGCGTCTGATCGATCAGTACGGCTAATCTGCGTTGCGCATCAACCGCGGTTAAGTTGAAAACTGACAGAACCAGCGGTCTTTGGGCCGTAGTCATCTGTGGCGACGCCTCATATGCACCCTGCCAGACTGACAAAATGTGCAGGAAGACGGCACGGTCCAAACCGGCGGCGCATAAGGACAGGGCCAGCGGTACGGCCGATTCCGACGCCAGAACCCGGCTTAGGCCCCGCATATCCAGCTTTAGGCGCCTGGCCATTTCACTGACAAACCCGCCCGCCTCACCGCCACGCACCAAGGCGATCAGCTTGAGATTGCTGTGTGCTTCCGCCTCATCATACCGCAAACGTACCTGGGATTTGGCCAGCGGCAATCCCTCATGCAAAAGCACAGCCGCACGAATGCCATTGTTTTCTAATGCCCGCCGGGCGAAGCAAAGCTGGTCTTCCTCATCAAACGTCAGGGTTGGATTACGGATTAGCGCGGCTACCACGCTGTCATTTTGGGTCCGGATCAGCGCTTTGATCACGCGCCAGTCCAGACCCGGCCGCGCCGCAATCAGACGGTGGTGAGCTTCGCCAGTGGCAGTAACCAAGGCCAGCAATGCCTGCGACGTGAGCACCGGCAAGGAAGCGCGCAGCAAGGGAGCTGCCAGGTCAACCGGCATTTGGCACAGGCGTACCACCAGGTCCTCATCCGACCTGATGAGCGCGCCCGGCAATAATGCCGGCGCGTGATGGGTTTCGCACAGGCTGCGATGCGCGACCAAAGCGAAGCGGGTGTCACGAAAATGACATGGCGGCGCCTCAGCAGGGCGCGCCACTGTCAGCGGCTGGGGAGAAGCCTTGGGTTCCGGTGATATGGCGAGCGGCAGGGCGGACAAGGGCTTGGTGAAATCCTGTTACGGTCGGTAAGACCGCAAAAACCTGAAGAGATTCGTTATAAACGAAGTCTGACGAAACAGAGTGAAGACTTGTTTAATATCCTGAGAAGACAGCGAAGGCTCAACCACAAGTAAATAAAATGATGTTACATTTAAAAAAAGCGCCAGCTATTAATCTTGTCTCAATCGACGCCCGCTAGGCTTAACTTCTGTTCAGTGTACCCATAAAAAGGACATCCATGTCCGATACGTCTCAGGAAAC
>CAMLIY010000288.1 GCA_946480125.1 uncultured Asticcacaulis sp.
TCGATCCTGACGGGAACAAGCTAGAGGCAGTCACTTTCCCGCGGCCATCTTCAGAGTAGGCAGTGCTGCTCCAGCGGCCCAACTTTTATGAGTTCACAACCTAGTTTCGACTCATCGAATGCCGCGCAGCGCATGGTCCGTAGCGCTCCTGCCGGCGCGCTTCTTGGCCTGTACAATGCCTGCCTCAATCTCGACCAAGGTACTTTGAGCGCGATTGGTTTGCTGCTGACCTGCACTGACCACGGCCCGCGTCAGGGAAACATCGCGGGGCAAATGCCGCTGGAGTCACGCGCCTGCCGTTCGACGATCGCTTCGTGGCCAACGACATTGACACGACCTACGCGACCGGTCCCAACTAGGCGATGCCGTGGTTTCGACCTTTGGAGGCGAGTGGCATACGCCCGATCATTGATCGTGAATTTGACCTTGCCGATCTCCGCGCCGCCTTTGAATATCAGGAATCGGGACGCCATCCCCGCACCGCACAAGGCCGGGTTCCGTCGGCGCTTACGCTGGGGACGCGCCCGACGATGGAACTGGCGCAATATCGGGTGCCGGGTGCCAAGGGCCTGTACCTCTCCGGGCCGTTCATGCACCCCGGCGGCGGCTTGACCGGCGGAGGACGACCGGTGGCGATGAAAGTCAAGGACGACATCGGCGTGGATTATTCCAAGGTGATCCTGAGCTGATGCCTGCGGGCTTATGCCCCGCCACGCATCCAATATGTTCCCAGGATCGCGGCGCAGACGATCAGCACCCACGCTTCTGCGAACAGGCGCACGCGCCAGGGTGCATCGCGCAGCTCCATGAAGTCGAGTAGGATGAAGCGCACCTTCACGAAGGCGACGATCATCACGGCGCTGGTGGCGATACGCGGATCGGCCGCCCATCCTTTGCCTTGCATAGCGTCCCATGAAACGCAGGTAATGACAACCAGCAATAGCCAGATCGCGGTGATGCGCAGTTTCAGCAGATCGGCCACGTCGTCATCGCACCAGATAGAGAAGCGCGAACAGCACGACCCACAACAGGTCGACCAGATGCCAGAAAGCGGCGCCACTCTCGAAAGCGCGTATATCGCCGGCTGCTGCAACGGGTCTGCGCGACAGTAGCAGCAGATAGGTGAGCACCCCTAGCCCAATCACTACGTGGATCAGGTGGATTGCGGTGAACATAAAGTAGAACATGAAAAATTCATTGGTCAGCACCGTGATGCCGGCGGCGAATTTCTCGCGATATTCGATGATCTTGACCACCACGAACATCAAGCCGCAAAACATGGCGGCGGCGATCAGCCGGCGCGCGCGCGCGCTCCGTCCCTTTCGCACGGCACGGATCGCCAGCGCGACGAACCAGCTGCTGGTCAGCAGGAACAGCGTGTTGAGTAGGCCCAGTCCTTCGTTCAGCCCTCTTTGCGCGGTGACGTAGGTCTCCACATCGGTACTGCGGTAATAGACGAAGGTCAGGAAGAAGAGCGCGAAGACCATCATGTCGCCCAGGATGAAGAGCCAGATGCCCTCCTCCCCAGGCAAATGGCGGGTCCGGGGCGCTTCACCCCGGATCGCTATGCTTGCCATAGATGCGCCTCCCTTTGCCCTTTCACGCCTGCCGCCTGACGGCCTTGACCATCAGCATGGCCATCACACAGGACCATTGTCCGACCAAGACCGCCGGCACCCAGAAGGCAAGCAGGCCGTCCCAGGCGAACGGGCCGGTCTTGAACATCATCGCTAGCGCGCCTGGAAGAAACAAGACCGCCACCCACACGCTGTAATAGCCCGACCAACGTGGCAGAATAGGTACCGCGCTGCGGTCCGACAAGATTGCAAAGCCGATCGCCAGTGTCTGGACGAAGGCCGGCGCTGCCGGTGTGACGAACATGATCCAGGCGAAGTCATTCATCAACTGCGTCAGCTCGGGCACGCGTTCGGGCCGGAAGGCGGCAACCGTGAACAGCATCGGGCTGAGGAAGAAGCAGGTGACGGCCAGGGTCGCGGTAATGGTCTGGGTCAGCGCATAAGGCGCAACCGGCCCCTCGATCCGTTTTAGCATCACCGAAATCATGGCGAAGAAGGGCGCGAACAGCGCCGCGGCGAACATCATTACCATCGCACCCAGGCGGATGCCGATCGTGTTGTCACTATAGATCGCGGCGATGTCGGCGGCAGAGGCGGCCGGCGAGAGCGGCGGCAGGAAATGCGCCAGCTGCCAGATCCCCACCGGGAACAGGGCAAATCCCAATGGGCCGCTCCATATGCAGATCTGCTGACTTCTCTTGCTCATGCTCATGCGGTCATTCTCCCAGTGTCGGTTGTCGGTATGCTGGTCTTCAGGCCGGCGCCGAGGCGTCCGTGGGGAAGGCGTCGCGCGCCTGGACATAGGCGGCGGCGCTGCGGTCGGCGACTGGCGGTCATGTAAAATTCGTAGAGGCTATCGACGCTATTTCGATGCCTGCCGCCTTCTGCACGCTGGTGCCGCCAGCCATGAAGACACCACCCGATAAGACGGTGGATCCGCCGATGCGGCAGCCCGCTTCCAGCAACCGGACACTCAGGCCCGCGGCGCTATTGCCCGCCCCGCCAGATCCCAGAACGACCACATCGAAATCCCGGTCCATCGTGAATCGCAGATGCCGCCAAAGGCTCGTTGAAATGGGGCCACATGGCAGACGAGACGGGATCTGGATAATCAGGCTCCCGCTTTCGTTCACTTGCCCGTGTGCAGCGGCGCGCGACTCATGCGCATTTCTCCAAATATGCCGCCGTATTCCGGCTTGAAATCCGGCTCTGGGTTATAAAGGTTGGGAAAGCGCGTGCAGACCTTGTCAAGCACGATGGTCAGGAGCATCCGGGCCAGGCGGAAGCCGATGCAAAAATGTGTGCCGGTCCCGAAAGTCGCGATGTCCCGTGGCTTGCGATGAATGTCGAACTTCAACGGATCGGGATATTTGAGAGGGTCGTAATTGGCCGCCTGGGGCGAGACCAGAACCGGCGTGCCCTTGGCAATCCGGGTGCCGCCCACTTCGGTATCGCAGGTCGCGAAGCGGGTAAATGTGTACAGGCCCGATGTCTGGTAGCGGAGGCATTCCTCCACGGCGTTGGGAATCAAAGAGCGATCGGCGATGATTTCCTCAAACTGGTCCCGGTGTTTGCACAGGTTGGTCAACATGGCGGCGGCGACCACGGCCGTGGTGCTCTGTCCGCCCGACAGAGTGGCCAAGAGATTAGCGAGAATTTCCTCGTGTGTGATCAGTCCGGCCTCGTCCATGCGCTTGACCAGTCCGGTGCACAGATCGTTCTCGCGGGGGTGGGTGCGGCGGTCGTCAAGGATCTCGTCGATCGAATTTATGACGTCGGTGAATGATTCGTTGAATTCCTGCGACCGCGCCTGCCCCGGTTTGATGTTGGATTCGAGTTCAAATTGATGATTCAACCGACGAAAGGCAGTCTGGTGCTTACGGTCCGTGATGCCCAGCGCACCCTCAATAAGGTTACGCTCGATCAGTCTGTACGAAAAGTCGTGATAGGCATCGAACGGACCGCCTAGCGCCTCGACTTCATCGAGCATTTTGTCGATAATCTCTTCGGCTGATTGGCGCAGCTGCTTGATCGCCTTGGGGCCGAAATATGGATCAAAGGCAGCGCGAACACGATCGTGATCTTTACCATCCGAAGCACCGATATGGACTGCGCCGTTGGCGTAGTCGAATCGTTCGTACCCGGGCTCTTTGGGGATCTGCGAGGAGAAACGAGCGGAATCGATGTGGACCGTGCGAAGATCAGCATGGCGGCCGACGACGACGTGAACGATCCCCTCGTTGACTACGTAGAACGGGCGTCGCTGGCCCCATTCGGCAAGAATGCCTTCGCGAGCATGATTTCTCAAGTAATCGCCGCCCAGATCGATATCGACAACGTTATCCGGATCGAGGACAATAAATTCTTCTGCTGTCGTCATAACACAATCCATATCCTGAACGCCTAATCGAGCGCGGTTTTTTCAGATTTTATGCGCCGTACATTCTTTCTCGATCATTTCAACCCTGCGCAGGCTGGAGTTTGAGAACTATAATTGCGCTTCTGCTGCAGGCATCGTCCTTATGCGGGGTCAGTATGCGTGGGCATCGCTGGCCGCACAATAGGCCGAGCGCCACTCATTCCTTACAGCGCGTCAAGCTTTGCGTCGGTGGCCGCGCGCAGACGAGCGCGCCGGGCGCTTCGCGGTCCACTTCCCGCGCACCGGGTTCGACTGAGCCCAGCCTGAAAAAAGCCGCCCGCCAAATATATGGCGGGCGGCGAGAGGCACCG
>CAMLIY010000289.1 GCA_946480125.1 uncultured Asticcacaulis sp.
AACGCCTTAGCGGCGCGGTGCGGGTGGTTGTAATTTAAAAAGTTTTCGAGGGAGAACACAATGGGTAGAGTAGCACTGGTCACAGGTGGCACGCGCGGTATTGGCAAGGCCATTGTCAAGCGCCTGAAAGACGCCGGCCTGACGGTCGCCGCCGGTTATGCCGGTAATGAAGAAGCCGCTAAAAAGATGGCGGAAGAGTTTGGCGTCACCATCGTAAAGGGCAGTGTCGATAATTTCGATGATTGCGCCCGCGCCGTCAAAGAAGTCGAAGCCAAGCTCGGCCCGATCGAAGTTCTGGTCAATAATGCCGGCATCACGCGTGATGGCTTCTTCCACAAGATGTCCAAGGAACAATGGCAGGACGTCATCCACACCAATATGGACAGCGTTTTCAACATGACGCGCCAGGTGATCGAGGGGATGCGCGAGCGCAATTACGGCCGCATCATCAATATTTCTTCTATCAACGGCCAGAAGGGCCAGGCGGGCCAGACCAACTATTCCGCCGCCAAGGCCGGCATGATCGGCTTCACCAAGGCCCTGGCCATGGAATCGGCCAACAAGGGCATCACGGTCAACTGCGTGGCGCCGGGCTATACCAGCACGGAAATGGTTTCGGCCATCGCGCCGGCGGTGCTGGAAAAGATCGTGTCCGGCATTCCCGTCGGTCGTCTTGGCACGCCGGAAGAAGTCGCCGAAATTTGCGCCTTCCTCGCCTCTGATATGGCGTCGTTCATTACCGGCGCGACTATAGCCGTCAATGGCGGCCAACACATGCTTTGATCGGATCTAAGCTCGGCTCGATGGCCTGCAAATCGTCATCTTTGAACTTCCGTTGCTCACGTACCCAAAAGTACGCTGCGCTACGGGTTTCAAAAGCTAACAATTTTGGCTTCGCCGAACTTCGTTTCGTCACATCGAACCGGCTTTATCTCTCGATCAAAGTCTTTATTGATCAAGGTTCAAAAGGCGCGGGTGGTGACATCCGCGCTTTTTTGCGCCCGTAATGCGGCCGTCGAAAGTTATCCGGCGTCTTAAATCCGCCCAAGTCGATCCGTAGATAACTGGGTAATGATCAAGACCTCGGCACATTTCCTGGCACGCCTTCTGGCCACACTGATGCTGGTGTTCTGCCTGGTGGAATCCGGTGCAGCTCTGGCCGATGGTCCGCGATCGCTCAAGGAAGCCATGTTTGGCAAGAAAAGCGACGACAGTCATTCGTCCGCCCGGCCTCCGGTGGCGCATTTCAAATCTGAAGACGGACAGGGCTTTATTCTTGATGAATCCAGCAATCATAGTCTTATGCGCTTTGATGGTGACGATGAGGTTTGGCTTCTGACGCCGAGTCAGGGGCCCAAAGGCGATGTTGTTTACAAGAATGACATTGGCGAACCCGTGCTCAAATCGACGCGGTGGGGCGGAATGATCCTGTTCAGCGATGATCGCCCTATGGGTGATCCGGCCGCCGTCACCGGAAAGGCCGATGCGTTTACGCCAGGCCGCATATCGCCCAGTCTGTTGTTCCAGTCTTTGGTTCATGCCAGCCGTCGGGTGAGCCTGGCCTTTGGCCGGACCATTGGCTTTGATGCCCCCGATGTTACGCCGGGTGCGGATTTCCTCTATGCCGATGCTGCCGGTGTTACAGCAGAAGCCCTGGTTCAGGTGTCACAGCAAATACGGGGCAAGCAGATCATGGCGCCGGTCCGTACAGTCCAGTTCATCGAAGGTCGTCCGCCCAGCGCCAGCCTGCAAAATGGTATATTGGTGCTTAAGCTCGATGTGTCACGCGGCGACTGGACCGGCCGTCCATCTTCACGGCGTATTTTCAATGTGATACTGACATCCGCCTCGGTCGGCAGCACAGCCCGGCGTTAAAACTGATCCTTCGCTTTGCGTAATTCACCAAACTTGGCCGCCTGGGCAGTAAAGTCTGTTTCTCGCAATGGATAGATCAGAAACGGATTGGTCGTTTTTTCTTCCGCGACGGTAGAGGGCACAGTGGGTTCGCCGCGGTCACGCAAGGCCCGGAGTTTCACCGCACGGTCGGATAAGGCCGCCTCATTGCTGAGACTTTCGGCGAATTTCAGATTAGCCAGCGTGTATTCATGAGCGCTATAAAGCCTCGTCTGGTCCGGCAGGTCGGCAATACGTTTCAACGCCCCCCACATCTGCTCAGGCGTGCCTTCGAACAGACGACCGCAGCCGAGCGGAAAGATCGTATCGGCCACGAAAGCCTGACCGCCGGCACGATCGACATAGCCGATATGGCCGAGCGTATGGCCGCCCAGATCAATGACGTCGAGCTTTGTGTTTCCCAGCATAAAGATATCGCCGGGCTTCAGCACATGATCGAGCGGCGCGATGCGCGTAACTTCCTGCGGCCCGAAAATAGCGGCACCGTAACGCTTTTTCAGCAGGACATTGCCCCCGGCATGATCGGGATGCCAGTGGGTATTGAGGATGTAATCCAGCTTGTTCAGACCCAGGACCGCCAGTCGCTCGGTGATAGCGCGCGGTTCCGGCGCATCTATAATGGCGATCTTGCCGGAGGCTTCATCCTGAAGGATAAAGCCGTAATTGTCCTGCAATGCCGGGAAGATATCGACCTTTAGGCCCATCTTAGGATTTCACTCTCATATTTTGCCTGATACGTCCTATATAGGGTCTGTAACCAACAAGGGAAACCCGCTTGCGTCGCTCGGTCGAAGACCTCAACCGGTTTTATCAGTCGCCGGAAGGCGCCGTGGCGAAGCGTCTGATCGGCCGCAAGCTGGGCGAGGCCTGGCCGGACGTTCGGGGACTGGACGTGCTCGGTATCGGCTATAGCACGCCTTATCTTAATGCGTTCAACGAAGCCCGCCGTGTACTTTCGGCCATGCCGGCGGCGCAGGGGGCCGAGATATGGCCCGCTGACCTGCGGGTGCGCACGACTTTGGTAGAGGAAGAAGCCCTGCCGTTCCCGACGGCCCTGTTCGACCGTATCCTGATGATGCATGCGCTCGAAGAATCACCAACGCCTCAGGGGCTGCTGCTGGAAGCGTCACGCCTGCTGGCGCCCAATGGCAAGTTGATTCTTGGGGTGGCGGCGCGCGGTGGATTCTGGGCCCATGCCGAAAAGACACCTTTCGGCTATGGACAGCCCTACAGCCGTATGCAGCTGGAAGCCGCCCTGCGCGATGCCGAGCTGGAGCCGTTGGCCTGGTCATATGCGCTCTATGCCCCCCCTTTCAGTCCGTTCCTGCGCTGGTCCGGTGCGCTGGAAAATATTTTACCGCGCGTGTGGCCGATCACCGGCGGTCTGATTTTGATGGAGGCCGGGCGGCGCCCCTTCGTCGCCCACACGGCGCGACCGCAGAAATCAATATTGCAGGAATTACGTGGCGTGCTGAACCCGCCACAGCCTATCCCGACGTCTCGTGATCAGGCGCCGGTAACGCGTGAGCCCGCCTGAATACTTGACCCTCCGGCAGATTCTGGGCCATAGCAGGGCATATGAAACAATTGATTATCATGCGCCACGCCAAGGCGGAAAAAGACGCCGAATCCGGTGAGGATTTTGATCGTGTCCTTGCCGATCGTGGCCGGGAAGAAGCCCAAAGCGTGGCACGGGCATTGAAAGCCTATGGAATCAAGCCTGATTTCGCCCTTGTCTCGAGCGCGGCCCGCACGCAGGGCACGTTCGATGAAGTACAGGCCGTACTGGGTGATATTCCGGCTTTCGTGTCGAAAGATTTTTACAATGCCGGTTCGGAGGTCTTACGTCGTGCCATCGAGGCGCACGCGGACGACGGCCAGTGCCTTCTGGTGGTGGGGCATAATCCCGGTGTCCAGTATCTGGTCGCCGAATACCTGTTTGAAGGCGCGGCGGGACCAGAGATCACCGACAAGGTGCGCGGCAATTATCCAACGGCGACCGCAACGGTCTTCGAAGTCGATGCCGCAGGCCGGCCGATCTATGATGGATTATACCTGGCAAAATGATGTATTCACTGGCTACACGCGCCCTGCATATTTTGCCGCCCGAAGACGCGCATACCCTGACCATCCTGTTGCTCAAGGCGGGGCTTGGGCCAATATCACGCCTGGCAACACCGGAACTGGCGGTCGATATTGCTTATGACGGCGGCGTTTTGCGTTTCCCCAACTGTATTGGTCTGGCGGCGGGTTTCGACAAGAATGCCGACGTGCCGCTGGCCATGGTGCGTGGTGGGTTCGGGTTTGCTGAATGCGGTACGGTGACGCCTTTGCCGCAAGGGGGCAATCCGAAGCCACGTCTGTTC
>CAMLIY010000290.1 GCA_946480125.1 uncultured Asticcacaulis sp.
TGGCTCCAAATCAAAGTCGTACAATGAATATTGATAAAATTTCCGTTGGTCCGAATGCTCCGTGGGACGTTCACGCGATTATCGAAATACCGCAGGGCGGTATGCCGGTGAAGTATGAGATGGATAAAGATTCCGGCGCCTTGTTCGTCGATCGTTTCCTTTACACCTCGATGTACTATCCCGGTAATTACGGTTTCATTCCCCATACCCTGGCTGATGATGGCGACCCGTGCGACGTCATGGTGGTCGGCCCGACGCCGGTTTATCCGGGCGTGGTCATCCGCGTGCGTCCGATCGGCGCCCTGGTCATGGAAGACGAAGCCGGACGTGATGAAAAAATCCTGGCCGTGCCGGTCGATAAGCTGCACCCCTTCTATACAAATATCGAGAGCTACCGGCAGATGCCGCAGATATTCATTGATCAGATAACGCACTTCTTCGCGCACTATAAAGATCTGGAAAAGAACAAGATGACCAATGTCATCGGCTGGGTCGAACCGGAAGCTGCGGCACAACTGATCCGTGACGGACAGCAACGTCTGGCGCAAAAAATCGGCTGATCAGCGGGTCGAAACATTTTTGCCTGATAAGCCGTTGCAGCTATGAGCTGCGGCGGCTTTTTGCTGCCGCCAGCGGTGACGCATAAGGGATTTCGCCTGACAGGATATATCGCGTGTCATTTTAAGCCTTTTAACGCTTTAACGGCGTATTTGCGCAGGAAAAATTTCTATTCTGCAAAATATATTCGCCATTGTGATCGCTACCAGTGGATATTTTTGCTTATGCGGCCTATGCGTGAAATTTATTCCAGCGCTGTGTGCAATTTTTCGATGTATTACAATTGGATGACAGTTTTTTGCATCCAATGCGGTAGTCCGGTACGGACTGGCTTTCGCGGTTGTCCATCTTTATAATCAGTCTTAATTAAGCGTATGCGTTGTGTACGGCCCGGATGTATCGTGTGTGTTTTGCATCCTTAGTTTCGGGCCGTGGTAAAGTTCGTATTCACCCATGTCCAAAAAGAAAATGATGGCTAATTCCTCCCCGAATGTGGCCTCACGTCTCTATGCATTGGCTGTCGCGCGCGACACCGCCAATCTGGTTGACGCGGATGCCGCCCTGGCCCTGGCGCGTGCTTCGACCCGTACCCTGATGGCGCTCTCGCCACAGGCGGCGTTGTTGATGCGCAGCTTTGCCCAGGAAGAGATTGATCGCCTGTCTATGGAATGCACCGAAGAGGCGCAGGGCTCAATTGCCCTGATCCAGGACGCGCTTACCATGGCCTAGGCCAATCTTCACCTCAATGAAAAAGCGGCCCGCTGAACGGGCCGCTTTTTTTTAATCGGTCTGGTCGTCAACCGGCGCATTTGGGCCGTTTTTGAGAATAGAATCGATAGCATTTTTTGCTGATGCCTTGGAGGTGTAGCCTTCGGTCCACCAGATGCTCTCGCCGTTATAGGTAAAGTAGGCGACAAAATCACCCGCCTTGTTCTTGCGAATTTCGAACTTGTGAGCCATGGCGCAACTCCCTTATTATTGCGGAATATGGACTTCCATTTCGCCCCAAAAGAGAATTGTTGTCAAGGTATTATCGCGCTCGTTTGAGGCCAAGATACCACATCAGGCCGAGAAAGGCGCCCTTGACATAAGGCAGAGCCAGAAGAGTCACGCCGCCGATGGCGCCAACCAAGACGGGCACAAGAATTTGCACGGGGTAGGTATAAAAAACGCCGAACATAAAGGCGGGGGCGATAATCAGGTGACCGACCAGGATCATGGTAATATAGGCCGGACCGTCATCGGTTGGGTAAAGGCTGAGGGGCGTCTGGCAGGCTGGACACGCATCCACAATTTTAAGGTAACCCCGAAAGGCCGAGGCCTGGCCACAGTGCGGACATTTGCGTTGCATTCCGCGCCACACAGCTTTTCCAACACCAATGCCGTCTCTCATGGTAACCTCTTCTGTTCCTGTTGTAATAATGGGGTATGCTGGCTAAAATTGCCATGCGATATGCTGACGCACAGGCGAGGCGGTTCAAGAAAACACTTGCGCATCATATAAAGATATCTTTATATGATTATATGGTTGATGATTATACACCCAAAACCCGGTTCAATACCCTGCTGGAGGCCCTGAAGGCGGCGGGTGAGCCGACACGCCTGCGCCTGCTGCGTTTGCTGGCGCGTGAAGAACTATCCGTAATGGAGCTGGTGTCGATCCTTGATCAGAGCCAGCCGCGCATTTCGCGACATCTCAAGCTGATGAGCGAGGCGGGGTTGATCGAGCGCTTTCCGGATGGCGCGTGGGTATTCTATCGTTTATCGCAGGCCACAGCCATCCGTCCGCTGGTAGAGGCTATTCTGGCTTCTCTCGATGATGCCTATAGTGAAGACCTGCAACAGTTAGAAGGTGTGCGCAGCTATCGCCGTAAATCGGCGGAGGGGTATTTCGAGACCATTGCGCCGAAGTGGGATGAAATCCGAAGTCATTATGTGTCGGAAGCCGATGTTGAACGCACCATTCTCAAAATCCTGACCGACGTGCCCTATAGCCATGTCGTCGATCTCGGCACCGGTTCGGGGCGGATGCTGGAATTGCTGGCGGGGCCCGGCAAGACGGCCATCGGCATCGACTTGTCCCAGCACATGCTCAATATCGCTCGTGCCAAGGCCTTCGATGCCGGGCTGGACGCCGATTTTCGCCATGGCGATATCTACGATACCCGTTTGCCGGCGGGTTCGGCCGATCTGGTTATTATCCACCAGGTGTTGCATTTCCTGGCTGATCCGGCCCGGGCCGTCCTGGAAGCCGGGCGTTTGCTGAAACCCGGCGGGCGTTTGCTGATCGCCGATTTCGAACATCACAATCTCGAAATCATGCGTGAGCAATATCAGCACAGACGGCTGGGCATGCTCGACGAAGATATGAGCCATTGGTTCGACGCCGCTGGTTTCACACCACTCAGCGTCGCCAGTCTGCCTCCCAAATCCAGCGCCGGTTTGACCGTCAAGATATGGCTGGCCGCAAAGTCCTGATTTCCGTAATCCCCTTGTGTTTGCCCATCCGGGCGTGAATTTTTGAGAACCCTGCATGAGTCCGTCCCTCAACCCCGGTCTGAAAACCGATCTTGCGCCCATTGCCCGCGCGCTGGCCGGTGGTGGCCAGAACCTGAAAGTGTCATTCGAGTTTTTCCCGCCGAAAAGCGAGGAGATGGAAACGACCCTGTGGGACTCGATTCGCCGTCTGGCGCCGCTTAATCCGGAGTTTGTCTCTGTCACCTACGGCGCGGGCGGTTCGACCCGCGAGCGCACCCACCGTACGGTTAAGCGCATCCTTGATGAGACCCGCCTAAAGCCGGCGGCGCACCTGACCTGCGTCGATGCTTCGCGTGAGGAAGTCGATGAGGTGATCCGTGCCTATTGGGATGCCGGCGTGCGTCATATCGTGGCCCTGCGCGGTGATCCGCCGACCGGCTTTGGCGATTACGTGCCGCGCACTGACGGCTATCAGAACGCCACCGAACTGACGGCGGCCATTAAGCGCATTGGCGATTTCGAGGTTAGCGTCGGGGTCTATCCGGAAAAGCATCCGCAGTCGCCGTCGCTTGATTTCGATCTTGATGTCCTGCGCCAGAAGGTCGATGCCGGCGCCACGCGCGGCATCAGCCAGTTCTTCTTTGAACCGGCCACCTTCCTGCGTTTCCGTGACGCCGTGGCCGATGCCGGCATTCGTATAGATCTGACGCCGGGTATCATGCCGGTGACCAATTTCAAGGGCTTGCGCCGCATGGCCGCCGCCTGTGAGGCGGCTATTCCGGACTGGCTGGAAGGCCTGTTCGAAGGACTGGACGACGATGCCGAGACGCGCAAACTGCTGGCTTCAGCGGTAGCGGTAGAGCTGTGTCTGGGGCTGGAACGCGAAGGCGTAGAGAACTTCCACTTCTATACGCTCAATCGCGCTGACCTTGTCTTTGCCATTGGCCGGATACTGGGACTGAAGGAGAATAAGATATGAACCGCACAGATCGTATCGCCGCGCTAAAACAGGCCGCGAAAGAGCGCATTCTGATCCTTGACGGCTCCTGGGGTGTGATGATCCAGCGGCGCGAATTGTCGGAAGAGGATTTCCTTGGTGAGCGTTTCAAGGTCCATAAGGGCCAGATGAAGGGTAATAACGATATCCTGTGCCTGACGCGGCCGGACATCATCGCCGATCTGCATGATC
>CAMLIY010000291.1 GCA_946480125.1 uncultured Asticcacaulis sp.
CGATTATCGCGCCAAATAACTTGCTCAAAAAAGTCGTACAAAATAAGCTCCCCGGAAAATAATAAATCCCGGGAGCTTTTTCATGTCACGATACCTGCTGGCCGCCAGCCTCATGGCGTTATCTGCTGCAACCGCACAGGCCCAAACCGTTACGGTCGCTTCGCCCGATGGCCGCAATGTGGTCACCGTGGACAGCGACAAGCTGACCTATGCCGTCAGCCGAGATGGCAAGCCGGTCATCGATCCCTCGCCACTGGGCCTCAGCCTTGACATAGGACAGATTGGCGCCGGAGCGACATACACCAATCACACCGCTACGACGATCAATGAAACATGGGACATCGTGGCGGGCAAGGCGGCCACGGCGCCCGATCATTACACTCAGTCAGATATCGCTTTCACCACCGCCAAAGACTTTAAATTCGATATCGTCGTCCGCGCCTACGATATGGGGATAGCCTTCCGATATGCCGTGCCCGAACAGGCGGGCGTCAGTGATTTCAAGGTGATGAGCGAGACGACTCAATTCAACTTCCCGAAGGACTATGACTGCTGGGGCGCCAATATGGGCCGCTTCGACACCAGTTTCGAGGCCGAATACGATCCGGTGAAAGCCTCGAAAATCCGTAACTTTAATAACTACATGGCGCCACTGGTTTGCAAAACCGGGGATGCCCAGACTACTTTCGCCATCGCCGAGTCCGATGTGAAAGATTATCCCGGCTTCTTCCTCTCCGGTCGCGGCGATGCGGGTCTGGGAGTCAGCGTCACCCTTCCGCCGCGCTTCGATAACGACCGCAACTTCCGGTCGCGCAAATCAGTTTCGGCAAAGGTGCACCTGTCCGGCCAGGGTTTCCAGACGCCATGGCGCGTGGTGATGCTGGGCGATGCGCCGGGTGACCTGACCGCCTCGACCCTGATCCCGACCTTGGCAACGCCGTCGCAGATCAAGGACACCTCGTGGATAAAGCCCGCCAAGACGTCGTGGGACTGGTGGAATGACTGGGCGCTGAATATGCCCAATGCCGGCATCAATACCGCCAGCTACAAGGCGTTTGTCGACTTCTCGAAAGAGATGAAGCTCGATGATATCCTGATTGATGAGGGCTGGTCGGTTAATAGTGATATCGAGCCGCGCGACGATGCTGACGTAACCAAAGCCAAGCCGGTGATCGACATGCCGGAATTGCTGGCCTATGCCAAATCAAAGGGCGTCGGCGTCTGGCTATGGGTGCAATGGCAACAGCTCGACAATAAGATGGATGCGGCGCTCGCGCAATACGAAGCCTGGGGCATCAAGGGAATCAAGGTCGATTTCATGAACCGCAACGACCAGGAAATGGTCGGCTGGTACCATAAGGTGCTGGAAAAGGCAGCCGCCCATAACATCATGGTCGATCTGCACGGCGCCTATCCGCCCAATGGCCTGAACCGCACCTGGCCCAACTACATTACCCAGGAAGGCGTACTCGGCGCCGAGAACAACAAGTGGAGCGCCCGCATTACGGCGACGCATAATGTGACCCTGCCCTTCACCCGCATGATCCTGGGGCCCATGGACTATACGCCGGGCGGCTTCCGTTCGCTGTCACCGGCGGATTTTGCCAGCCAGCAGCGTTATCATGCGCCGTTCGTGCAGACGACGCGCGGCCAGGCCGTGGCCATGTATGTCGTCTATGACAGTCCGTTCCAGATGGTTTCCGACAGTCCTGACGCCTATAAGAATGCTGACGGCAGCTGGGCCGATGGCGCGGAATTTATACAAGATGTGCCGACTTCCTGGGACGAGACCCGTGTGGTGGCCGGCGACATCGGCCAGTATATTGTCACCGCCCGCCGCAAGGGCGACACCTGGTATATCGGCGCCATGACCAATGAGGAAGGCCGCACAATAAAAGTGCCGCTGGGGTTTCTCAATTACAGTGAGGCAAAAGCCTACAGTGCCCAAATTCTGGAAGACGGTACTGATGTCAACCATCTGACTCACCGCAAGCTTGACGTTGGCAAGACTGATATTCTGACGCTTACACTCGCCGCATCTGGCGGCGCGGTTGTTGAACTATCACCCTATGTATCTACTAGCGATCCACGCAAAAAGAAGATTGAGGTTCATTAAGTAAGATACCCCACCACCATTCGCCTTCGACTCATGCCCCCCAATAAATTGGGAAGGTAGAGAAGAAGATAGTCTATAAACCTCCCCATCTTTGATGGGGAGGGGACCGCGCCATTCTTCATGGCGTGGTGGATGGGTTTCTGGCTTCACTTTCCTCTCGCACGCGCAATATAAAGCGCCTATAGGCTGCGCCATGTCGTCCGTAACCGCTGAAACCAAGACACCCCATTTCGCCGAATTTGTCGCCCTGATCGCCTCACTGATGGCGCTGGGCGCACTCGGCATCGATTCCATGTTGCCGGCCCTTCCAGTTATTGGCGCCGATCTGCATGTGACGGTTGAAAACCACCTGCAATGGATCGTTTCGATCTATTTTCTCGGCATGGGTATCGGCCAGCTGTGCTTCGGCATCCTGTCGGACTGGCTGGGCCGAAAGCGCGTCCTGATCGCCGGCGTCGCGATCTATGTCATCTTCGGCGTGATCGCCGCCTTCAGCCAGAATTTCACCTTCCTGCTGATTTTACGTTTGTTTCAAGGCATGGCCGTCGCCACCACCAGCGTAGTGACGCGCTCGATCATCCGCGATCTGTACAGCGGGCCAAAGATGGCCAAGGTCGTATCGATCAGCTACGTCGTTTTCCTGCTGGTGCCGATTCTGGCGCCCAGCCTGGGCCAGCTTGTCTTGCTGGTGTGGCCATGGCGGGCCATTTTCCTGATCATGGCGGGCCTTGGAACCGTCACCGCCATCTGGGCGTGGATTCGCCTGCCGGAAACCCTGACCCCTGCTGATCGCCATCGTCCGGATCTCGCCCACCTCAAACGTGTGGGCTTTTTCGTCATGACCGAACCGGGTTCCCTGTTCTATTCACTGGCGATCATGTGCCTGATCGGTGGCTTGCTGGCCTATGTGTCTTTGATGCCGCAAATCTTCAAGGAAGTCTTCCACAAGCCGCACCTCATGGCCATCATCTTCGCCGCCTGCGCCGGCACCATGGGCGCGGCCTCGGCGCTCAACGCCTCTCTGGTCGAACGCCTTGGCGTCAAGCGTATTTCCCATACGGCCCTGAGCGCCTATCTGGTGATTACGGCCATCCACCTCGCCTGGACGTGGAGCGGGCGCGAAACCATACTCAGCTTTCTGATCCTGCAAGCCCTGACCATGGGCCTGATGTCGCTCTCGACCTCCAACTTCTCGGCGGTGGCTATGGAGAAGGTGGGGCATGTTGCCGGCACCGCCGCCTCATTGCAGGGCGTCATCACCACGGTTGGCGGGGCCTTAGTCTCGGGCTTCATCGGCGCCGGCTGGACAGGACATATCTACTGGTTGCCCATGGCGGCACTGATGTGCGGCGCACTCGCTTTCACGCTGATCGCCGTGGCGGAAAAAGGCAAGCTCTACCGGAATGGCTAAATTGCCTTTTTCAGTTCGGCTTCCAGCCATTCCATGTCGTCGTCGCTCAGGCCGAAATGGTGTCCGGCCTCGTGGATCAGGACGTGACTGACGAGGTCTTCCAAAGTGACACCACCGTCCGCCCATTCATCGAGTATGGCCCGTCGAAAAAGATGGATCATCGGCGGCAGATCGCCTGTCATGGTTTCCAGTTCGGCGGGGCGGCCGGTATAGAGCCCGGTCAGCTCGTAAGCGTCTTCGATGCCCAGCTCATCAAGCATATCCTCGGTCGGAAAGTCCTCGACGATCAGCACGACCTCTTTCAGGTGCCCCGCAAACGGTTCGGGCAGCCGTTTCAGGGCTGCCCGCGCAATTATTTCAATGTCATCAAGCGATGGTGCGAGGCCGAATTGGCTCATAGAGCGTCCTCCGTAAAATTGTGATAGGCGAGCCGAATAGCAGAAGGCTAGCGCCTGCCCGTATTTAAATACGGGCCAGCGACGCCGACGTACTAGGCGGCCGCCTTGCGCAATTTTACCCCTCAATATCTTCCGGCAGGCCAACCACATGGAAGCCGGCGTCGACGTGAACCACTTCGCCGGTGGTCGAAAAGCCGAGATCAGACGCCAGCCAGAGCGCTGCGCCGGCGACGCCTTCCATCGAGGTTTCCTGCTTCATCAGCGAAAACTGCCCCGACTTGGCAT
>CAMLIY010000292.1 GCA_946480125.1 uncultured Asticcacaulis sp.
GCCTTGAACACCTTGTAGAAGTTGTTCTGCGCCACCACGCTGACATGCTTGAAGCAGGCATCGAGCGTCTCCTCATAGGGCAGGTGACGATTGGCGACGATCCATAACTGGCCACCGGAAATCAGCGACCCGGCCGCCGAGGTGATGAAGGCCTTGCCGACATCATGGCGGTCGGCGCGATCCGCGACATGGAAGGGTGGATTACTGATGATGGCGTCATAGGTATCGGGCAGGTTTTTGGCCGCATCGAGCCAGTGGAAGGCTATGCGTTCGCCATATCTTGCCAGGTTGAGCTTCGCCATGTCGATGGCGCGCTGTTCGGCTTCAATCACATCAAGGTGCGTGATGGCGGGGTTCTTCATCAGTACCTCGTCGCTGAGATAGCCGAAACCGCCACCGAGATCGGCGACCTTGCCCTTGAGATTGGTGGGCATGTGATCGACCAGAAGCTTCGAACCGGCATCGAGATGATCCCAGGCGAAGAGACCGGGCCGGCTGGTAAATCGGCCCTCCTCAATTTCCCTTGGTGCGTCCAGTTGCGCCCATTCGGCGATCAGGGCCTGATCATTGCGGGCGGCATCTACCCTTGCCCAGAAGACGCGGCACTTGTTCTTCGACTGGCTGGAAATATTCCCGGCCAGCATCTTCAAATCGCCCTCGATCGTCTTGGCGCCTTCATTATTAGAGACCGCCGCCATAACGATGCCGCCTTGCGCGGTTTCCAGTATGGCGCGGGCCAGCAGGGCGCGGCTTTCCTCGCGCTGGCGCGGCGGTAATACGAGCGTAAGCGCTGACGGGGCATCGCCGTCACGCATAGCAAAACCGGCGCGGCGCAGGGCGTCATGCGCCGGCTTGAAGCTCTGCTCACAGACGAGTTTGTCGCGCGGCACATTATCAAGCGCATCGCCCGTGCGGGCACGCAGGAACAGGGCCGGGCCATCGGCGGGCCAGTCGATGGCACCCTCTTCGAGGGGCAGAAACAGGGTATCTAAAACGGGATCAGTCATAGGCGCACGCTATGGCACAGCGGCAGCGATATGCCAAGCGCGTCAGGCGGCTGTGGCGTTTAGCCAGCCGATGGCATTGATTGTTTTTTCGAGTTTCTTGCCTTCCTTGGCCAGGGGAATCTCTATCAGGTCGGCGATACGTGCATAGAGTTCCTGGTAGACCTGTTCAAAGGCGGCGCGGCGCGCGGCGGCGTCCGGCGCGGTGGAAGGATCTGTAATGTTCCAGTGTGCCGTCAGAGGGCGGCCGGGCAGAGTCACCGGGCAGATTTCGCCTACGGCGTTGTTGCACAGGCTGATCACCACGTCGATTTTCGGCGCGCCGGGCCGGGTAAAAACACTCCAGTGCTTGACCCGAACGCCCTGGACCGTTTCGAGATGACGCGCGAGTACTGACAGGGCTTCGGGGCAGGCGGTGGGCTCGGGCTCATCGCCGGCGGCAAAGCCGCGATAGTCCGGACTGGCAAAGGCATTAAGTATGCCCTTCGCCACCATGGCGCGGCCGGCTTGGTAGCTGCACAGGAACAGAATATTGCGCGATGTCATTTTGCTAATCTTGTACTTTCTGAAGCGGCCCTGCTCAAAAGGATACTACAGCTGAAAAGCTTAACGCCCCTTCAGAAGACAGGGTTAATGATCCGTTCCCGTCATTTTATGCGGTAAATACGTGCCTCCCACGGGCGCAGGTGTTCAGACGCATCCCCATAGTTGCCAAGACACGGCGCGCCGTGGGACAAGTCGAAGGGCGTGGTCTGGCTGGAAAAATTCAGCATGATCAAAAAGGCGCTGTCTCCGAGTATGCGACGGTAGGCAAAGACCTGCGGATGATCGGGTGCGATATCTTCGTAATCACCATAAACCAGCGCCGGCTCGGCGCGGCGCAGGGTAATCAGACGGGCATAGTGATCATAGATGGCGCGGCCACTTTCAGCATTCACCTCGGAAAAGTTCGGATTGAGCGCAAACCACGGTTTAGCCGTGGTAAAGCCGCCTTTCCCTGTCCACGGTATAGGCATCCGTGCATGATCACGGCTGACCTTGTTCTGGTTGGCGAAGAAATCCTCGGCGCTCCATTTACCGCTGACCACCTCTGCCTGCCAGGCATTCTTTGTCCACAAGTCATTGAACTGACTGATGTCTGTGAAGTGCCGATTGGTCAGGCCCATCTCGTCGCCCTGATAGATAAAGGGTGTGCCTTTCATGGTCAGGGTCAGGGTGGCCAGCACCATAGCAGATTTTTCGCGCCACTGCGGGCTGTCATCGCCAAAGCGCGAAACGATGCGCGGATTATCGTGATTGCTAAGGAAAAAGGTCGGCCAGCAATGGGTATCAAGCGCCTGATCCTGCCTTGTGAAGACCGCCTTGAATGCCGGCAGGGTCCACGGCTTCCAGCGGCCATCCGGCCCGCGATCGACCTCGACGGCGGCGAACTGGAAGATCATGTCCAGTTCCTGCCGGCGCTCGTCGATCAATTTCGGTGTATCTGCAAGCGTGACGCCGAAGGCCTCACCGACCGTCATCACATCGTATGGCGCCAGAACCTCCCGGTTCATCTCGTGCAGATAGTCATGCACCTTTGGGCCGTTGGCATAGACATATTGCGGTTTGGCGCGCAGGTCATCCGGCAGATTGGGGAAGGTTTTATCTTTGGAAATGAAGGGGATAACATCCATGCGGAAACCATCAACGCCCTTGTCTAACCAAAAGCGCATGAGGTCATAAACCTCTTCGCGCAACTGACGGTTATCCCAGTTGAGATCCGGCTGTTTGGGATCAAACAGGTGCAGATACCAGTCGCCGTCTTCGTCTTGCGTCCACGCTGGTCCGCCGAAGATCGAGGTCCAGTCGTTTGGCTTTTTGTCGCTCCAGATATAATAATCGCGCTTGGGATTATCTCGTGAGGAGCGGCTTTTGACAAACCACTGATGCTCGTCCGAGGTATGATTGACCACCAGGTCAATGATCAGCTTCATGCCGGCGACCTTGATCGCCGCCAGCAGGTCATCGAAATCCGCCATGGTGCCGAATTCAGCCCCGACCTGGCGGTAATCGCGGATATCATAGCCATTATCGGCATTGGGTGAGTCGAAATGCGGTGACAGCCAGATGACATCGACGCCCAGCCCCTTGATATGGTGGAGCTTCTCAAGAATGCCGCGCAGGTCGCCGATACCGTCGCCATTGCTGTCATAAAATGAGCGCGGATAGACCTGATAGACCACGGCCTCCTTCCACCAGCGTTTGATATAGCCATTTGGGGTGGTTTCGGACATTGGCGGGCCTTCATAATGAGGAAAACAAGAAACCCCAGCACCATTTCGCTACGCTCATGGTCCCCCTCCCCGACAAGCGGGGAGGAGCTAATTATCTTGTACCTCCCCGCTTGTCGGGGAGGGGGACCGCACGATGACGCGAAGCGGCGAGATGCGGTGGTGGGGTTTCTTACTTTTACGTGCAATCTGGCCGCAAAAATCCCCTCTTGCAATGGGCGTGAAAAATACGCATATAGGCCGCGAGACGGCTGGGCGGAGGCCTCGCCAATCTGGTCAGGGCCGGAAGGCAGCAGCCACAACGAATTCACCTTCGGGTCAGTCGTCTCACCTCGCTTCGCTCGGTTCGTTTTCGCTCAAACGCCGCGGGGCTCCTCGCAACGGCTCGGGCGCGCACTTGCGCTTGCCTCAATCGCCGGATGGCTTTCCTTCTTTTCTGACAATTGCACCTGTTGAAGAATCGCGCATTGTGGTGACGCCTGTGCAAAAAGCCCCTATATAGAATTCATGCCCGAACATCCCGACCTTGACGATCCCTTTGCCGCCACGGAAATCGATCTTCCGGAACGCGATGACGCGACCGATGATATGTTCGGTGGCGTGCCTGCGCCGGTCGCCGTGGCCAAGCCGATCGAAAAATCCGAGGCCTATACCGTCCTCGCCCGTAAATACCGCCCGCGCACCTTCGAGGACCTGATCGGCCAGGAGGCCATGGTCCGCACCCTGACCAACGCCTTCTCGGCCGGTCGGATCGCCCACGCCTTCATGCTGACCGGCGTCCGCGGTGTCGGCAAGACCACGACCGCCCGTCTGCTGGCCCGCGCGCTCAACTATGAAAGCGCCACGGTGCATCAGCCGAGCGTCGATCTGTCGGTCATGGGCATCCATTGCCAGGCCATCATCGAAGGCCGCCATATCGACGTGCT
>CAMLIY010000293.1 GCA_946480125.1 uncultured Asticcacaulis sp.
ACGGTGACGGCCAGCCCGCCGGGCAAGTGGGGCAGGAGATATACGGGTGCGGCGGCGCATTTATCTTCGCGTCGCGCGCATTCTACAAATGCGGCGACGCACCGTTCACGGTCTTCGCCGACTATCCGATCGACATCACGGTAATCGACGGGTCTTCAGCTGAGATACGGGTACTGGGACCGGCACCTTTGCGGGGTCGACTAAGGCTGCTGCAAGAGGGCCGAACGGCTCTGCCACGGATTCATCTGGTTGATAGGGATACGGGTACGACCGTAGCCGCCAAAGACCGAGGGGACGGATATCGCGACTACGATGTGCGTGCCGATGACCGCCTAATTCTGACATGGTCATAGGTTATGAACGCGGTTTCAGTGTCTCGGGCGAGTTCCTTGTTGGCCGCTTGACCAAAAGGCAATGCGTCCGCCATGGCACGGACATTTCATTCTTACAATCCGGACCGTACCGTTTCAGACCGGCGGCGGTATGGCCGCATATGAAACAGGTTCAGGGAGCGTGAAATGAAGGTCGAACTAACATCGCTGCAAGGGAAACGGGTGCTTGTATCTGGCGGCACGACCGGTATCGGCAGAGCCACCGTGGCTCAACTCGCGGAAACCGGCGCGCGCGTCCTGACCTTCGGACGACATGAGCCGGAACTGCAAGACTCGCTGGAGAATGGACGGCAGTTTTCCGATACCGTTTACGGGATCGTTGCGGACGTGGCTGCGAAGGAAGGAATTGTCAAAGTGTTTTCCGAGGTCGATACGCAGCTTGGAGGTCTTGATATCCTGATAGCGAACGCCGGCCTTGCCGCTGAGGGTGCCCAGGATCTTCCGGACGATGAGTGGCGAAATGCCGTTGAGACGAACTTTCTCGGCTATATCGCCAGTGCGCGAGAGGCTATCAAACGGTTTCGAACCTCAGGCGGCGGACATATTGTATTTGTCGGTTCGATCAGTGCGGAAGCGCAGTCGCCCGGCACAAGCGTTTATGCAGCGACCAAGGCGGGTATTGAAACCTATGCGAAAACTCTCCGAAAGGAAGTGATGGAGCACAACATCAAGGTTACGCTCATCGAGCCCGGCTCGGTCGGCGCCGATATGCAGCAAAAAAGCCCGGAGGAACAAAGGTTGGCAATCGCGAAGCACGAAATGCTGTACGCGGACGAACTTGCCGACACTATCCTGTTCGCTCTGACGCGCTCGCCGCGGACAGATGTCTCGGTTCTCCGCGTCGAACCGCGGGTCCAAAAGAAAGGCTGAAATTCGAAACGGAAAAGAAGTGAGGTCCGCCAATGCGGCCGACCTTCAGGCATCACTGCTCGGGTACTGACTGGTTTGTCGAGACCAGGGGCTGCACTTGACCGATCTCGTCGGCGTCATGGGCGACAGCAGGGGCCGGCGTGGTCGTAAACACAGTCCAGCCAACAATAAGGGTTGCGAAAGCAATGATGACCAATGCCATCCAAGGCAGACGTTGTGATGCCTTCGGGGTGTCGTCAAACGGTGTCAGTGTAGCCATGGTCACGTCCTTTAAGCGTTGACAAAATGCGGGTGTCCCGACGGCCTGCCGGTCGCCTGTGCCAGAAACCGGTCCAGGTCCTCCGTGAGGTTTTTGAGGACGGCTCGTGATGCGGCGGTCTCCGCTGGCGATGGGCGTCTCGGCTTTTCGGCATTGAGCCTGGCAATCAAGGCATCCATAGGATTCTCCATCCGCCGTCTGCATTTGCGGTGTGAGGCTAATTTAAGCCAATCGCGATAAATCCAAACGAATGACTGACGCCTGCGATCGCAAAAAGCTTGTAAGGGACAGGTTCAGCGCATCCGATCCAGCGAGTCTCTGTTCGTCATAAATTCATGCCGGCAATCTCTTGATTTTCATAACTCGACATCCATATGCCATCCACACGCATGGTATATGGATGAAGTTGATGCCCGAGATAAAACCAAAGCAACCTGAAAACGAGAAGATAACTATCAACCTCGGTTATGTGGATCTCGGCCAGATCGACCTTCTAGTTTCGGAGGGGTTCTATTCCAATCGAACGGATTTCATTCGCACGGCCATCCGCAATCAACTGGATCGCCAGGGGGAGGCTGTCAGGCAATCGATCGTTCGCCGCGAACTTGATCTCGGCCTGCGGCTAATCACGCGCGCCGATCTGGAGGGGTACCGTTCACGGAACGAAGTGTTACATATCAAGGTCGTCGGTCTGGCGACCATCGCGTCCGACGTTACGCCCGATCTCGCTCGCGACACCATCGGTTCGCTCGACGTCCTGGGCGCGCTTCAAGCGTCTCCTGAAGTCCGCGCTGCGTTAGGCGATCGTATGGGCTGATGGGCGTCCCACATCACCAGTAAGAGTTAGACATGAAGCTGAACATCGATATGGCCGAGGCCACGCGCTTGACTCGAGAGGGCCGCCTGGCCGAAGCCATGGCCATTCTCCAGGGCGGGGGACCACCGGAACCAGAAGTGCGTGCGCCGGACAATGGTCCGCATATTGAAATGACGCAGTCCAGCGACGGGCAATGGCGAACGGCGTCGGAAACGGGCGCGTCCTCGACCGACGAGGCGCCCCGGTCCGACACCAAACCCCGGATCGACCTCAGCGCATTGGTCGGCAGGTTTCGAGGATCTATGAAAACAGCGCACGGGCACGCCGTCCCGGACGTCCCATTGGGCGCCACGTTTGCTCTGCACACAGTTGCCGACGCCGCAGGCGGGGGACGTTACAAGCTTTACGTGCCCAGCACATATTCGGCAGACCCGGCGGCCTTAATGGTCATGCTGCACGGATGCACGCAGAGCCCCGATGATTTTGCCATCGGTACCCGCATGAATAATCTGGCGGAGGCGCATGGCTTCCTCGTCCTCTATCCGGAGCAATCGGCGAAGGCCAATATGAACCGGTGCTGGAACTGGTTCAATACCGCTGACCAGGGGCGGGATTCCGGTGAGCCCGATTTGATTGTGCGAATGATCAGGCAAGTCATGAGCATACACAGCATCGACCCCGGAAAGGTTTTTGTGGCAGGGCTATCGGCGGGCGGCGCAATGGCGGCAATTTTAGGCGCGCGCTATCCCGACCTGATTGCCGGGGTGGCGATTCACTCGGGTCTCGCCGTCGGTGCGGCCTATGACACGCCCTCCGCGTTCGGCGCAATGAGTCATGGAGCCGGCAAAATATCGTCGGCGCGTCTGGCCGTTCGGACGATTGTCTTCCATGGAGACGCCGACGGAACAGTGCACATTCGGAACGGGCAGCAGGTTGTCGATCAGGCGATGAGTGGGCGGGCACTAACACGGGCGGCGACCGACGGCCAGGCAGGCAACGGTCGCTATTCCCGAACGGTCTATACTGACGGTGACGGCGTAGCGGCGATTGAATACTGGATTCTTCATGGCGCGGCCCATGCCTGGTCAGGTGGTGACGCGGGGGGATCCTATACTGATCCTAAAGGACCGGATGCAAGTCGCGAGATGGTTCGGTTTTTCCTCGGCGAAAATAAGATCGGCTAGGCCAAACGCAAAATACCCCGGAGAGGCTCCGGGGTATTCGGCGGCGTGGTAAGAGGGCAATTATACCGCGTCGCGTTGGCGGCCGCCGATGGCGCCGGCGACTGAGGCAATGAAGGCGCCGACCACGAGGGAGATCACGAGAGCCCATGAGGCGTAGGTGGCAGCTTTCCGCGCGGTTTCGGCGGCTTGGGTTGTTTTCACCTTTGCGGCATTCAACTGAGACATGGCCTGATCGACCCGGGCTTCGGCGGCCGGCTGCGTGAGACCTGTCCTCGCCGAAATCTGACTGGCGAGGTAGGCGCGGTCGTCGGCTGGCAGACTGCCGTCGGCGACTGCCTTGGCAAGAATCTCACCACTCTCTTCGGTTGGGGTGGGTGAGCCGGCGACGGCGGCACCGCGGTAGAGGCCGTTGATGTAATAGTCGAGGTTAGCCGGCGATGCGTCCGTATTCTGTGCCGCCCCGGTCGCCGCTCCGGCAGCGATTTTGGCTGCAGCATCGCCGCCGGCGCTGACTGTGCCGGTTGCGATAACGGCCATGAGGCCCGCAACAAAGAGGGTCGCAGCGGCCCAGCTCAGGAAACCATGTACGGTATCCCGGAAAAAGACTTCATCGCTATGCGTATCAGCCCATTTCACGCGGCTCCTGCCGGCGAGATAACCG
>CAMLIY010000294.1 GCA_946480125.1 uncultured Asticcacaulis sp.
CAATGCGCTGGGTATGGAAACGGCCCTGCGCATATTGCAGCACGCGCTTTTTCAGAGATTTCGCCTTGCCGACATAGAGCACTTCGCCATCGACGCCGAGCATCCGGTAGACGCCGGGCTTATCCGGCGCCAGCGCGGCCTCACGCCGGATCAGGGCCGACCCGATCAGGGGGGCATCGACAGGCAGGTCCAGCACAATTTCGGCGGACATATCTACATTTTCCGGGGTATGGGAATCGCTGTTCACACGTAATACTCTATCGGCAATGCCGTCCCGCCACAAATAGGATCGCCACGCCGGTGGTCAAGTCTTCTTGAGGTTTCCAGTCTTTTTGAGGTTTCCAGTCTTTTTGAGGTTTCATGTCCCTTCGCATCCGCCTGCTGGCCCTGTTCTGCCTGTTCGCCTTCTTTATGCCCACAGGCGCCTTCGCAAAACCGGCAGGAGTGGAATTCACTGTGTGGTCGCGCACCTACACCGGCACGCTTGGCCGCAAGACAATTGAAGTCCAGCTTGAGCGCATCGCCGACCGCGTGACCGGCAGCTATTGCTATGCGCCCTGCACCGATGAAACGCGCCAGATCCTGCATCTCGACGGCACGATCCAGGGACAGGCCGCGCAACTGACCGAGACCAATGGCAGCGGCGACACCGCTCCCAAAACCGGCGCCTGGACGCTAAACCTTGCCGGTGTCACAAGCGGCATCTGGTCCTCGCCGGACGGTCAGCGTCATCTGCCGGTGACGCTGACAAAGCCGGCGGATAGCTTCCCCTTTGATATCCATCTGGTGGCCAGCGCGCTACCGACCGGCGATGATTGCAGCGACACGCCGGCGGTCTCCGAAATCCGCCTTTATAAGAATGGCAAGCTGTTCCAGGCCTTGCCGACTGATTCGCAAGGCACCTGTTCGATCTTCACGCCGCAAATCGTCGACATGGATTTCGATGGACATCCCGATCTGATGATTGCCCAGACCCTGCCGGCGGCGCCGAATATCCCCTACGATATGTGGCTTTATGATGCGGCCTCCGGCAAGTTCGTCGCGGCACCGGGCTCACTGAGCGAAATCACCTCGCCGGAATTCGACGCCGTTCATCATAAGGTGTGGAATTTCTGGCGCGGCAGTTGCTGCGATCACGGCGTCGATGTCTACGAATGGAAAGACGGCGACCTGAACCAGACCGACAGCGGCGAAAGCTATGTCCTGCCGGTCCGCGTCGGGCAGACCGACTATTACTGCTACATCATGCCCGATTATGTCGACGGCCATGTCGAATATCCCGGCGCCGTGCAAAGCGATGCGCAAGGCAAGCTGACCACCGATGCCGACCTCACCGGCTGCGATATCGGCCCGAACCTGCTGGAACGCACGCGTGTCGATATCTGGAAACAGACGCCGGCAGGCCAGGTGCTGGCCGACAGCCAAAACGTCACCTGGCAAAAGACGCAGGTTTCCGGCGAAACACGTTATTGTCCGGTCATCCCCTTCCTGAATAGTGGCCGCATCCAGCCAGCCACCCTGACCGATCCAGACCTGTGTTCGACGGAAGATCCCACCCCGTCGTGACCCTGTGTTTCATCACGGGGTCGTGATTGTGATTTGGCGTTTTGCCGGCCATGGCCTATACGGGCCTCATCCCGCCCACTGTTTCGAGTGCCCATGACGCCCGCCGCCACATTGACGCCTGCGCCGAAATCGCGCGAAATCCGCGCCCTGACAGGCTTGCGCGGCATTGCGGCCCTTTACGTGGTCTTCTTCCATGCCAACGGCCTGCACGCCTTTCCAATGTTCGTGCGCCCCTTTGTCAGCCACGGTTATATGGCGGTCGATCTGTTCTTTATTCTCAGCGGCTTCGTCATGGCCATGACCTATGGCAGCCTGTTCGAAAACGGCTTTGACCTGAAGAATTTCAAGAGATTCCTGCTGCTGCGCCTGGCGCGCATCTATCCGCTCTATATCCTGATGACGATCATCACCGCGGTGATGATCACCACGGTCCTCAGCGGCACCTACCGCTTCGATGATAATGTACTGCGCGCCCTGCCCTATAATCTCACCATGAGCCATGTCTGGGGCCTGGCCTATGCGATCGTGCCACCCTCATGGTCGATCAGCACCGAATGGGCGGCCTACCTGCTGTTTCCGGTCAGCATCCTGGTCGCCATGTGGCTGCCGCGTCGCTATGCCTTGCTGGGTGTTGTGGCTGCCTTCGGCATATTGCTGTCTGTGGCCTATGGCCCGCAATGGATGACGCACCACGCCCATATGGGGGTCGGCAAGCTCGATGTCGTTCATTCCTACGCGCCGGGCACCACATTACGCTGTCTGGCCGGCTTCTATATCGGCCTTGTCGCCTTCCGCTTCAAGGATGTGGTGCCATCGCGCGCCGCCGGTGTTTTCCTGCCACTGGCCCTGTTCCTGCTGTGTTACAAGTCGAACGACGTCTGGCTGGTGGCGGTCTTTGCCGGACTGATCATGAGCCTGAGCCATGATGAAGGTATGATCGCCCGCCTGTTGCAAAGCCGCATCGCCTACTGGCTGGGCCTCGTCTCTTTCGCGCTCTATCTGGTGCATGACCTGGTGCAGAAGATCATCTTCAAGTCGTTTCCAGCTTGGGGACTCGATCTCGGCCTGTCCAAAATGACCTGGGTGTTCGTGTCGGTCGCCATCTCACTCGGCATCGCCGCCCTGGCGCACTATTATTATGAAAAGCCTTCGCGCATTTGGGCGCGTCACCTGATCAAGGCGCTGGAAACCCACGCCCCGGTGTTCAGCCGCGCCAATTATCTGCGCCTGGCCAACTATGTGCGGTCGGTCACCGTCCGCCCAACCACGCCGGCGGAATAAAACTTAATACTGTCGCGGTAAGCCGGCCTGATGAGTCGAAAGGCGTTAGCTTTTGAGCACCTGACGCGATGTGTACTTTAGTACACGAGCTAAGGCGCGCAGAAAGATGACGGCTTGCAGACCATCGGGGCGAGTCTACCAAACAGGGTCCACAGGGAAGTTAAGTAGGGCTTCCTGTATACGGCGTAGCGAACCATCATTGATGTTCTTCGGCAGAGCGTCGAGCGCGAAGAAACCGACATTCTTGATCTCGGCATGAGACGTCATCGGCACATCTTCGTAGCTATCGACGCGGAACAGCAGGACATGATCGCCGGGAAAGAAGCGCTCGTTGCTGTGGACTGACAACAGTTTCGGCAATTCCAGCGGATTGACGCCCGCCTCCTCCCGCAGTTCGCGCGCCACTGCGTCATGCGCCGTCTCGCCGGCATCGACACCACCGCCCGGCAGCCACCAGCCTTCGAGATAGGTGTGCTCGATCAGCAGCACTTCGCCTTTGGGATTGACCACCAGGCCACGCACACCCAGCGTCTTGCCGCGTGTCGCCCGCGAATAGGCGAAAAACAGCGGGCGCGAATAAGGCTCTACAACACGTTTCCAGTCTTCCATGCGTATACGATGACGGCAATATGCCGCCGACGCAAGACGACACCCTTAATTTGTACGATTAAATATCGGTCATAGGTCCGTGATTAAGCGTGAACGATGCGCTTGCCTCTTGTCTCGTCTGCGCAAGACGGTTATCAAAAATCATTCAGTTTGCGGAGGCTTTCCATGCTCGCCATTTCCATCCTCGGTCTGTTCCTTGTTTTCATGGCCGTCATGAACATCATCGACTTCGGCCGCGTTGATTAAGACTGCCTTAGTCACCGGCGCCGCCAAGCGAATCGGTCGCGCCATCGCGCTCGCCCTGGCCAAGGCTGGCTATAATATGGGTGTCCATTATGGTCAGTCGCGTGACGACGCACTGGCACTGGTCGGCGAACTGGAAGCGCTGGGCGTAAAGGCCCATGCCATCCAGGGCGATCTCAGCGACGTCGCCCATGTGCCCGGCCTGATCGACAAGGCGCGCGCGGCCTTGGGCCCCATCGATGTGCTGGTCAATAACGCCTCTGTCTTCGCCGATGATCGCGCCCGCAGCCTGACGATAGACAGCTGGCAAACCCACATGGACACCAATTTGCTGGCGCCTGTGCTGCTGTCCCAGGCTTTCGCGGCGCAGGCTGATATCCGCCCCGGCGCCTCGATCATCAATATGATCGACCAGCGCGTGCTCAAGCTGGTGGCGGCGGAAGTCGACGCTGGTCACAAGGTGGCGGTGGTGGTTTCGGCC
>CAMLIY010000295.1 GCA_946480125.1 uncultured Asticcacaulis sp.
TTTACGGCTATAATCCTATCCGCAACCGCAACGAAGAAATGGCCACCCACATGCCCGCCATGACCCAGACCCGCAAATATTTCGGCACCGACGGCATCCGCGGTCAGGCCAATACCTTCCCGATGACGGCGGAAGTCGCCTATCGCGTCGGCATGGCTGCCGGCAAGATGTTCATGTCGGAAACCGATCGCCGCCACCTGGTCGTCATCGGCAAGGACACCCGCCTGTCAGGTTACATGATCGAACCGGCCCTGGTGGCCGGCTTTACTTCTGTCGGCATGGATGTGCGCCTGTTCGGCCCCCTGCCCACCCCCGGCGTGGCGATGATGACCCGCTCGATGCGCGCCGATCTCGGCGTGATGATTTCGGCCTCGCACAATGCTTTCGCCGACAATGGCATCAAGCTGTTCGGCCCCGATGGCTACAAGCTGTCCGATGAAGTGGAACTGGCCATCGAGGCGCGCATGGATGGCAATATTCTGGTCGGGGTCGCCGATCCGGCCAAGCTCGGCCGCGTTGCCCGCGTCGATGACGCCCAGTGGCGCTATGTTGAAATCGCCAAGGCGACCTTCCCCCGCCACCTGACGCTCAATGGTCTGCGCATCGTGCTCGATTGCGCCAATGGCGCCGCCTACAAAGTGGCCCCTCTCGCGCTTTACGAACTGGGCGCCGAGGTCTTTCCGATCGGCGTCACGCCCGACGGCCTCAACATCAACGAGAAGTGCGGCTCTACCCAGCCGGCAGCGATGGCGCAGAAGGTCAAGGAACTGCGCGCCGATATCGGCATTGCGCTTGATGGCGATGCCGACCGCATGATTATTTGCGATGAAAATGGCGTCATCGTCGATGGTGATCAGATCATGGCCATCATCGCCGCCAACTGGGGCAAGAAAGGCCTGCTGAAAGGCGGCGGACTGGTCGCCACCGTCATGTCCAATCTCGGCCTTGAGCGCTTCATGGAAAAGCAGGGCCTCAAGCTGGAGCGCGCCAAGGTCGGCGATCGTTACGTCATGGAAAAGATGCGCCAAGGCGGCTTTAATCTCGGTGGCGAACAGTCAGGTCATGTCATCCTGCACGATCACGCTACCACCGGCGATGGTCTGATGGCGGCCTTGCAGGTGCTGGCCGTTTTGGTCGAGCAGCAAAAGCCGATGAGCGAGTTGGGCAAGCAGTTTGATACGGTGCCACAACTGCTGAAGAATGTGAAATATACCGGCGCCAATCCGATGGATCGCGATGACGTCAAGGCGGCGATCAAGGCCGGCGAAGACACCCTCAAGGGCACTGGCCGGGTGCTGGTGCGCCCCTCCGGCACCGAACCGCTGATCCGTGTCATGGCCGAAGGCGACGATGCGGATCAGGTCAAGTCGGTCGTCAATTCGATTATCGAGGCAATCGCCGGTTAAGTCCTGGTCCTGATCATATGCGGTCTAGATTCAATTACTCGATTCCGGCGGGTGGCGTCACCGTCACGCCCTCCGCCTGCATGCGATCCAGCACACCGCCCTTGTACAAGAGCCACGGCAACGGAATAGCCGCTACATAATCGCCCTTCTTGTCGAGCGCGCCGCTCAAGGCTTTCATCCAGTTATCGATATTGACGCGCCCATAGGCGGCGTAAAAGGTTTCTCCGTCTGGTGAACATCGATCATCTTCAGGCGGATAGTTCCGCAACACCGTGACGATATCAGATTTTTGCCAGGCTTCGATCAGTCTGGGTAAAATATCCAGCGTATAGTCTACCCGATCGAGATTGGCATTCAGGCAGGCCTCACGGCGATCAGGCGGAACCTCGCTGCGCATATTGCGCAATCTGACGTCCGTATCTTCACGGCGAAGGGCATATACACGCACCTTGGCGGCCTGGCCCATAGCCGGCAGGTCGCCCGGGTAGTCACCGCCGGGAACGAGATGCCGCAGCCTATAGGCGCCCCCGACCAGAGGATAGGCGGCCCAGACAGGATCAAGACGGTCATACAGGCCAGGATAGGCTTGCACGCGATGCGCCGTTTCCACGAAGCGGCGATAGGTGGCGTCTGACACAACCTCCTTCAGCCTTACGCCATCTGGCAAATGCGTATAGCGGGCGGGAATAGAGTCGTATCTGTCCTGAATGAACAGGGCATCGGCATTTTTGAGGCGTCTTTTGAAGCAGCTCGATTCCCAGTGTCCGTAACGAGGCCCATCCATCAGGGTCGGCAACACCCATACCGTCGCGCCACCCTTCGAGAACTTCCACATGGCCGGACAGTGTGCCCGAACAGTCACTGTTGCCGGAGCGTGGACAATGACAACCACCGCATCAGACCAGCGATTGTCGGATTTTGTCAGCACCTGTGCCTGTGCCTGTGCCTGTGCCTGTGCCTGTGCGTCTGTTGCCCAGACCAGCATTATCAGCGCCAGCAGCCACTTTTTCATGTCGCCCCCCAAGGTTTGCGCCTCAGGTTTCGGCATTGAGTGGCGGCTTGTCAAGGTCGCCCTCCCTGGCAAGCTTACGAGCCAGGGAGCCTTCTACTCAAGGTCAGGTTATTAGAGAATCGACTGGCCGGTTTTAGCCCAGTCGGCCAGGAAGGTTTCGAGGCCTTTGTCAGTCAGCGGATGCTTGAACATATCGCGGAAGGTCTGCGGCGGCAGGGTGGCGCAATCGGCGCCGGCAAGAGCCGCTTCGGCGACATGGCCCGGATGACGCAGGCTGGCCGCCAGGATTTCGGTGTCGAACTCATAATTGTCATAGAGCGTGCGGATATTATGGATCAGTTCCATACCGTCGGCGCCGACATCATCGAGACGGCCAACGAAAGGCGACACGAAAGTCGCGCCGGCCTTTGCGGCCAGCAGGGCCTGCGAGACCGAGAAACACAGGGTGACATTGGTCATCAGCCCTTGCGCCGAAAATTCCTTGGTGGCCTTTAGGCCGTCAATGGTCAGCGGCACCTTGATGACCACATTAGTGGCGATCTTGGCCAGCTTTTCGCCCTCCTTGATCATGGTTGCGGCGTCGGTGGCAGCGACCTCGGCCGAGATCGGGCCTTCGCACAGATCGCAGATTTCCTTGATGACCTCAAACATATTGCGGCCGGACTTGGCGATGATGGTCGGGTTGGTGGTGACGCCATCAATCAGGCCGGTTTCCATCAGTTCGGCAAGGACCTTGGTATCAGCGGTATCGGCAAAAAGCAGCATGTCAGGGTTCCTGTTGCGGGCGCGGTTGAGGAATAAACTTTCAACGGGCGCGATAAGTCTGTATGGGGACGCTTAATCCGTATTCCCCCCGAAAAAGCAAGTTTAATCTGCCGGAAAATAGTATGAGTGACGCCGTTTTGAAATCGGAAGCCCCCAAGGTGGGTTTTGTTTCCCTGGGCTGCCCCAAGGCCCTGGTCGATTCCGAGCGCATCCTGACGCGCCTGAAGGGCGAAGGCTATGATACTTCAGCCTCATACGCCGGCGCCGACGTCATTGTGGTCAATACCTGCGGTTTCCTCGACTCCGCCAAGGAAGAAAGCCTGAACGCCATCGGCGAGGCCCTGGCGGAAAACGGCAAGGTCATCGTCACCGGCTGCATGGGCGGCGAAGAAGCCATGATCCGCGCGCGCTTCCCCAATGTCGCCGCCGTCACCGGCGCGCACCAGTACGACGCCGTGATGGACGCCGTCCATAATGTCGTGCCGCCTAAGCCCGATCCGTTCCGCCCGCTGGTGCCGGAAGATTCGGCCGGCGTGCGCCTGACGCCAAAACACTATTCGTACCTGAAAATCTCCGAAGGCTGCGATCACCGCTGTTCGTTCTGTATCATCCCGTCTTTGCGCGGCGATCTGGCTTCGCGTCCGGTGGCGGAGGTATTGCGCGAAGCTGAAATCCTTGCCAAGTCCGGCGTCAAGGAACTGCTGGTCGTCTCACAGGATACCTCGGCCTACGGGCTGGATATCCGCTACGCCCAATCCGAATGGCGCGGCCAGAACTGGAACGCCTCGTTTGAGGATTTGTCGCGCGGCCTTGGCGAACTCGGCATCTGGGTGCGCATGCACTATGTCTACCCCTATCCGCACGTCAATTCGGTCATTCCGCTGATGGCCGAGGGCAAGATCCTGCCCTATCTCGATATCCCCTTCCAGCACGCCTCGCCCAAGATCCTCAAGGCGATGAAGCGCCCCGGCAATCAGGAAAAGAC
>CAMLIY010000296.1 GCA_946480125.1 uncultured Asticcacaulis sp.
TGCATGAATGGCGCCGATGGCGGGCCACACCATGGGCAACTGATCCGGCCAATTACTTGAATTGTTGGCTTGTGCGCCCAAAATCAAAAACGGGGCGCCGTCCACAATCAGTGCGTGATGTCGGCCGTTTGTAACGAGCCTAGGGATCGGGTTCTTGTTCTGCGCCGTCTGGGCGCATGCGGCATGGACAGCGATCACGCCTATGAACAAAGAAACCGTGATAGTTTTTAGACTGAATAATCTCATTCGCTCAACTTTCAATTGGAACGGCAATTATGCCGCCCCCGCACGACAATGTAGTTTTACGCTTGAATCTGGACCACATCGGCAAAACCATAGGATTCGCCGGGAACGACTTCGAAAATCACCGCCAGCCGCCGCTCTCCAGTGCCAGGGGCTATGGGTACACGCACTGCCTCTGACACGGCCGATGATTTTTCGCCCACTTCTATGCCGTCGATAAACCACCTCGCCTTGCCCTTCACAGCGAAAAACAAGATGTGTCCGCCCTGACGCTGAATTTGGGCGTAGGGTGTTACACTGACTGCGCATAAAGCGAATCCCGACTGTGCCTCTGGCGGCAGGACGACGCCGGCGCGAAACCACTGCCAGCTGTTATTGTCGCCGGAGCCAGGCTTCATCAAAGGGTCGGGAGCAGTACTTTGAATTGGTGCACGGAACCAATTTTCAATGAGCTCAACCGGCTTGGACGTCGCCTGATATCTTGGCAATGGCGCGCCGGAAGCCGGGATAATCAGCTTGCCGCCTTTTAGTCCGTCCGATGTCGCCGTGATCGTTAATGAGCCTGAAGCTGCGTCGGCACGAACTATAATTTGGGCGAGGCCATGAAACAGCCTCCGATGGTCTGCCTGATCTGGCTCCAGACTATTCGGGTCGCCGTTGCCGACTCCCAAGTTGACCCCGCCATGGACAGTGAATGCAACCAAAGGTGAGGCGCCGGGAACGACGCGGCCTTTCGCGTCAACGGCTTTTACCATGATGGGCATAGCATCGACGCCGTCTGCTAGTATGGCGTTGCGATCCGGCACAAGCAGAAGGGCGGTCGCCACGCCTGTCGTTTCGACTTGGCTTCTGAGCACCTCGCGTCCGCCAACGTATCCGACGGCGAGAAGTTCACCGGGTTCATACGGTACGTCGAAAAAATTCATTTCGAATGGGTCGACAAGCTGGCGGGCGATCTGCTTACCGTTTAAAGCGAGGCTTACCTCTTCTGTGTTCGCGCAGACCATCACCCGCACGGCCTGACCTTCCTTGCCGTGCCAGTTCCAGTGAATGGCGATATTGACGACAGGGCGATCCTTGGTCCACTGCGCCTGGTGTATGTAATATGGAACTTTTTCGAATCCGCAGCTATCCATTATACCCATGAGAGAGGCATTTGTAGGCCACTCATAAGGCGTTGGTTCGCCTCGATAATCGAAACCCGTCCACACAAATCCCCCAGCGATGAAATCTCTTGTAGCAATTTGCTTCCAGGCATCGCGGTGGGTCTCACCCCAGGGTGTCGGCTCGTCATCGAGTCCGCCTTTTATGTGTTTGTCTTCGTCTGTTAGGTATTCACCTCGAATAGAATAGGAAGATGTGTCCTCTGACGAGGTCATAGGAAGGTCGGGGTTTGCTGCGTGGAAGGTGTCATATGACCCCTGCTGGTAATTGAACCCAATGACATCTAGTGCTTGAGAGACATTGATTGGCGTGAACAAACCATCGTTCATTGCACCGGTAACAGGTCTTGATGTGTCGAGCGCCCTGACAGTCTGACGCATTCGCCTGACCATTTCATACCCTGCCTGAGTGCCCTGCATCGGCTCTTCATTGAACACCGACCACAAAATAATGCTTGGATGATTGCGGTCCCGGCGCACCATCCATTCCAATTCCGCCATGTGTTCAGGTGATGGATTGAAGACGCGATTTTCATCCATGACCAAAAAACCAAGCCTGTCGCAGGCATCGAGAAATTCTTTTGCCGGTGCATTGTGCGCGCAACGCACAGCGTTACATCCAAGATCCTTGAGCCGGCTTAACCGGAAGTCCCACAGAGCTGCCGGAACGGCGACGCCAACGCCTGCGTGATCCTGGTGCAGACACACCCCCTTCAGCTTTACTGGCACCTCATTAAGGAAGAAGCCGTGGTCGGCATCGAACCGTTGGGTTCGGAACCCACAGTTTATCTGCGTCTCGTCGAGAACTCTGCCCCCTTGGATGATCCGGGTTTTGACAATGTAGAGTGTAGGCGCCTCCACGCTCCAAAGAATGGGTTCGTCGTATTTCAAACTCACCGCTACCGTTGTTTTGCTAAGGCTTGGAACTGTTGTATTGACACTCGCTTTAGTCAAAATCCGGCCCTGGTTATTCCAAAGTTCGGTCTGAACTTCAACGGTTTGATCGCGTTGACTTACCGTTTGAAGCGTGACCTCAACCGGAATATGCCAATGACCATCTGTTTTGAGTGGATGGGCGAAAACACCGTCCGTCACGATATGTGTTGATTGTCGCTTCACAACCCATGCATTGCGGTAAATGCCCCCACCTTCGTACCACCACCCCTCCATCTCATCAGCGTCCACACGAACGACAAGCGAATTTAAATGACCGCCGTAGGTGACGAAGGGGGTGACATCGATATAAAGCGAACTGTAGCCGCTCCAGCTATGCGCGACTTGTGTGCCGTTGAACCAGACCGTCGCCAAGGTGCCTATGCCATCGAATTGGATTTCGATATGCTTGCCCTCGTCTTCCACCTCGAAGCGTAGAAGGTTGCGGTACCACACCGTTCCCCGCCGGCGGTACCCCTGAGACGGATTTGTATCTTTCTCGATCGGTTGTGAGATTACAAAGTCATGCGGAAGGCTGATGTCGCTCCGCCACTCGGTATCGTCGTAACCCGGCGCGGCGGCACCTTGCGAATTTCCTGCCTTGGCATTGGCATATGTCCAGCCGTGGCCTGTGACTTTTGGAAACGGAATGTCCCCTTCATGGAAGCGCCAGCCACGATTAAGTGACAGTATTTCTCTCGAAGTCGCCGTGTCCAGGACTGCTCCTATGGCGTCGCGCGCACTCGAGAAAGGAATGGCCGCGCCGAATGCCGCTGCCGTTGTGAACATTTGCCTACGGTTGAGGCCCATTGAACTGCTGTGACGCATCCCGTTTCCATCTTGTCATATTGTATTATTTTATAATGATTTAGCCGATTATCTTTAAAAAGCAAAAACTATTTTGCAAAACTAGACGCGGGTTTGCCGTGGATAAACAAAGGTTGCAGAAGTTGCCCTAGACGATATGCTGAAAGCCGCTTTTCAAAAGCGCTATCGGCTTCAGCTAGGTCCATCGAATGACTATGCAACAGGGATTGGGAACGATTATGTCCCTGCATATGCAGCGCATTCTGGGTAGAGCTATTGTTGTTGGCGATTACGATGCTAAACCCTTCCCAAGCGAGGCCGAACTGGCGACAAAGTACGGGGCCAGCCGCACCGTGGTCCGCGAAGCCATCAAGATGCTCGTGGCAAAGGGGCTTGTTAGTCCACGGCAACGTTTCGCAACGCGGGCAACGCCAATGAGCGAATGGAACCTGCTGGATCCGGAGGTCAGCCTATGGCTAAAGGACAAACCGTACTCCAAAAGCACCTGTCTCGGCTTTATAGAGATGCGATTAGGCATCGAGCCTGTCGCGGCGGCACTCGCCGCTGAGTTAGGAGAGGCTGAGGACATAGCTGAAATCGGCGCTCAAGTCGCCAAGATGAAGGTGAATAAGGATAGTCCGGCTGAGCTTCTGGGCGCGGATGTCGCTTTTCACGTCGCGATCTTGCGTGCCTCGAAAAACCCTTTCTTCTGGCGCCTCAAGGAATTTATAAGCACGGCGATGCATATGTCCATTCAGGCGAGTCAGCACGTCGACGGCATCGACATTGAAATGCACGATGCCCTGTACCAAACTATACTAGCCAGGCAGCCACAAGAAGCGGAGACCCAGGCCCGCTTCCTGCTTAAAAACGCTATGGTGCTCGTTCGACTCTACGAGCCCGCAGCAGACTGACCACAGAACGCCTGCCAGCGTTATGGACTAGGGCCCCATATCCCCACATCCGATTGCCGTTCGTGATCAGCGAACCGGCGCAATAATTTCAGTATTGAACTTC
>CAMLIY010000297.1 GCA_946480125.1 uncultured Asticcacaulis sp.
AAGCGATTTTATGAGTGACGACGAGGCTCAATCGATACTCATGCGCAATCTCGATGGTGAAATGATCGGCCAACCGCGTCGCATTCAGTTCAGGGCAGGTCATCGGGAAACGTTCTGGAGCAAGAATTGCGTGGCCATTGGTCTTTCGGCAGGCTTTCTTGAACCTCTGGAATCAACCTCGATCTACCTGATCCAGGAAGGTATCAGCCGCTTTATCTCCCTGTATCCCGACCTGCCGGCGCCGGAGATCGTGCGCCATGAATATAACCGTCATATGCAGACGGAATTCGAACAGGTGCGCGATTTTATCATCCTGCACTATTGCGCCACTGAACGCAGCGACAGCCCCTTCTGGGATTATTGCCGCACCATGTCCCTGCCTGACAGTCTGGTTCACAAGATTGAGCTTTTCAGGCAGGTCGGCCGCGTGTTTCGTTATGAAGAAGAATTGTTCTCCAAAGCCAGTTGGGTTGCTGTTTTCCTGGGACAGGGGATCCTGCCCAGGTCCTATGATCCGATTGTCCGTAATCTGCCGCCGGGCGAAGTCAGTCAAAGTCTTGAATCCATGCGTGTGGCCATGATCAATGAAGTGGGGCGCATGGCCACCCACGCGGACTTTATTCAAAACTACTGCGCGGCGCGCAGGCTCACCTCCATTGATGTGGCTTCGGCATGAACGATCTCAGAATTCGAAAAATTGTGATTGTCGGTGGTGGAACCGCTGGCTGGATGACGGCCGCCGCGATGGCCAGGCTGCTGCGCGATGATGAGATCAGCATTCGCCTGATCGAATCTGAAGCCATAGGGACGGTGGGGGTAGGGGAAGCGACCATCCCGCATATTCTTTATTTCAACAGGCTCCTGGGCCTTGATGAAAGCGAGTTCATGCGCCGTACCCACGCCACCTTCAAGGCCGGCATTGAGTTCGTAGACTGGGGCGGTCTGGGCCAGCGCTATATTCACCCGTTCGGCGCCTATGGCGAGCCCATGAACTCGCTTCACTTTCATCATTCCTGGTTGCGTTACGATCAGATGGGCAAGGCGCAGCCTCTGGATAAGTATAATCTGATCGTAGAGGCGGCGCGTCTGGGCAAGTTTCAGAAGCCGGAAGGCGGTCGCCTGAATGCGACATCCGGCGTCTATTCCTATGCCTTCCAGTTCGATGCCGGTCTCTATGCCCGATATCTGCGTGAAATTGCCGAGGCAGGGGGCGTGAAGCGCACGGAGGGCAAGATCAGCCAAGTGTCCCGGCAGCCCGAAACCGGTCATGTGGAAAGCGTCACGCTGGAAACGGGCGAAACGGTTCCCGGCGACCTGTTTATCGACTGTTCCGGATTCCGCGGGCTGCTGATCGAGCAGACCCTGCAATCCGGCTTCGAGGACTGGAGCGCCTATTTGCCGTGCGACCGGGCTGTGGCGCGGGCGTGTGAGCGTGTTGCGCCCCCCTTGCCCTATACGCGCGCGACGGCAAAAAGCGCGGGTTGGCAATGGCGCATTCCGCTGCAGTCGCGCACAGGCAATGGTCATGTCTATTGCAGTGAATTCATCAGCGATGAAGAGGCCCTGGAGAGCCTGAATCGTGATCTCGACGGCCCGGTAACCTCAGAACCGAATTTTCTGAAATTCAGGGCCGGGGTTCGCAAGACGCCCTGGAACAGGAATGTCGTCGCCATTGGTCTGTCCTCCGGGTTTCTGGAGCCCCTGGAATCGACATCGATCCATCTGATTCAGTCGGCCATCGCCCGCCTGATGGAAAATTTTCCCGACAAGGCGTTCAATCAGCCGGACATAGATTATTACAACCGGCGCACTCAACTGGAATACGAGCAGGTACGTGATTTCATCGTGCTCCACTATTGCGCCACCCAGCGCGATGACAGTCCGTTCTGGAACTACTGCCGAACCATGCAGATACCGCAGACCTTGGCTGACCGGCTGGCGGTCTATTCTGAAAATGCCCGTCTGTATCGTCACGATAACGAACTGTTCGATGAGACTAGCTGGCTTGCCGTTCTGCACGGCCAGAACATCCGGCCGAAGCGGTATCATCCGATCGCGGATATCATGCCGGCGGCGGAACTGGAAACACGTATGAAACGTATCGAAGGACAGGTGGCGACGGGTGTCAGTCTCATGGCGCGACATCCGGATTTCCTGGAGCGCTACATCCGATAAATCGCTCCATCCGGTCAATCAGGCTTGTCGCCAGAATAGCGATATGTTACCGTTATCAATAATCAGACAAATATAAAGCGGGTGGTAAATGACAAAGGGGAATGGTGCGCGTACACGCAAGGTTTTTGGCGGATTTTCAACGCCCTTTTCGCGGGTGGGGCCTGTGCTGGCGGCCTTGATGTTCGGCTTCGCCATTTCCCCCGGGCCTGTAATGGCCTGGCAGATGCCGGCATCATCAGAACCGGCTGCGGAACAGGGCAGCGGCGCCTATCCGGCCACTTATGAAGAAGACTCCACCCTGCCGGCGCATGTGGTCTATCGTCCGAAGGATATGGCGGCGCTGAAAGGGGAAAAGCTCGGCGTTTACATCTTCGGCAACGGCGCGTGCAGCGCGGACGGCACGAGTTCGAGAAACCACTTGCTGGAAATCGCCTCGCATGGATATGTGGCCATTGCCCTGGGGGTTGATCCCGCCCGCCATGCGGCGCCGCCACCGTCGCCCCAGATGACCAACGGTCAGCTATCGGCACCGACCAGCGCCAGTGAGCTGACCGATGCCATTGACTGGGTGATGCGTGAAAACGGCAGGGCGGGCAGTCCATATTACGGTCGGATCGACACAGGTCAGATTGCGGTGTCTGGCTGGAGCTGCGGTGGTCTGCAGGCCCTGACCGTGGCGCCTGATCCGCGTGTGCGTACCGTCGTAGTGATGAACAGCGGCGTGTTCAATGACTCAGCGATGAAGATTTCGGGCATCGACATTGACAAGTCGGTCCTCGGCCGTTTGCACGGCTCGGCCCTGTACGTGCTCGGTGGCCCGGAAGATATCGCCTACAAGAACGGCACTGATGATTTCAGCCGTTTGTCCGGCCTGCCGGCGGCCCTGGTCAATATTCCGGTAGGACATGGCGGCACCTATATGCAACCGCACGGCGGTGTGGCCGCGGAGGTCGTCGTCAACTGGCTCGACTGGCAATTGAAGGGACTGCCCACTGCCGCGCAGAAATTTCAGGGAGACGCTTGCGCCTACTGCCGGGATAGCCGGCTGACCCTGGAACGCAAGAATATCAATTAAGGAACGGTGTTGCGCTGCGTCCGAAGTGTCCGCAGGAATGCGCTCAAACCGTCTAAATAAAGGTCAGGGAACCCCATGAAGTTTCACACCCGTCGTCAATCACTGGCCATGCTGGGAGGCGGCGCCATTGCCGCCGCAGTGAGTCAGCCCGGCATAACGCACGCCGAAACAGCGCCGCCGGCCGGTACCAATCCCATCATTACCAACGCGTTTACGGCCGACCCGGCGCCGCTGGTTTATGACGGAAGAGTCTATCTCTATGTGGGCCACGATGAAGCGCATGGCGATCAGTTATTCAACATGACGGAATGGCTGGTCTATTCATCGGATGACATGAAGACCTGGACGCCACATGGCCCGATCATGAAACCGACGGATTTCAAGTGGGCTGTGAGGGATGCCTGGGCATCGCAGGTGATTCATGCCAATGGCAAATTCTATCTGTACGCGGCGGTCGAGCATGATGATTCCGACAAGGGCAAGGCCATCGGCGTCGCCGTCTCCGACAGACCGACCGGCCCCTTTGTCGATGCGAGGGGCACGGCGCTGATTGGCAATAACACGACGACGCCAAACGGTCCTCATTCCTGGGACGATATCGACCCGACGGTTTTCAAGGATACGGACGGCACCACCTGGCTGGTCTGGGGCAATGGCAAGTGCTACTTTGCGAAACTCAAGGCCAATATGATCGAACTGGATGGTGAGGTCCGCACCTTCGATCTGCCGGATTATGTCGAAGGCCCGTGGCTGCATAAACGTGGCGCGCTCTATTACCTGACCTATGCGTCTATGGACAAAGAAAAGCGCATGGAAACGATTGCGTACGCGACCTCCAACACCATAACCGGACCGTGGACCTATCGTGGCCTGATTAC
>CAMLIY010000298.1 GCA_946480125.1 uncultured Asticcacaulis sp.
GCCGCCGACAGAACCCGCGCCACAACCCGGCGCTGGTCGGTCATGCGCATACCTTTTTCGATACATTGTTGTTCTATGCGGTCCATGGCCCTAAGCTCCGGTTAGGCAAAAAGTCCCGCAAATGTATGGCGTTGCGTCTCATAGCGCAAGCCTCAAGATGTGAGCATCCGCCGGCGGCTTCCCCTTGCGGCTGTAATAGGCCTTGCGGCGTCCGGACTTTATGAAACCCACGCTTTCGTAAAGGCGCAAAGCTGCCGGATTATCAATTGCCACCTCCAAAAACAGCGATTCCGCACCCTCGTCCCGCAGCGCCTTGATCACCTGTTCCAGCAGCATGCGCGCCAGGCCACGCTTCTGGAACTCCGGATCGGTACAGATGGTCAGGATTTCGCCTTCACCGGCCACTACCGTCATCACCACAAAGCTGACAATCTCACCCTCGACCTCGAAGACATAGGTGCGGTGGTGCGGCTTTATAAGCAGATCAGCGAAAACCCCTTCGCTCCATCCATACTCGAAACACCGCGCATGGATGTGCTCCAACTGCATGGATGGCGCATCGAGTTGGCGGATCAGGGTCATGAGCGCTTCCATAAGTATAACGCACTTTTTGGAAAGCACGTAAAAACATGACTAGAGTGGCAGCATAACCAATTGGATCGCCAGTCTAAGCGGTTTCATTGAGGCTGATAATACCGCGGGTCGAGGCAATGGCATCGGCTTCGCGCATATAAAGCGGGGTCAAATCATCGTGATTCCCATCTACGGTCAGGCGGGAAAGCGCGTCAAGCGATGGCCACGTTTGGGGGAATTCACTCGCTTCCGGCCAATAGCCGACAAGGAGCGCCGCGGCCGGGCCGGTCAGGAGATCGACCGGATTGTCTGCCGCAAATTTGGCTATGGCTTCCGGCAAATTCACATCCAGCGTCACGGCCGAACCGCCAGGAAACCGCTGGACGTAGATCTGGCCACGACCGCCATTCACCACCGCCAGCCGGCTTTTATCGAGCAATTCCGCAGGGTGCCCTAAAGCTTCCAGCGTGCCAATGCCCTTGAGGGGCACCCCTGCCCCCGCCGCCAATCCTTTGGCAAAAGACAGCCCAACCCGGACGCCGGTAAAAGAGCCCGGCCCCAGTGTCACGCCTATGATATCAAGGGCTTTCGGCTTAAGTCCGGTCGCCTGAAAGGCTTCCAGCGCCATGACTGGCAGGCGTTCCTGCTGGCCGCGCGTCATGGCTTCGGTGATTTGAAACAGACAGGTCTCGCCGTCGAACAGCCCAAGACCACAGGCGTTCAGGGAGGTATCAATGACCAGACGCAGACTCAATTACAGAACCTGCTCGATGGATTTTACTTCCGGCACATAATGTTTCATCAGGCTTTCAACGCCCTGACGCAGGGTCGCCGAAGACGACGGACAACCGGAGCAGGCGCCGCGCATATGCAGATAGAGCGTACCGGAATCCATGTCGAAACTGTCAAATTCGATATCACCGCCATCCTGCGCCACAGCCGGGCGGACGCGCGTATCGAGCAAATCCTTGATTTCAGCAACGATCTGTCCGAGTTCGCCTTCATAGACGATGTCGTTTTTCACGGCGATTTCACGCAAGATCGGCTGACCGCTGGAATAGAAGTCCATGATAGCCGCCAGGATTGGCGGCTTGAGCTGGGCCCAGATCAGGTCCGAGTCCGGCGAGCGGCGTACGGTCAGGAAATCGCTGCCGAAAAACAATCCGGCCACGCCATCGAGCGCAAACAATGCTTCGGCCAGCGGAGATACTTTCGCTTCTTCCGCCGTGCGGAATTCCTTCGTGCCCGTGTCAAGAACCTCCTGACCAGGAATGAACTTAATGACATCGGGGTTCGGGGTGGATTCGGTCTGGATAAACATGGCGGGCGCCTTAAGCTGTAACTAAGCCGTAAATGGCCCTAAAGGCACGCCAAGACAAGAGGCATATTGTATTACGGGGTCGAGGGGTCTGCGACCCCTCGCCTTCTAAAGCTTCGCCGCCCACTCGCGCAGCAACGCATTGACAATCGTCAGTTTGGCGAAGCTCCAGCCGCCTGTTTCCATGTCAGTCGTCATCTGCTGCAAGGGCTCGATCAGCGTCTTGTTTTCGGTTTCCCAGTTCTCAATAATCTGCGCCGGACTTTCAGACGGCGACATGCGCGTCATCATAGCCTTCACCACCGTCTTCTGTTCGGCCAGCACGTCCTCAATCAGGCGACGTGTGGCCATGCGGTCCCACGGGTCACTGGAGGCCAGATCACCGGCCCCCGTCTGCAAGTCATCAAAACCAAAATGCGCGCCAGTCAGGAAATAAAGCTCGGCGGTCTTGTCGAGCGGCTTTTTCTTATCCGCCGCCAGGTCGATGATATCACCAGCATGGTGAAAGGCACTTAGACGGGTGATAAGCTCCGCCAGATCAACCGGGCAACCGAGCGCTTCCAGCTCCACCACGCGTTCGGCCAGCCTGGCTCTCATCGATGGGGTGAAAGCGGCGTCGCCCTGAGCCCGCAGGTGTGCGATACCTTCGGCATAAGGCGTCAACATGGCAGCCAGATCGACAGGCCGGCTGGCGTGACGCCTGGCAATCCAATAGGTTTGGTGGCGGACAAAGGTGGCCAGGTCGCTGTAAAGCGCCGTTTGCGCCTCGGCCGGTATCTTATTGTCGAGCGCATTGACCGCGCTCCACAAGGTGTTGATGTCGAATAACTGGCGCGCCGCCTCGAAGGCGCGAACAAGCGCCGACGCATCAATACCGGCTCCGCGGGTGACACGCATGGCGAAGCTCGGTCCGCAGACATTGACGATTTCATTGCTCATCACCGTGGCGATGATCTCACGATGCAGGCGGTGCTTACGGATGGCATCGATATAGCCATGCAGGGCCGGCGGGAAATAACGCACCAGCACGGGTTCGAAGCCGGCATCATCCGGCGCATCACCGGCCACGATATCATCGAACAGCACCAGCTTGGCATAGGCGGTGATGACCGCCAGTTCCGGTCGATAAAGGCCATGGCCGCCCGGCTTGCGGGCTTCTAATACCGAATTGGACGGCAAGCCCTCGACCTTACGATCGAGACGACCGCGTTTTTCAAGGCCGGACATAAAGGCCTGTTGCGCGCTGTTGTCTTCGGCCGCGGTGGCTTCCTGCAAGGACAGCGCCAGGGTCTGGTCGTAATTGTGTTTCAGCACATGCCGCGCCACATCGTCGGTCATGCTGGCCAAAAGATCGTCACGCGCCTCAGGGTTCAGCTTGCCCGACGCGATGACCTGACTGAGCAGGATCTTGATATTGACCTCGTGGTCGGAGCAATCGACACCAGCGGAATTATCAATGGCGTCGGTATTGAGCCGCACACCGGACTCAGCACAGGAAATCCGCCCCGCCTGGGTGATACCAAGATTGGCGCCCTCGCCGATGACTTTGGCGCGGACTTCATCGCCATCAATGCGGATGGCGTCATTGGCCTTGTCGCCGACATCCAGATTCGCCTGCGCCGGCGCCTTGATATAGGTGCCAATGCCGCCAAAATAGAGCAGTTCGACACGGGCTTTGAGAATGGCCTGCATCAGCTCAAACGGTGACGCCTCATTGGCGTCAAGATCAAGCAGGGCCTTGATTTCCGGCGACAATGGTATCGATTTCTGACTGCGCGGGAAGACGCCGCCGCCCTTCGAAATCAGATCCTTGTTATAGTCCTGCCAGCTGGAGCGCGGCAGGGCGAACATGCGCTCGCGTTCTGCGAAGGCCTTTGCGGTATCCGGGTTGGGGTCGATGAAGATATCGCGGTGATCGAAGGCGGCGACCAGCTGTGTTTCCTTCGACAGCAACATGCCATTGCCAAAGACATCGCCCGACATATCACCGACACCGGCCACGGTGAAGGTTTCCGTCTGGATATCCTTGCCCATTTCGCGGAAGTGGCGCTTGACTGCTTCCCAGGCCCCCTTGGCCGTAATGCCCATGACCTTGTGATCATAGCCGACCGAGCCGCCGGAGGCGAAGGCATCGCCCAGCCAGAAATTGTAATCGGCCGAGACGCCATTGGCGATATCGGAGAAGGTGGCCGTGCCCTTGTCGGCGGCGA
>CAMLIY010000299.1 GCA_946480125.1 uncultured Asticcacaulis sp.
CGCAACGGCACCATGTATTCGAGCTATACCGCCGCCAGCTTCCCGCGTGTCGCCGAACTGGCGCAACGCCGTGGCGTCAAACTGGAAGGCGCCCTGAGCTGGGCGTTCGAATTCGAGGACCAGCGCTATTTCGCCGGTTTCCGCCAACTGGCCAGCAATGGCGTTGATATGCCGGTGCTCAATGTCTTTCGCCTGTTCGCCAAAATGCGAGGCCAGCACCTGGCCGCCACCTCCGATCATGAAATACCGCTGGATGCCGTTCTCGCCGGTGGCGTGCGCGGTGAGGCTGATGTCGGCGTGACGGCCGCCCGCGACGGTGACACCGTGACCGTCCTCGTCTGGCACTATCATGATGACGATCTGGCCGGACCGGACGCGGCGGTATCACTGTCACTCGACCACCTGCCGGCGGCGTTTAAAAAAGGCGCGGTAATGACGCGCTACCGCGTCGACGCCAGCCACGCCAACAGTTTCGCCGCCTATCAGGCCATGGGCTCACCGCTGGCGCCGGATAATGCGCAATATGCCGCCCTGAAAGCCGCCGCGCAACTCGCGCCTGACGCGCCTGTGACGGTGCGGGATAGCCGCCTGACCTTCGACCTGCCGCGCCAGGGCGTCACCCTGCTGGTCATCACGCCGGCAACGAAATAGCCCGTCTACTATATGGCCTGTCCACTATATGGGATGACGTCGTTTTTTCCACCGCAACCTTGACACCGGTGTCACCTTGCGGCCTATTAGCAGCAAGAACCCGACCCGATCGCGTTAACGAAAAAAGTTGCAGGATAATGATGCCACAGGAAACCGCCGCCGCCACAGATCCCGATGGACGGATACAAAAGCCAAGCCGTTATCGCTGGACGATATGCGGCCTGTTACTGGCGGCCGTCGCCATCAATTATATCCATCGCCAGATGATCGGTGTTCTGAAAGATCCGCTTTCCGCCGAAATGGGCTGGACCGAGGAAGGCTATGCCGATGTCGTCTTCTGGTTTCAGGCCGCCTACGCCCTGGGCTACCTTGCCTGGGGACGTATCCTCGATAAGGTCGGCGCCCGTATCGGTTACACGGTGGCCTTTTCCGTGTGGACGCTGGCTCATATGTTTACAGGCGCGGTGACATCCGGCCTGCAATTCACCCTGGCCCGCGCCGCGCTGGGTCTGGGGGAATCGGGCAGCTTCCCGTCAAGCCTCAAGGCGGTGACGGAATGGTTTCCACAGCGAGAACGCGCTCTGGCTACGGGCATCTTCAATGCCGGCTCTAATATAGGCGCCATCATCGCGCCGCTGATCGTGCCGATGATCGCATTGGGCGCCGTCAGCCTGAATTTCGGTTTCGGGCCCATCAATCTGCCGGGTCTCGACTGGGGCTGGCGCGGCGCCTTTTATGTGACGGGCGCTCTCAGCCTGATCTGGGCCGTGGTGTGGTGGGTGATGTACCGAAGGCCAGCCCAGCACGCCCGTGTCAATGCCGCCGAACTGGCCTTGATTGAAAGCGATCCCGCCGATCATGTCGACAAGGTGCCCTGGATCAAACTGCTGTTCGTCAAGGAAACCTGGGTCTTTGCGCTGGGCAAGTTCTTCATTGACCCGATCTGGTGGCTGTGGCTGTTCTGGCTGCCCGATTTTTTCCAGAAAAACTATGGTCTTGACCTGAAGTCCTTCGGACCGCCGGTGATCGCCGTCTATCTGCTGTCCGATGTCGGCTCCGTCGCCGGCGGCTGGCTGTCTTCCACCCTGATCAAGCGGGGCATATCGGTCAATGTGGCGCGTAAGGTCACGCTGCTGATCTGCGCCGTGTGCGTCATGCCGGTCTTGTTTGCCCAGGGTGCAACCAATCTGTGGCTGGCTGTGCTGATCATTGGCGTGGCCGCCGCCGCCCACCAGGCATTTTCAGCCAATCTCTATACCTTGCCGTCGGATTTGTTGCCGCGGTCCGCCGTTGGCTCGGTCATTGGCATTGGTGGCATGGCGGGCGCTATCGGCGGGATGTTCATGTCGAAATTTGTCGGTTATATTCTGGACAAGACACACAATTACTCGATCATCTTCATCATTGCCGCCTTTACCTATCTGGTTGCCTTCGTGATCATCCACCTCCTGAGCCCGAAGTTGAAGCGCAATACCTCGATTGGACAGTAGCGCTTCCCTGAAATCTGTGTATTCCTTTCAATTCAGGTGAGATCCCAGGCTGACGGCGCCTGGGACAACCTGACAAAGCCGTAAAAGCGGCAGCTACGGAGGGGTATATCATGTCTATTCGCGCCAGAATTCTGATCCTGGTCGGCTGTTTCGCCCTGATGGCGTTTACGGTTACTGGCCTGGGCCTCCTGACCATCAGTGATTACAATCGCATGATGAAGGACTACGACCATGCCTATGACAGCACCTGGCGCGGCGAACGGTTCAACCACCTGATCAGCAATGTCGTCATGGAAACACGCGGCATCTATATCGCGGTAGATGACAATCAGCGTGCTGGCTTTCTCAGGAATATGGCCACCAATCTCAACGAGATGGAAGATTTCATTCATCACTGGCAGATTGAGGCCGCGCCCGCCGAAAAGCCGCAGATCGATTCTCTCGCCGTCCAGGCCACCCGCTTTATCAGCCTGCGCCGGCATGTCATCGAACTGGCAAGTCGTGGTGACGTCGCCGCCGCCGAAGCCCTGAGCACCAGCAACCGCGACGACCGGATCGGCTTTCAGGCCCAGGTCGAAACCCTGGTGCAGAAGACGCGGAAAGATCTGGCCGTGGCGAAGGCAGAAGCCGACCACTTCAATAAACGGCGTGCCAGCGATTTCCTGCTCACTGCCCTGGTCGGGATTGCCATTGTCATGGCCTTGTCATTGTGGATCGTATCGCATTTTATTACCAATCCGCTACGCCAGCTGGCCTCGGCTATTATACGCACGTCAAAAGGCGAATATGATGAGGTTATTGTGGAGACGGAAGGACAGGATGAGGTCTCCTCGGTCTGGCGGGCGCTGGCCGTACTCAAGGAACGGGCTCAGGAGGCCGAGCGGCTGGCTGTCGCGAAAGCCGCCGAAGATCATGAAAAAGAGCGTAAACTGCGTGAAATCCTGCTCGATTAAGCTTGCCTTCACACGCCCGGGCCGGCAATGCGATTTCACTGCGACAGCCTGTGCGCTCTAGACATTTCACCCTGTGATCACGCCTGATCATAAATCTCAGCGGGCGAATTTAACTCAAATATTGAATTAAAAACTTATGCCCGTCATGTTTGCCGATTGAAAATGACACCGGTTTCCTATAGGCTGATTTTAACAGATCACCCATCAAGGGGCCGCCAAGGCCAGATCGCAATATAAAACAAACGGGGAATAAGTGCACACGTCCAGCGTCATCCTGGACCAGGTCACCAAGTCTTTCAGCGGCCATGATGTCATCAAGGGCGTCTCGCTGGAGGTTAAAAAAGGTGAACTGGTCGTCTTCGTCGGCCCTTCAGGCTGCGGAAAATCCACACTCCTGCGTTTGATCGCCGGGCTGGAAACACCCACCAGCGGCCGCATCGAAATCGCCGGTGAAAACGTCACCTACGCCCACCCGTCGAAACGCGGCGTGGCCATGGTCTTCCAATCCTACGCCCTGTATCCCCACATGACGGTCGAGGACAATATCGGCTTCGCCCTGCGTATCAAGGGGATGCCGCGCGCCGAAATCAAACTCAAGGTCAGGGCCGTCGCCGAAACCCTGCAACTGGGCCACCTGCTCCACCGCCTGCCCAAGGCGCTTTCCGGCGGGCAAAGGCAGCGCGTCGCCATCGGCCGCGCCATGGTGCGCGAACCCGACGTTTTCCTGTTCGACGAACCCCTGTCCAATCTCGACGCCTCCCTGCGCGGTCAGATGCGGGTTGAAATCGCTGGTCTGCACGCCCGCCTGGGCGCCACATCGGTCTATGTCACCCACGACCAGGTCGAGGCCATGACCCTGGCCGACCAGATCGTGGTGCTGAATGGCGGCCGCATCGAGCAGGCCGGCCCGCCCATGGAACTGTATCGCCGTCCGGCCAATCTGTTCGTCGCCACCTTTATCGGCTCGCCCGGCATGAATATCCTGC
>CAMLIY010000300.1 GCA_946480125.1 uncultured Asticcacaulis sp.
CATTGCCAACCAGTCGACCTCGACTGTCCTGAGCCTGTTCCGTTAATCGGTCCAATGCCTCTTAAGACCGGGAGGCGGGCCGCAGGCTCGTCTCCCGTTTCTGTTTAAACCCATTCTATCGGAGGGCGCCTGACGTTTAAAGAGCGTGGCGAGTGACGTAGATGATCAATAATATTTTGAGTTTCCCCCAGGCGGCTGACGTGTCTCAGATCAAGCCTGTGCCGGATGTGCCCAGAGAGGTTGCCGCTGGCAGCGGCGCCGAAAAGTCAAAAAAAGAATCAGGTTCCGATCTTTCAAAGGGCAGCGGTCAGGCGCAGACGCCGGCTTATCTGTTGCGCCTCACGGTCGATAAGGACCCGGATACAGGTGAATGGGTCTATAAGGCCATTGATCGCTATACCGGAGAGGTGGTGCGTGTCCTGCCGCGCCAGGAGCTTGCAAAGATGCGGGAATCCTCGAACTACCAAGCGGGTTCTGTCATTAAAACAGACGTTTAGGCTAAACGTTTAAGGTTGAAATTTACAATTATCCACCGGGCATTGTTTAATGCGCGGTAAAAGTCGTTTGCGCTCGTTAACCATTTGCTTACCATAAACGTTAAGACTTTGCTGAGTCGGCGTTTTTATAGAAGGTATTTGGGCCATGACAGTGAGCGTTCATACGAACTCCTCCGCAATGATAGCCTTGCAGAATCTGAATTCAACCAACAAAAATTTGGAAGATGCGCAATTAAAGATCAGCACGGGTCTGGCCGTTTCGTCTGCCAAGGATAATGCTTCGGTTTATGCGATCGCACAGGGGCAGAGAGCGGATCTGGGGGGGTTAAAGGCGGTTACGGACAGCCTGAATCGGGCCTCGTCTATCGCCGACGTTTCGCTTGCCGCGGGGGAATCGGTATCGGATCTGCTCAATCAGTTGCGGGAAAAGGTGGTTGGCGCGATGGACACATCGATCGACACCACCTCCCGTAATGCGCTTAACAGCGATTATAAGGCGATACTTGGCCAGATCACCCATGTGGTTGAAAACGCCACGTTTAACGGCTCGAATATTATCGATGGATCACTGGACAGCGCCATCCAGTTTATCGCAAATGCTGACGCCAATTCAGTCATCACCCTGAGCGTTCGGACGATCGCCCTGGGCGGCCCCATCATCACGCTGTCTGCCGGCAGTGATATCAGTACGGCCAGCGGCGCATCATCGCTGCTCAGCCAGCTTGATACATCGATCGATAATCTGAACGCCAATCTCGGCGCGCTGGGATCGCAGGCGAAGCAGATCGAAGGCCACCTGAGTTTTGTATCGAAATTGCAGGATTCGATCACCGGCGGTATCGGTAATCTGGTCGATGCCGATATGGCTAAGGAAAGTTCTCGCTTGCAGGCCTTGCAGGTGCAGCAGCAACTCGGCACCCAGGCCCTTTCCATCGCCAACCAGTCGCCTCAGCAGATTTTGTCGCTGTTCAAATAAGGCGGGTCTCAGCCGTCAGAATATTAAAAGGCGGGCGCCTGGCTCGCCTTTTTTCATGTTATTCGCCTTTGAAAAAACGTTATCCTGTCAGGCCTTGCGGCGTATTAATCTCAAACGTTTACGACTCTTAAGGATTATTCCCGGATACTAGCCAGCGATACGTGTATTCATTGGCGGAATTGTCGTGACCATCTCTTTCGATGCCTCATTGCTGACAAGCTACTACAATGCCAAGATGGGCATTGTGCCGCAGGATGCGTCATCGTCGGGAATGTCGTCGACGAGCGCCGGCGCCACCAAAACCAATTCGCCGACAGGGCAGGCCGCGGCGCCCTCTGCGCCGTGGACCGGCAGCTCAGGCATGATGTCGGAAGATGATCTGGTCACTCAGGTTCTGGCCGGTCGCCGGTTCATCAATCCCAACGCGGTGACATCAAATGTGGCCGGGGCCTCGCCGGATTACACCAAGCTGTTCACCCTTTATCAGGGACTGAATGCGCTCGAAGGTCTGGCCAGCAAGGCGCAGGATTCCAAATTATCCGCCCTGACCCTGGCGGCGGTGCAGCGTCGCTTCACGGCGGGGATGGCGGAAGTCGGCGAATATCTCGGCGATACCGATTACGATCACCTGTCCCTGACCGAAGGCACTTTGACGAGCGAACTCAAGGGCACGGTTGGTACGGCGCGGACGGATACCGTCTATACCGGCCCGGCCATCCAGACGGGCTCGGCGACCACAGCCGTAAAGGCGTTTGATGGCGACGTCCGGTTTTCGATGAGCGTCAAAAAGATCGGTACGGCGACGCCGTTCACCGTCGATATCGATCTGGCGGACATGGGCACACAGACCCGCAGCATGTCAAATGTGGTCAGCTTCATAAACAGCAAGCTGAAAGAGCAGGGACTCCAGACCAAGTTCGTGGTTAACCGTACGCCGGCCGTGCCGACGACAACGACGATCAATGGCAAGACCGTTACATTATCTGCCGGTCAGGATACCTTCGGTCTCCAGATCAAGGGCGTGACGACGGAAGCCCTGACCATGAGCGCGCCGGCCTTGCAGGATTCGGTCTATGTCGTGCAGACGACGGGTGACCCGACCATCACCACGACCAAAAAGGCCTCTGACGGCACCTCTACCACCACCAACAGCGTCACCTCGCAGATACTGAAGTTCCAGACCGACAGTTCAAGCACGGCAGATCAGCCCGCCGCGGCGATTTCAAAGGTGGGCGCGCAATACTGGACCGCGGGCGAATCCGGTCAGACCGCGCTGCCCGATTCAGTCGCCAATGTAAATACCAATGGCTCGGCCGATGACACCATCGCCAACGCCCTGCAAACGGCCGCCGGGCCGGATGGCTCGCTTTATGTTCTGGCCAATGTCGATAACACGACGGATGACCAGACGATCAAGGGCACACAGGATGTCGCTCTGATCAAATATGATTCGGCCGGCAAGATCGTTTTTACCCGCACCCTGGGTTCCAGCGATACCGCGTCCGGCCTGGCCCTGGCCGTCTCCAGCGATGGCAAGGTGGCGGTTACGGGATCGGTGACCGGCGCGCTTGATGTGGCCACCACCAAGACGACGACCTATGGCACGGGTGCCAATACGGCCAGCAGCACCTCAACGACCACAACCAGTCTGAATGGGGTTGACGACACGACCACCGATAGTTTCGTTACGCTTTACGATTCCAGCGGCGTAGAACAATGGACGCAGCGGCGCGGCGCGTCCGGCGCCGATGAGGCCACTTCGGTGGCGTTCGGTGATGACGGCTCAGTCTATGTCGGCGGTAAGGCCCAGGGGCTGATGCAGGGCGCCAGCGGTAAGGCGATGGGCGGCTATGATGGTTATGTCATGGGCTTTTCGGCCACCGGGACCTATAAATTCACCGTTCAGACGGGCACGGCGCAAAGCGATACGGTTTCGCAGCTGAAGGTTGATGGCAATACGCTTTATGTCGCCGGCGTCGATGCCGGTAATGCCGTTCTCAAGACTTTTGACCTGGGCTCGACCACCACGACCGATGCCAAAGGGGTCAGCACGACCAAATATTCGGCCACCCAGACCGCCGCGCGCGATCTTGGCGGCATTGGCGGGGGCGCCATTACCGGCATGTCGATCTATAATGGCAAGGTCTATCTGGGCGGGTCTTCCGGATCAGGCAGCTTGCTCGGCGCCACGGGCACGGACACGGCCGCCTATTCCGGCTCATATGATGCCTTTGCCTTGTCGGTTGATCAGGATATGTCGGTTACGAGCAATGACAAGATCGCCTTCTATGGCGGCGCCGGCACCGAAAAGGACGCCAAGGTGCAGTTCGCCAACGGCAAGGCATGGATATCCGGCCAGACCAATGGCGCCATTGAGGGCACGACCAAGATCAACGGTAACGACGCCTATCTGGCGCGGTTGAATATCGACACTGGCGCTGTTGAATATCAGACCCGTTATACCGGCGCCAATGGCATGGTGACGCCCAGTGCCATCGCAGTTTCGGCCAATTCCGGCAGTGTGCTCGATCGCCTGGGCCTGCCGCTCGGCAAGATCGAGACCACCGATTCCAAGCTGAT
>CAMLIY010000301.1 GCA_946480125.1 uncultured Asticcacaulis sp.
GTGCCCGATGGCTTCCTGGCCACGCCGCATGATGGCCGGCCGGCTAATGCCTTGCTCGGCAAGGCGATTCTGTCCGGACGCTACACCCTGGCCAATGCGCGGATGAGCGTGCAGGGGTCCGGCGATCCGTGGAACCGCGCTTCGCCCACCCGTGCCTTCGCCATCGAGCTGCACCGTTTTTCGTGGCTGCCGCATCTGATGACCCAGGGCGATGAGGGGGCGAAAGAGGCCGTGCGGCTGTTTTTGCTGTGGCAAAAGACCTTCCGTAGCTGGACACCCTTTAGCTGGGGCGAAGAGGTGCTGGCGCGCCGGCTGATCAATTTATCCATCTTCGCCCGCCGCTTGTCCGCCGTGGGCCAGCCCTACGAAGCGCATGCGCTGGCGCAATCCCTGACTGAGCAAGGGCGGCATCTGTTGCGCCTGCATAACAATGCCGCCTGGCAGGCCAGCCGCGCCGTGGCGCTGGTGGCGATCGGCTGCGTGCTGTCAGGCAGCGTCGGCGACAGTTTCCGCCGCAAGGGGCTTAAGCGCCTGCCCAAGGCCCTGCGCCGCTGTACGCAGAGCGACGGCTCGCATATGTCGCGCAGTCCGGAGCAGGGGCTGGAACTGCTGTATGACCTGCTACTTCTGGTCGATGGCCTGAGCCAGCGCAGCCAGGCTGTGCCGGACTATATAGAAGACCATATTGATAGGCTCAGTCGCTTTGTGCGGACACTTAGCCATCCCGATGGCAGCCTGGTATCCTTCCAGGGATCGGAATCATTGCCCGAAACACAGATTGCGCCCGCCCTGCTCCATGCCGAATCCCAGATAGCCAACCTGCCCAATGTTCTGGAGCAGGGGCGCTATCACCGGATGCTTGGGCGGTCTTTGAGTGTCTATGCCGATGCCGGCGAAGCGCGCGCTGGTGATTTCGGGTATGCCGCCTGCGATTATCCAATGACATTTGAAGTTTCAGGCGGCCGCGATAAGCTGATCGTTTCGCCCGGCTGGTCGCCCGCGCAGTCCGATCACCAGGCCTTCCGTCTGGTGGGCGCGGCCAATACGCTCAGCCTCGGCGACGAACTGATCCTGAAGCCGATGACGGGCCGGTTTGGCGAACTGCTCAACTTCACGCTGGAAGGGCCGCGCTATAAGGTGCGCAGCCGCCGCGTAGAGGCCGAAGAGTCCGGCACATTGCTGGAGCTGGAGCATGAGGGCTGGCGGCCGCACTTTGGCCTGAAACACGAGCGCCGGCTGTATGTCGATGCCCACCGCGATGAATTGCGCGGTGAAGACCGACTGACGCCGCAAAGTACCGGCACATCGGCGAAAAAGGACTTGCCCGCCTCTGTGCCCTATACGGTGCGGTTCCTGCTCCATCCAGAGGTACAGGCATCGCTGGCGCGCGACCGCAAGAGCATATTGCTGCGCGGTCCGGGTGGCCGCGGCTGGTGGCTGCGCCATGACGCCCAGGATGTGGCGCTGGATGAAGGTACGGTGTTCGAAAAGGGGGCGGCGCGCAAGACCACCCTCATTATGCTGCGCGGCACGGCGCAGTTAGATACGCCCACCCGGCTGCGCTGGAAGCTGTCACCTGCCGAGTCCTGAAACGAGCAGCCTCTTTACAGGATCACGATATCCTCCTGATGGTATTCTTATATCGTAAAATGGATACTGCCGGTCAAATCTGCGTTTTGAAAGCGCGTAACCGGAGTAGCACAATGACACATATCCTGAAGACCGCCACCGCCACTATATTGAGCCTGGGCCTGATCGCTGGCAGCGCCGCCATCCCGAATATAGCCGATGCGCAAACCTATCGCTGCAAATATGAACAAAAGAAATCCGGCAATAAGGGCGCCGTGATCGGTGCGATCGCCGGTGGTTTGCTTGGCAGCCAGATCTCCAAGAATGAACGCGGCCTGGGCACGGTCGGCGGTGCCGTGGTCGGCGGTTATACCGGCAGCAAGATCGCCAAGAACAATGCCAAGAAGAAGTGCATCGATGAGGTCGCCTATCGTACGCGCACCGTTTATGAGACCGATAAATATGGCCACCGCCACAAGGTCGTTTATCGCTACGTCAGAAATTAATTTTCTGACGCGTCATATAGAAAAGGCCCTGCCGGAGACGGCGGGGCCTTTTCTATATGACTGACAGGCTGTTCAAGCCTTTCAAAAATAAATGCTTTCCTGAACCAGTATGAACGGACAGATCAAATCCCGTTCAGGTTCAGGGGTCTATAACTGTCCTCATGAACGGCACACCGATAAACGGAAAGCCAAAGACACGAAGGACTAAAGTTATGAGCAAGATCATCAAAAATACTATGGCCGCTGTTGTCACCTCCGGCCTGATCATCGGTTCGACCGCCGCCGTCATGGCGCCCACCACGGCTTCAGCCCGCACCACCTATCGCTGCGAGGTCACCAAGTCGAACAGCGCCAAGACCGGCGCCATCCTGGGCGTCATCGCCGGTGGTTTGCTGGGCAGCCAGGTTTCGAAAAATGAGCGCGGACTGGGCGCCGTTGGCGGTGCCGTTGTCGGTGGTTTGCTGGGCAACAAGCTCGGCAAGGACCAGGGCAAGGACACCTGTAACAAGGCCGAAGCTGCCATGCAGCAACAACGTTATGACGATCGTAACTACGGCTACCGCAGCCAGCCGGTTCGCTACAACAGCTACAAGCATTACAGCAATGGTGATCGCTACGGGTCTCGCTACTAAACGCTCCCCAAAGGGCGCCCCAAGCGTAGTTTGAGATTGCGATCATCAGCGAAACCTCCGCCATGCTCACCCATGGCGGAGGTTTTGTCATATGTGGTCGCAGCTTGTTATTGGCGCGGCCTAGGCAAATGTGACGGCTTCGTGTAAACCCCCGGCATCATTTCATGCCAGTTTTTTGGCCCCATATACGGATAGCCCATGCCCGCCGCTCCCGATTTTCCGCCCGCCGCCGATCTCGTCACACCAAAACGCGCCCTGATCTCGCTGTCCGACAAGACCGGCCTGATCGAAGCCGCCCATGCGCTCGTCGCCGCCGGCGTCGAACTGTTGTCGACGGGCGGCACCAAGGCCGCCCTGCAAAAAGCCAATATCGCGGTGAAAGATGTCGCCGACATCACCGGCTTTCCCGAAATGATGGATGGCCGCGTCAAGACCCTGCACCCCAAGGTTCATGGCGCGCTGCTGGCCTATCGTGACGCTCCCGAACACGCCCAGGCACTGAAGGACCACAATATTCAGCCGATCGATATCGTCTGGATCGATCTTTATCCGTTCGAATCGACCGTCGCCGCCGGCGGCACGTTTGAAGCCGCCATCGAGAATGTCGATATCGGCGGTCCGGCCATGATCCGCTCGTCGGCCAAGAACCACCCCTATGTCAGCATCTGCGTCGACAAGGCCGGCATGGATGAGGTGCTGGCCGCCATTGCCGAGACCGGCACGACCTCACTCACCTTGCGCAAATCCTTGGCCGCCCGCGCCTTCGCCCGCACCGCCGCCTATGACGCCGCGGTCTCGACCTGGTTCGCCGGTCAACTGGGTGACGCCTATCCAGAGCGCAAGACCATCGGCGCCACCCGCCTGCAAACCATGCGCTATGGCGAAAATCCGCACCAGTCCGCCGCCTTCTATAAGACCGGCGAGGACCGCGCCGGCGTCGCCACGGCGAAACAGCTTCAAGGCAAGGAACTGAGCTACAATAACGTCGCCGATACCGACGCAGCTATCGAACTGGCCGCGGAATTCGATCCCGCCGCTTCGGCCGCCTGCGTTATCGTCAAGCATGCCAATCCGTGCGGCGTTGCCACCGGCCCCGACCTGCTGACCGCCTATAAGCGCGCACTCGAATGCGATCCGGTGTCGGCTTTCGGCGGCATCGTGGCGCTCAATCGCAAGCTGGACAAGGCCACGGCCGAAAAGATCGTCGAAATCTTCACCGAGGTGGTGGTCGCGCCGGACGTCGATGACGACGCCATCGCCGTCTTCGCCGCCAAGAAGAACCTGCGCCTGCTGATCACCGGCAAGCTGCCCGATCCGCTGGCCGGCGGTCAGGTGTTCCG
>CAMLIY010000302.1 GCA_946480125.1 uncultured Asticcacaulis sp.
CGTACACGAAAAATTTGCCACAAAGTCGTATTAGGGTCTATCGTGCCTTTGGATCAAATCGTGAACATAAAATGTCGCTTATCACCTACCCCATCGCTGCCGACGCCCACGACGCGCTGACCCGCCTGAGAGCGGGCGAAGGTTTGCGCGCCGCCCGGGAAAAAGAAGCCGAACTGGCTGCCAAGGCCCGCGTGGTGTTTGTGACGCAGGCGGTCGGGCCCGTTTACGAGACGCGTGAGGAAGGGTTGGAGGCCTACGCCGGCCTGGTCGAGGACGACCGCAGGGGGCATAGTTTTACACCGGCCGACAGCGACCGTTTCTGTCTGCTGACCTGCCGTATCCGTGACAGGAAGCCGGGGAAATCAAAACCCGTGCAGCCGGTATTCGCCGAGGGGCATCGCTGGCCAAAAAAGCGCGAGCCGGTGGCGTCTGTCTGGCAATTATCCTTGAGTTACTGGAAGATCATGACGGTGGCGCAGGCCAAGGCGGCCGGCATGCCGCCGATCGGTCAGGCGCGGCACATACGTAAAAAGGCGACCGGGCGGGATTTAACGCCTGAAGAGATTGCCGCCTTGTCGCAAGGGCCGCTGCTGGCGGCGCGTCCGCAAAAGGCGCTCGATTTCGGCCTGTTTGATTTTCCGCTGCCGGAAAACCCGGCCATTATCATCGCCGATGAATAGCAATCAACGTTGCAATTTTCGCAACTGTCTGGATGAAAATTCCATTGTCCAGTCATCGGGCAGCACCTTGAGCAAGGCGGCGGCGGCCTTGTTGGGCGCGCCCGGCACGCAGGCCGCGCGATTGGCCTCGGCGGCGACATAGCCTTCACGCGCCACCTCGTCCGCCCCCATCCAGGCCCACTCAGGCGCGGCCTTGCTTAATTTTGGATTACCCATGGCTTCGTGGAACTCGGAATAGGTAAAGCCGGGACACAGGGCGCTGACATGGACGCCGTGATCGCGCATTTCGAGATGCAGGCTCTGCGAAAAGCGCGTCAGGAAGGTCTTGACCGGACCATAGAGCGTCTCACCCGGCGAGGCTGGCAGGAAGCCGGCCAGGGACGCGACATTGATGATGCGACCAAATTTTTGTTCGATCATGCCCGGCAAAAAGCGGTGCGTCAGTTCCACTGGCGCCAGCATCATCACACGCAGGAAGGCCTGGTGCCGCTCAAGCGCATTGGCGATAAAGCCGCCGGGCTGGCCATAGCCGGCATTATTGACCAGTCCGTCGACGGTTCGACCGAGCGCCTCCAGGCTTTTTTGCAGATTTTCCGGCGTGGCGGGATCGGCGAGATCAGCCGGCAGGGCATAGGCCTCGACGCCAAAGCGCAGACGAATTTCCTCCACCAGCTTTTCAAGACGCTCGGCCCGCCGTGCCGTTACCGCCACATCCCAGCCGTGGGCCGCATATGTGCGCGCGAAGGCCAGGCCAATGCCGGAAGATCCCCCCGTGATCAGAACAAGACGGCGTGTCACGTCGTTACCTCAGTTGAAAAACAGGAAGATCGAGCACGACACCCCACTAAATTGCAAGGGTAAAACACACTATACAACCGGTAACTCGGCCGCATGTTTGAGCAGATCGGCAACTGTGAAGGTTGAAAGGCTTTGCGCCGCGGCGATATTGGCAGCCGTCATCGCTTCATTGACCGCTTTCGGGATAGCCTGGCTGACGGGGCAGCCTTCGGCGCCCAGCGGCGCCGAACCCAGGTGCGCGCAGCCATTTACCGCTTTCAGCACTTCATCGAGCTTTATCTGTTCGGGCCGTTTCAGCAGCCACGCGCCACCGGAGACGCCGGAGCAGGTGGCCAGCAGGCCTGCCTTGGCCAGTTGCGTGGTCATGCGACGGATAACCACCGGATTTGTCGGGATCGATGCGGCGAGCACAGACGAAGACACCGCCTGTTCACGAGAATAGGCGTTGCGATGGGCCAGATAGGCCAGCGTGTGGGCGGCCACGGGAAATCTTTGACTATCAGACATTTGCCTGGCTTTGATACGACATTTCTCAACTTATTCCTAGAGGGGAGACGTCCTTGCCGTCGTCGGCATTTAAATTGCGCCGAGAATCGAGATTGAATGTGAGTATAAATAGGCGTAAGAGCGCCCAGTTCAAGCGAGGGCCTCCCGGGGTGACTATGTGTCATCTTCTGTTTTTGGTGCCTTCAGGAGAGTATGCATGATCGGGGATACCCCTCCTGAGACGCCGCCAGCAGGCTCCGGCTCAGATAAGACCGGCGCTAATCCGGATACGGCACAGACGCAAAATTGCGCCGCTCCCTCTCCCAGTCCTGGTAATCTACACGCTTCCGAAGCCGAAGCCGTGGAAAGTCATGGCCATGGCCATGAAAGTTTCTGGGCACTGGCCATAGGTTCGGTCGGCGTCGTTTTCGGCGATATCGGCACCAGCCCGCTTTACGCCATGCGCGAAGCCTTGTTCCATACCCGCGAAGGCACCAACGCCGAACTGGCGGTCAAGGGTGTGATCTCGCTCGTTTTCTGGGCGCTGGTCATGATCGTGACCGTCAAATATGTGCTGTTCCTGATGCGGGCCGACAACAAGGGCGAGGGCGGCACCCTGGCCCTGATGGCGTTGGCGCAAAAAGCGCTCGGCAAGTATTCGCCGACGGTTTTCTTTCTCGGCATATGCGGCGCGGCGCTTTTCTATGGCGACGGCATCATCACCCCGGCCGTTTCGGTGCTGGGCGCCGTCGAAGGCCTGAAGGACGCGCCGGGAATTGGCGGCAATGTCCATCATCTGATCGTGCCGATTTCAGCCGTTATTCTCATAGGCCTGTTCATGGTCCAGTCCAAGGGCACGGCTAAGGTGGCGCGGTTCTTCGGTCCCATTACCGTGCTATGGTTTCTCGTCCTGGGCGGGTTGGGCCTTTATCATATATTCGACCAGCCGGGCATTCTGGTGGCGCTCATGCCGCAATATGGCATAGAGTTCCTGTTCGCCAATGGCTTTGTCGGCTTCGTTATCCTGGGGTCGGTCTTCCTGGCCGTGACCGGCGCCGAGGCCCTTTATGCCGATATGGGCCATTTCGGCAAAAAACCGATCCAGTTTTCCTGGCTGTTCTTTGTTCTGCCTTGCCTGACGCTCAACTATCTCGGCCAGGGCGCCCTGACCCTGGCTGATCCATCGGCGCGCGAAAACCCTTTCTGGCGCATGGTGCCGGAAGTTGCCTACTGGCCGGTTTTCATCCTGGCCACCTGCGCCACCGTCATCGCCTCGCAGGCCGTCATCACCGGCGCCTTTTCGATGACACAACAGGCCGTCCAGCTCGGTCTTCTGCCGCGCATCGATATCAAACGCACCTCCGAGACGCAGGCCGGCCAGATTTTCGTGCCGCAGATCAATACCATGCTGATGGTCGGTGTTCTGGTCCTGCTGTTCGTTTTCCGCTCGACCGACCGCCTGACTTCGATGTACGGCATCGCTGTCACCGGCGCCATGCTGGTTGATACGCTTCTGGCCTATGTCTTCCTGCGCCACGTCTGGAAGTGGAAGCGCTGGCAGGCGTGGCTGCTGCTCACTCCGCTCGGCGCGCTCGATCTCGTTTTCTTTGGCTCCAACCTGCTCAAGATTCCGCAGGGCGCCTGGCTGCCGCTAACGCTTGGCGGCATGCTTGTCCTGATCATGCTGACCTGGGCGACCGGTACACGCACCCTGACCGAAAAATCCAAGCGCGACAGCGTGGCCCTGCTCGATCTGGTCGACATGCTGAAAAAGCGACCGCCGCACCGCGTGGCCGGTACTGCCATTTTCCTGACATCCGATGCTGAATCCGCCCCGGTGGCGTTGATGCATAATCTCAAGCACAACAAGGTTTTGCATGAGAAAAACATCATCCTGACGGTCAAGACGATCGGCGTGCCGCGCGTGCCAGAAGACAAGCGCGTCACCATCGAACTGATCAATGAGGACTTCAAGAAGGTGACGCTCAGCTATGGCTTCATGGAGAGCCCGAACCTGCCGCGGGCGCTTGGCCTCTGCCGCAAGCTGGG
>CAMLIY010000303.1 GCA_946480125.1 uncultured Asticcacaulis sp.
TGAAACACAAAAAGGTGAACCGTACTGTACAGTTCGATTTATTTGCGCTACACTCCGGTTCAAGTCAAGCGCTAACTGTACAGTATGGTACAATTTTTTATGGAAATGCCAACAAAAACCTTGAAGGACGCCTCATCTTTTAAAGATCCCCCCTCTTTTAGGGATCAACGCCGCGAACGCATTATACAGGTTGCGCGCAGCGTCTTTTATGAAGTCGGCTACGCCGGCGCCAGTATGTCGATGATATCTGGCCGCCTGGGGGGATCGAAAGCGACCCTTTATGCCTATTTCAATAGCAAGGAAGACCTTTTCGAAGCCATTATTCGCGAACAGTGCCAGCAGATGGCGGATGTGTTCGCGGCCCACACCGGAACGGATAATCTGAGCAATACCCTCACCATTATGGGGCGCGAACTGCTGACGGCGATTATGTCCAATGAGGCGATCCGCACCTTCCAGCTTGTGGTTGAGGAAAGCTATCGCAATCCGCAACTGGCAGAGATGTTTCATAATGTTATTCTGAGTCAGGGACGTTCCAACCTGACGGGCTTTCTGCAAACCGCCCATGATAAGGGTCAAATTCATGCGCCAAATATTGAAGAGGCGACCATGGTATTGAAAAGCCTGATCTTTGGAGATTGTCATTTCAAACGCCTAATGAACCTGACCATGGAGCCTACTGAGGCGCAATTGCACCGCCAGGTCGATCTCGCGGTCGATATTTTCATGGCTCACTATGGCGTGAAGCCAGCGGGCTGACTATTACGCCAGCCCTAATATTTACCAAAGTGTAAACCTTTCTGGTTAACGTTCGTTAAGCAAAAGGTTTGGCATGGGCGAAATGTTTGGTAAATCAATGGCCTTTGGTGCAAGGTCGCTTGACAATGCAAGCGGCACATCGCCGCGTGACCAAGCCGGCGCTCAATACGAAACGCCGAAAAGACATTTTGATATCGCGGCGGCGATGGCCGGCTTTAGTTACTGGACGATCGATCTGGTCACCGGCAAGGTTGTCTGGTCGCACAGCCTCTACGCCCTGTTGGGACGGGATGCTACGCGCTACCAGCCGCACATTGCGACCCAGCTTGATATTTATATGCCTGAGGACCGGCTGTTCGTGATCGAGCATTTCCAGCGGGCGATAAATACGGGTGAAGATTTCGATTTTGCACTGCGCATCCTGCGGCAAAACGATCAGGTCCCGCGTCTGATCCGCATAAGGGGCGGTGTGGAACATGACGATGGCGGACCGGCGCGCCTATGTGGCGTGGTTCGTGATGTGACGGACGAGGCGAGTGTCACTGACCCATTCCTCGGCCGTGTCGCCGATGAGTTGCGCGCCCCGCTAAATGATATTGCCCGCTATGCCAGGCTGATCGAAACGCAGCCGTTTCCGGATGGGGATATAGCGGGCTATGCCCATAATCTCCTGGCCTCTGCCGAACGGCTGAAAGCGTTGATTAGCGCAGAATCCGATAGAGCCTGCGATAAAGACATGGAACACATCAATTTAGCCCCGCTGATCATTGAAACCGTTGATGCATTTCAATTCCAGGCCATGGCCGCCCAGTGCCGGCTCAATACCTATTTTGTTGACTTTATTCATTCCACCGCTCGTCTCGATGTCATGCGTTTCCAGCAGGTGCTGCAAAATCTGATTTCAAATGCCTGCAAGTTTACATGCGGGGGGATCATCAGTGTTACCGCCAGTCAGGTGATCGCCGAAAATCCAGAAACGCTGAAACCCGTACGATTTCTCCACGTAAGTGTGCGCGACACTGGTGCAGGTATGGATGAAGCCTTGGTGCGAAGCCTGCGCAATGGCAGCCGGACGAGGCGGCAACAAGGAGTAGGCCTGTCCGTTGCCAAAACGGTTGTCGAGTGGATGGGGGGGCAAATCGGCATCGTGTCAAAACCGGGTAAAGGCACCACTGTATGGTTTGAAATTCCGGTCGAGGGGGTTGAAGCGCCTGCGACGGTTATGTCTGATCCCAGAACGTCTCCGGTCCCGCGCACCTTGACGCGGCAAAATTTCGCGCAGGTCATTGGCGCGCCGGGGTCTCATATCGCCCGCGCATCGGTTCATCCGCGTTTTGAGGCGCCGCCTGCATCTCAGCCAAGGCGTCATTCCGCCGTCGACGACAACCGCATCAACCGCGAATATCTGCGCGCCGCGTTGCACGACATGAAGCTTGACCGGTAAGTCATTTTAAGCCTGTGGGTAAGGTGTATCTTAAGACTTGGTTCGTACTCTGCGCTGAAACAACCTGTCCAGAGACGGCAGACCGGGGATATAAATGACTGAGGATCTCAAGGCGCAGCGCGACCGCTATATTGCTTTTTCGCTGGCGGCGGCAGATCTTTTGATTGAGGTCGACAGTGACTTTCGCATTGTCAAAACCATCGGTGCCACCCAGGCCTTGTTGAGCGGACTGGCCGAAGGCGTGATCGGGCGCGAGGTCTGCGATATCTTTGTCACCGGTGACCGGGCCTTTGCCCGTCATTTGCTCACCAAGGCGCAAACGGTCGGCCGCATCGAGCCGTGTGGCCTTAATCTGGAACAAAATGCCGGGCCACCCCTGCTTGTCAATATGGGCGCCTGCTATCTGGGAACAGGTGAGGGCAATACATTTATCAGCCTGACTGTGCTTTCGGACGGTGTCATGGCGCAGAGCGGGGGAGACGCCGCTGGCGGGCTGCTCAATTTCGATGCCTATCTCGGTTTCGCCAAAAAGAAGATTGGCATTAAGGGCGAAACGGCGCCCAAAAATCTCAAGCTGGTGCAGGTGGGCGGCCTCGGTCAAGCCATGCGTCAATTGCCGGCGGAGCAATCTGAACTGCTGCTCGGCGAAATCAGCTCGGTGCTGCGGGCGCAATCCATGGGCGGCAGCGCCGCGGCGCGTCTCTCGGACGAAGCCTTCAGTTATATGCCCTCCGCTACAGGCGAGGGCGCTTCGACCGAAGCGCTTTCGCGTGATATCCGTGCCGCAGCGGTGGCTGCGGGGTTGCGTGAAGACTGCCTGACGCCTTCGGTCATGAATCTGGAGCTATCGACCGGCAATCTCGATCAGGACAGCATCGCTAAAGCGTTGCAATATGTCCTCAATGATTTTTGCAAGCCTGAACGCAGTCCGATCAGTTCGCTGGCGCAGGGGCTGAAATCAGCCATGGCGGAAACGGTCCAGCATTTTGACAGCATTCGCGCCCTGATCGACAGTCATAAATATACGCTATTCTATCAGCCTGTGGTGCGGCTTGCTGATCGTTCGACGCACCATTACGAAGCGCTGCTGCGCTTTGCCGACGGCCGCAAACCCTTTGACACCATTCGCCTGTCCGAACAGCTGGGCCTGGTGCAGGATTTCGATCTTGCCGTAGCCAAAAAAGCCATCGAGACCCTGACGCAACGGACAGATGTCACCATCGCCATCAATTTATCGGGCCTGTCGATCCAGAGCGATGTTTTCCGCGAGCGTCTGCGTCATCTGCTCGGTCAGTCCACCAGCGTCGGCCAGCGGCTGATGTTCGAATTGACCGAATCCAACACCATTGACGATCTGGAAGCAGCCAGCACTTTCCTGCGCTGGTTGCGCCGGTCAGACTATCGCGTCTGTCTGGATGATTTCGGTTCAGGCGCCGCCACTTACACATATTTGCGCAAGTTTGACGTCGATTTCGTCAAGATTGACGGGCCGTTTTTACGTGAAGGACGTGACAATCCACGCCAGCGCGCGCTGATCCGTTCGGTCAGTCATCTTTGCCGCGAACTGGATACCCAGGTCGTGGCGGAGATGATTGAGGATGAGGCCATGGCAAAGCAGTGCCAGGAAATGAGTATTGGTTTTGGCCAGGGCTACCTTTTCGGCAAGCCCAAGCCTGAGATCGACATGCCGAAGGAACAGATCGTGGCCCGGCGTAGGGGCTTCAGCGAAAGCTGGGGATAGGCGGGCATTAACCCGCCTGGTCGCCCCACAGCTTTTTCAGGGCCGGACCACGGCCGCAACCGGC
>CAMLIY010000304.1 GCA_946480125.1 uncultured Asticcacaulis sp.
GCGCATGTATGAGGTCGGGGTCGTGGCGCCCAAGGCGAAACGCCTGATCGATGTCACCTATGAGGCGATGGCGCTTGGCCTGGCGCAGATCAAACCCGGCAATACGTTTGGCGATATCGCCGCCGCCATCCAGAAATACGCCGAGGCCCAGCGCTGTTCGGTAGTCCGTGATTTCTGCGGTCATGGCGTTGGTCGCGTATTCCATGACAATCCCAATGTCCTGCACTTTGGCAAGGCCGGCAGCGGGCCGGTGCTGAAAAAAGGCATGTTCTTCACGGTCGAACCGATGATCAATCTCGGCAAGCCCGATGTGAAGGTGCTCAACGATGGCTGGACAGCCGTAACGCGCGACAAGCTGCTGACCGCCCAGTGCGAACACTCTTGCGGCGTGACGGAAAACGGCGTGGAACTGTTCACCGCCTCACCGACCGGGCAATTCAAACCGGCGCCCGTTCTGGGTTAAAACACCGAAACGGGGGGATCATGGCCGATAACGCGATGGAAGAAGCCGCCAGCTTCTTTACTACGGCCTCAGAGCCGCTCCTGCCCGATCATGGCGGCCATCGTAATCGCCTGCGCCATCGCGCCCGATTGGGCGGCGTCTCGGCTCTGCCCGATTACGAGCTGCTGGAACTGTTTCTCTTTCGCTCGATCCCGCAACGCGACGTCAAGCCGCTGGCCAAGGCCCTGCTGGCGCGTTTCGGTTCTCTGCCGGCCGCGCTCTCGGCGCCACTCGAGGATATGCTTCAGGTCTCCGCCGTCGACAACAAGGGCAAGGCCCTGCGCATGACGGCCGATATCGCGCTCGATCTGGCACTGATGTTCGAAGCGACGCGCCGGATGGTGGCCGAGCCTTTAAAACGCACCACCGTGATATCCTCTTGGTCGGCTCTGGTCTCCTATCTCAAGGTGACCCTGGCCCACGAACCACGCGAACAGTTCCGCATCCTGTTTCTCGATAAGAAGAACCAACTCATTGCCGATGAAATCATGGGGCATGGCACGGTCGATCATGCGCCGGCCTATCCGCGTGAAATTATGCGCCGGGCGCTGGAACTGTCGTCAAGTTCGGTGATTCTGGTCCACAACCATGTTCCGATGGCCGCCTAACACCCCCAAATACGACCATTAACTCCATATAATCGTTCAGTTTTTATCGCTTGTCGTCGGACGGCGTAGTGAAGGATACTGAAGGCGGCGAGAGGGCGATTGAAAGCCAAAACGCTCCCAGTCACACTCCTCTTTCTCTAGCGGCCCCAACTCATAAACGGAAAACTTATCATGCCTGTGCTGACGGATTTACAAATCCGGCGCTCCCTTCAACGCGTCGAAAATTCACAGAAGGAAGAGACCCTGACTGATGGCGAAGGCCGAGGTACGGGTCGTTTGGCCTTAGTGGTCAGATCGATGCCCACTCGTGTGACCGCTCACTGGAATGTGCAACAATGGAGGGACGGTAAGCGGTTCAAAAAGAAAATCGGAACCTATCCGTCAACGTCCCTTTCAGAGGCCCGCGAAATATTTGAACGTGATTTTGCCAAACATATCCAAAAAGGCAAAAGTATCAAAATCGCCTCTGACACCCGGATCGGTAGCGTCGATGACCTATTCAAGGCCTATGTCCAATCGCTAAAGGATGCTGGAAAGCCCTCCTGGCTCGAAACCGGAAAAGGCTTAAACAAGATTTCGGAGACGTTGGGAAAGAACCGACTGGCGCGTGACATCGAACCTGATGAAATTACCGCCGTCATTCGCCCCATTTACGAACGCGGCGCCAAATCAATGGCCGATCACGTTCGGAGCTACATTCGGTCGGCCTTCAGTTGGGGTATGAAAACCGAGCATGACTACCGTAACTCCTCTCCTCGCCGCTTCAAGCTGACCTACAATCCCGCGGCTGGCATCCCGACCGAACCAAAGGTGGTCGGAACAAGATGGCTGAACGACCTTGAGTTTTTGCGACTATATCGTTGGCTGGAATGCCCCGACGCGGAAGTTCACCCGCCCTACACCCGGGCGCTACGACTACTGATGTTAACCGGGCAAAGAGTGGACGAGATCGCCAAACTTCACGACTCACAGTGGGACAGCACTGAAAGAATCATCGACTGGTCTAAAACGAAGAACAACCGGCCACATGCAATTCCAGTTCCCGAAATTGCCGCGGAACTGTTGGATGAGATCATTCCAAATAGATACGGTTGGTTTTTCCCGTCTCAAAAAGATCCGCGCAAGCCTGTTAGGGCGCAAACGCTATACGCATTCATATGGCGTCAGCGGGAACGTGGCGTAATTCCTCACGCAACAAATCGGGATCTTCGCAGAACCTGGAAAACGCTCGCTGGTAAGGCTGGAGTGCCGAAAGATATTCGCGACCGAATTCAAAACCACGCCCTGCAAGATGTCAGTTCCAAGAGCTATGACCGTTGGAACTATATGCCAGAAAAGCGCGCCGGAATGGACAGATGGAACGAATTTGTCGTCCGACTCCTAACAATGGGGCCGCCCCCTACCCGACGCAAACCTGCCCTTCGACTGGTCGACGCCGCATAACTTTGAGGCGGCTTGAACTATCGCACTTAGTACTATATAATTCCAGGAGGCCGAAGGGCTGTGCGGACGTTTAAACACAAGAGGTTCGTGCGGTTCGCACGAAAAGAGCGCATTACCGACGCACAGCTTTCCAAGGCTGTCGCGGATGCCGAGGCCGGCTTGATTGACGCAGACTTAGGTGGAGGCGTCATCAAGCAAAGAATTGCGCGACCAAACGAAGGAAAGTCGGGAGGATATCGCTCAATCATTTTTTTCAAGGCCGGAGACCGGGCGTTTTTCGTGCACGGCTTCGCCAAGAATGACCTGGCTAATATCGGTCCCGCTCAGGAGGAAGATTATAAGAGGCTTGCACCGGTCCTGTTAAACGCGACGGCCGCGCAGCTAGGCCAGCTTTTGAGTGCTGGAATGTTTATTGAGGTAGAGGACAATGCCCAAGGCGAAAAGATACACGAGTGACGTTTCAGCCAGCATTCACGAGCTGGCAAGCGACCTGTACGAGGTCGGCATAATCGACAAGGCCACAATGCGCCATTTTGATGAGAGCTGTCTCACAACCGTGCACTCATTTTCCGCCGATGAAATCCGTCGGTTACGCGTACGCGAAAAAGTCAGCCAAACGGTCTTCGCCGCGTACCTGAATGTCAGTAAGGATTCTGTCAGCCAATGGGAACGAGGGCAAAAGCAACCCGCGGGGCCTGCACTGAAACTACTGTCACTAGTGGACCAGAAGGGGCTCGCAGCCATAGCCTGAGAAAGCCGCGCCAGGCCGATATTTTTCATTTGGCTCGCTCTCAAATGAGTTGAAGTCTCTGCGCGGACGATCGCCAACTAAAGTTGACACAAGTGGTGCCCCTACATAAGTTGCGTCAAAGAAATCGCGAAGGAAATTGAAAATGGAAACGATCCGACTCTTTGATGTGGCGGAGTTCCTCGATGATCCGAAAACAGCGGTCGCGTATCTGGCCGCTGTCTTCGAGGATGGCGATGCCGAAGAAATCCGCGCCGCGTTAAATGACGTAGCGCGCGCACGGAATAAGTGATCTGTCACGCGAGACTGGCCTTTCGCGGGAGGCTCTTTACAAAGCGTTTGGGAGCAACGGCAATCCGACGCTAAGCACGCTATTGGCCGTTTTCAAAGCACTTGGCGTGAAACTCTCGGTCGCCGCCTGACCGCAGCATACCCTTTGGCGAATACCTTCCGTGCCGGCCCGGTCTATCGTTTCGAAGTGGGGACGCCGATAGGCACAAATCACATCGGCACCTACCCGATAAGCGCCCAAGTCCCGAACGATAGAACGAATCATTGTCTGACTTTTAACAAAAAGCCCAGCCCATTGAAAACGCGCTCGCAACCAAGCGGAATTGCCCTTGAGGTGCCCCTAGAATTGTAGACGCTTTGCTTGTTACAAAACGGAAGCAAGGA
>CAMLIY010000305.1 GCA_946480125.1 uncultured Asticcacaulis sp.
CGGACGTCCCGAAAGACGGATGGGTCATAACAGGCCTTTCTTCCATAAAAAGCCCGGTGTCCGCACTGTCGGGCTGGAAGTCAGGAAAGGTAGACCTAACATAAATTGAGCGGGCTATGCCCTTTACGCGGACCGTGGGCCTCTCAAAAGGCCAGGTCGAGATTAGCATTTTTGACCGGCCCGTTCAATGGCCTTCACGTCACCGGCTTCGGCGCCTTGTAGATCAGCCGCGCCAGCACCATGACCGGAATGATGACCAGCCAGCAATTACGTGCCAGCCCTAGTTGCCCGCTCGCCGCCAGCCAGGCGCCGACCGCGAAGCCTATGCCCGGTCCGATCGATTGCAACAGCCGTGCCGTTCGCTCACGACCGCCCATGCCGCCGATCAAATGGCCATGGCCGCGCGATATGACAAACATCAGTATGGTCATGCCCAGCGAGACCAGCGCATTGATGCCCCAGTAGATTTCCCAGGCCGCGGTATTGGCCGGCCCCTCGCCCAGTACCGAAGAGGCGAATGGCACCAGGGTGGCAGTGAGCAGGAAGAACAGATTGGCGATAGCTGTCGGCCAGTCAAAGCGATGGAGCTGCCGCGTCACCCGCATATGGATCGACCACCACAGCCCGACCAGAATGAAACTGACAATATAGGCGAACATGGTCCGGCCGACACCGGCCAGCGCCTGCATCAAGGCCGGCGCCGAAACCGTGCCCTCAATCCCTTCCAGAACCGGCGGGTGCAGTTCCAGCACCATGATGGTCAGGACGATGGCGAAGACAGCGTCCGAGAAGAACAGCATGCGGTCAACCATCCGGCCATCCGGCCCCCTGGCGCTGCTTTCATGGTGCTCGCTGTCACTCATCATGCCCTCCATCTGCTTCATTGATGATGCTGTGCCGGCTTTCGGGATTTGTCAAATGCTTGAAAAACCAAGGTTCTGCCAACCTTACTACTATTTAATGATATATACCTTGCATCAACAGGTAGCTTGTCATATCCAATGAGCAAGCCGCCACCTCCCCGGCAGCGACACCATCACCGCATCGAGGAAACAGAGATGCCTGAAACCATTGATATTCAACTGAAAAAAGGCGTACTCGGCCTGTGTGTGCTGGCGGTTCTGGCGCGCAATGAGAGCTACGCCTATGAGATCGCCAGCCATCTCTCTGATGCCATCGGCATGGGCGAGGGCACAATCTACCCGCTAATGCGGCGCATGCAGAGCGACGGACTGGTCGCCACCTACCTGGTGGAATCATCATCCGGCCCCTCGCGCAAATATTACAAGCTGACCGATGCCGGCCGCGCCGCCCTAGAAGCGCAACGCGACGAATGGCGCGGTTTCGCCGTCGCAGTCGACGCCCTGCTTGAACCCATCCCCGCCACGCCCGAATCTTTAGAAGAGGCCTAGATCATGACCCGTATCGAATTTCTGGACCGGCTGTGCAAGGGCCTGAAAGGGCTGCCCCCTGCCGCACTCAAGGACATCATGGCCGATTACGAGGCCCATTTTAAGGACGCCGCTGCCGAAGGGCGCGCCGAATCCGAAGTGGCCGAAGCCCTCGGCGATCCCGACCGCCTGGCCCGCGAACTGCGCGCCGAAGCCGGCGTCAAAAGCTGGGATGAAGCCAAGACGCCTTCCAACGCCAGTTCCGCCATCATCGGGATTCTGGGGCTGGGCGCTATCGATATCCTGATCCTGCTGCCGCTGGCCGGCGGCGTGATAGGCACTCTGATCGGCATCTTCGCTGCGGCCATCGGTGCCTTTATCGGCGGCGGCGTCCTCTTCGCCGCTGGTCCCTTTATGGGATTACCCGGTGGCATCGCGGCGGCCTTGCTCGGCGGCTTCGGCGTCATGGCGCTGGCCGCCACTATCGGCGCCATAACCCTGGCCCTCACCATCTGGCTGGTTAACGGCCTCGTCTGGTACGCCCGCCTGCACTACCGCGTGCTCAAACCCGCCCTCGAAGCTTAAGGATAAGATCATGATCCGCAAACTGTTTCTCTTTTCCGGCGGCGCCTTTCTCGTGGCGCTGGTCTGCCTGGCCGGGGCCGCCGCCCTGGTCTCCAACGAAGTCGGCACCAAAGGCTGGAATATCGGCCTGATCAAGGACGGCGACCATGTGCGCATCGGCAAGGGCGAGGCTGGCAAGCCGGAACCGAGCACCAGCAAGACCATTGCCTGGACGGGCGGCGACCTGCTCGCCGTCGATCTGCCCGCCGATGTCGTCTATACGCAGGGACCGGCCGCTTCGGTCACCATCTCAGGGCCGCAGTCTCTGGTCAATCGCATCACACTTGATAATGGCCGCCTGTCGATCACCGATGGTCCGGAACACAAGGAGAGCCTCAACCTCACCTGGGGCAAGGACGGCTTCGACGCCCGGACCAGCCATGAAGGCGCGCGCATTACGGTCACCGCGCCAAACGTCAAACGCTTCGAAATGACCGGCAGCGGCGATCTCGACCTGCGCGGTTACGACCAGCCGTCGGTCGATATCAGCATCGCCGGCTCTGGTTCGGTTCATGCGGTTGGTCGTACCCAGGCGCTGAAACTCAATGTATCAGGCAGCGGCAGCGCCGATCTGGCCGCTCTGGAAACAAAGGACGCTGATGTCAGTGTCAATGGCTCCGGCGACGCCACCATCCACGCCAGCGGTCAGGCCAAGATCGATATTTCCGGCTCCGGCAATGTCGACCTCGCCACCAAGCCCGCCAAGATCGACACCACCATTTCCGGCTCCGGAACGGTCGATAATGGTGAGGACAGTAGCGACGACGGCGACAACTAGCCACTCACCTCATTCCCCACCCAGCGCCGGTTCGCAAGAGCCGGCGCTTTTTGTTATCAAGGCACATAAGAATGCAATCGTCATTGCAGCGCCCAATCTACCCAGGCCATAATGCCCACTGGTGACGCCATTCTTACCTGCCTGTCCAAGGCTCATACCGCGCCTTTGCAGTGATCCGGCTATTGTCTCCGCTGTCATACCCGACATATAGACGAAGAGAGAGTGCGATATGGTAACGATCAACAACAGCAATCCGCCGCCCACTGAAATCCGTACGGGCAGCAGCAATACCGGGCTTATCATCCTGGCACTGGTCATTCTTGCCGCCATCCTGGCAGCCGCCTATTATTTTACAACCTACGGACCGGTCACCAATACCAACACCAGTACGGTCGATCGGACGATCACCCGCGTCGAGCAGGTGCCGGCTGATGTTGGCAAGACAGTGGATAATGTCACCAGCCCGCCGCCGGCCAACGCCACACCGCCGTCGAATACCGAACCGGCCCCGGCCCCCGCTCAGTAACAGTCAGAATTGATGTGAAAAAGCGCCAGTCGGTTGACTGGCGCTTTTTGACTTACGGGTGCAGGGGCCGCGCCCCTGCTAGCGGCTGAACTTCTGGAACTTGATCCGATGAGGGATCAACGAATCCACGCCCAGGCGGCGCTTCTTGTCTTCCTCGTACATTTCGAAGTTACCCTCGAACCACTCGACATGGCTGTCGCCTTCAAAGGCCAGAATGTGCGTGGCCAGACGATCGAGGAACCAGCGGTCGTGGGAGATGACCACGGCGCAGCCAGCGAAATCTTCCAGCGCCTCTTCGAGAGCCTGCAAGGTTTCGATATCCAGGTCATTGGTCGGCTCATCGAGCAGGATGACATTGCCGCCCGCCGCCAAAGTCTTGGCCAGGTGGACGCGATTGCGCTCACCACCGGAAAGCAGGCCGACCTTCTTCTGCTGGTCGCCGCCCTTGAAGTTGAACCCGCCGACATAGGCGCGCGAATTGATTTCTTTCTTGCCGACCACCATGATGTCGGTGCCGCCGGAAATCGCCTGCCAGACGGTATGGTTCGGATCGAGATCGTCGCGCGATTGATCGACATAGGCGAGCTTGACCGTTTCACCGAGCTTGATCGTGCCGGCGTCAGGGGTTTCCTGGCCGGTGATCAGCTTGAACA
>CAMLIY010000306.1 GCA_946480125.1 uncultured Asticcacaulis sp.
CGGTTATCTCGCCGGCAGGAGCCGCGTGAAATGGGCTGATACGCATAGCGATGAAATCTTTTTCCGGGATACCGCACATGGTTTCTTGAGCTGGGCCGTTGCGACCCTCTTTGTTGCGGGCCTCTTGGCCGTTATCGCCACCGGCACGGTCAGTGCCGGCGCCGATGCTGCAGCCAAAATCGCTGCCGGAGCGGCTAGCGGGGCGGCACAGAATGCGGACGCATCGCCGGCTAGGCGAACACGTCTGAAGCTGTTACCGTCTCAACAGTAAATCGCGAACTGGTACCGCGGCAGCGCGTCAGATCCATATCGCCCTTGCGCCATGGCCGGCATTTAACCGATTGCCCTTCCACGGACAGGTAAAGTCCGGTCATGTCGAAGCGTTCGATGCGAGCCTTGGCCCGCCCGTCGCCGGCAAGGTCGACACGCAAGCCATCGCCGCGCCGCAAACTGCCACTCTGGATACAGAGGGCAGTGCCGGAGGAAATAGACGCGCTGGCGCTTGAAGCGGAATGTTCGATCATAAAGTCTCTCCTGGATGCGTATTTCGACAATTGATTTTGCGAAATCAATTTTCCATACGGATATGACCCCGGGATGCGCGGCGCCTCCCTACTCAAATTTTGCAGATGCTTGGATGTCAACACCCTTCGTTCTTATGCCCGCCACGCTAGGCTGGGCCTGTGGCAGTACACCTGTCGTATGATCATGGGAAAGCGCCGTGCCAATTCCTTTTCGAAAAGACCCTGCGACCAGCGTGACCGGTTCGGACAATACGAGGCTGCGCGTCCTCGTCGTGGACGACAACGAACCATCTGCCTTAAGCGTATCCTGGGCGATTGAAGCCCTGGGCGACGAGGTCCGGACATGCCTGAACGGGCCCTGCGCCTTAACGGCCGCCATTGAGTTTCAGCCCGATGTCGTCCTCCTGGATATCGCCATGCCCAGTATGAACGGCCTTGAGGTGTGCGCCCGGCTGCGCGCCGATCCTCAGTTCAGTCACGTGAAGATCATCGCCCAGACCGGGAGGGGCGACAAAGAGACGCGCCGTCAGACGGCCGAGCATGGCTTCGACCTTCACCTCGTTAAACCCGTTGATCCGGACCTGCTGGAAGACATGCTGGATCTTCTGAGAACGGGCCACCACCGCTAACCCATTTACAGAATGGATGTCATGACTAACATTGCCCGATCCGACGAGCAGGTTGCCGAGTTCGTCATACAAAATAATCCGCTCATGGTTCGCGCCTCCGTGCGCGTCACGCCGACGGGTCTGGTCGCCATTGCTGGCCTTGTGTCAACTATACTGCTGTCGACCTGCGCCATAGTCTGGGTGGCTGGCAGCGTACATCGCCGGGACCATACATCCATATTTTGACGGCCTAAGGGTGCGATCGACTTCACGAAATGCGTCAGGGCGTCGCCGAGTGAGGCATATCCACGGGCTTTGATTCCGGAGAGCCGAACTGCCTTAGCCAGATGGACAACAGTACGATCGATGCGATCGCGAGGAATTCACTTTGCCAGTTTTGAAAAGATTCGAACCAGAACCGCGGTTCGCCCAGAAAGCCGATGAATGCTTTCGGCACTTCATGTTTCAAATGCGCGTCGTTGACATAATCGCCGTAGCTGCCCGCCGCATGAAGACCGAAGCTTGCCAGAAACAGCAGCAGAAATGCTATACTGAGAGAACGCTTATACAGGCTTAGCACCCATCCGCCCTTTCTGACGGGCCAAGGTGCATCCGGCGCCGCCTTTGGTTCCGCATCGACGTCTTCAGGCTTGTCTAGCGCCTTCGATTCCGATGAGCCCATCTGGCGTAGCTTCACAGTCGCCAGCACATAAAGGAACATCTGCAGAAATTCACTTTCCCAGTTCTCGAAGGTGACTTCAGCGAAACTGCCGCTTAGCAGATACGCCCCAAATGCCAGGGCCGTCCCGCCCTTCTCTTGCAGATCCTGGTTATGCTCCAACCAGCCGGTGAAGGCCTGAGCCGCCCAGAAAATCAGGAAAAAAGCCAGAGCGAAGATCGCGAGACCGTTCCGATCGAGAAACGGATACTTCCTGGCGGCCGGCGTCATGTCATGCTCCTTTCACTTTACGCCACCATGGCAGAGCTAAGGTAAGTTCAACATGTGTAATGCACCGCGGTGGTCTAAAGGCGGTGTTTGACAAGCCTTGGGCGCAATTTCGAGTAATTGAAGGTCGGTAATAGTGAGTGCCTGCCATGTCTCTCTCTCCCCACCGACCTGACCATATCCCCGCGATCGCTCGACGCGAATTTTCCGCCCACATGGCTCGCTGGTGGATGGGTAATGATCCAGTCGGCACGGCGGTGATGAAGGCGCTGTCGATTACTTTTCCCGAGGGCGAACGCTTTTTCATTCAGTCGGTCATGCGGTATGCGGCGGACTTGCCCCCTCAGGTGGAACGGGATGTCAAACCTTCACCCTGCAGAAAGGGGCACATACTTTCGAGCACGTTAACTTCAACAGCGGCATCAGCGCGTCGGGATATGGTTGGTTATGGGTCGATCCGGGACTGTATCGCCGCATAGCGTGTGAATACCTTTCCTTTACCGACCGTTATTCCACCCATGGCAATTGGACGATCGCGCGCTCATCGATACAGCGGAGGCAATTCTGGGCTTCGAGACTTCCGGGCGGCAAAGCTGAGTGCCAACGCACAATAGACTCTTAAAGCGTGCGCAAACCGGTCGAAAAACAAATTGGATGAGACGCAGAATGCCCGCAGCTGGGCAGGCGTTCGCGACCCACTAAAGGCTTATTTGACCGGTTTAGGTTCAGCGCTGGTCGAGGCGGAATCCGACGTAGCGGCCGATGGCTCGTCAGAAACTGTGCCGGCCGCCGAGGTGCTGGCCGAACTGCTGCTTTGATCGCCTGGCAAGCTCTCCGTTACCGGCGGTACCGATGCCGCGCTTGACGCCATGCCGTCCGTCGCCGTGGCGCTGACAGACGTCTCGGCCTGCTGCTTGTTCAGATCGGCCGTCGTTGAATTCGCGGCCTTCACATGGGACTTCTTGTCTTTTTTTGTGGTCGCCGAGGTGTCAACGGAACTGGATACAGAGGCAGCGTCTGCATTCTGGGCATCGGTCGGCTTGGACTGGGAGAACGCGGCAGAACTGGCCAGCGCGGCCGCAATCGCAACCGCCGTTGTGGTCTAAATGATCTTTTTCATCGGGCTACCGATGTTAATTTGAAACTGAAGCCGTCAGTCTAGGCCAAGACGTGTAAGTTTGTCGGTCGCTTGACGAGCCGATAGTATTGGAAAACGGCAAGCGACCGGACTTAACAGACGGAGAAGCCTAGATGGCGTTGACGAGGGGTTCACGCGCCCAATAGCGCAGCGCCGTCAACGCCTGGAAATAGACATCCACTGCCGCGGTTGAGGCGAGCTCAACGCAAGCCTCGTCGAGACCACCCGCTGCCTTTTCAAGCAGTGGCAAGGCTTCAGCCGAATAGCCGATATACTTCATATGGGCGAAGGCATCGGCGATGAAGTCCCGCGCCGCCGCCTTCTTGTCGAGCAGGCTGGCGCCTTCGGCCGACAATAGGATCGCCACCGCATCGAATAGAACCGACGGTCCGCCATCGATCTTGTAGTGCGCCTTGACCCAGGTCCCATCATCCAGTTCTACACCATCGATCATTGGGGCGATGATCTCGACGACAACACCGTTCATGTCCGCCGCTGCGGTGACCGCATTAAACACATCGGCGCTGGCGCCATCGGACAGGAGCACGCCGATCTTGCGGCCGGCCAAAGACGGGGGCGGATTCTTCAGGATGCTCAGCGCATCAGATGCGGGGAGATCATCACGTGTCGGCTTCGCGGCCTGCGCGGGTGCGGGAAGCTCTTTCAGGCCCAGGCCGGCCGCGACGCCAGATGCCAGGCTCTGATCGATGTTCAGCAGATGC
>CAMLIY010000307.1 GCA_946480125.1 uncultured Asticcacaulis sp.
TCGCCGGCGGCCTGCTGGCCTTCACCCTGTCGCTCGATGATTTCGTCATCACCTTTTTCACCGCCGGGCCGGATACGGTCACCTTCCCGGTCAAGGTCTATTCGATGGTGCGGTTCTCGGTAACGCCGGAGGTCAATGCCGCCTCGACCATCCTGATCGTCGTCACCGTCCTGCTCACCTTCCTCGCGCTCAAATTCCAGGGCTCCAGCGCCCTGACCGCCGGTCATGACGGCGGAGATATCAAATAGGGGGCATATGTCCGCTCATCCGATCATCAGCTTCGAAAATATCACCAAGCGCTTCGGCAAGACGACGGCGGTCGATAACGTCTCGCTGACCATCAATGAGGGGGAGTTCTTCTCGCTTCTGGGGCCTTCGGGCTGCGGCAAGACCACGTTGCTGCGGATGCTGGCCGGCTTCGAGATGCCGACGGAGGGCCGTATCCTGATCGACGGCAAGGATGTCTCCACGACCGCGCCCAATCACCGGCCGGTCAATATGGTGTTCCAGTCCTATGCCGTTTTCCCGCATATGAGCGTGCTGGATAATGTCGCCTATGGCCTGAAAATGGACGGCGTTAGCGCCGCTGAACGCCGGGATCGTGCCGAGGAAGCGCTGAACCTGGTGCAACTGGCGGGTTATGGTGTCCGCAAGCCCGATCAGCTTTCCGGCGGGCAAAGGCAGCGCGTGGCTTTGGCGCGCGCCCTGGTGAAAAAACCACGCGTTCTGCTGCTCGATGAACCCCTGTCGGCGCTTGACGCCAAGCTGCGCGATCAGATGCGCAGCGAACTGACCAGCCTGCAACAGAAGGTCGGCATCACTTTCATCATGGTGACGCACGACCAGGATGAGGCCCTGGCCATGGCGACACGCTGTGCGGTGATGAACCGTGGCCTGCTGCAACAAGTGGCGACGCCCTCCGATCTCTATGAATTTCCCAATTCGCGCTTCGTGGCCGATTTCATCGGCAGCGTGAATATGTTCGAGGGCACGCTCGATATTGACGAGCCGGACCATGCCATCATCAATACCGCCGAGGCCGGGCCGGTCTATCTCGACCATGGCGTTACGGGCGCCACGGGCACGACGGTCTGGGCGGCTGTGCGTCCGGAAAAGATCGAGATGCACAAACGCACCGAGACGCCGCCGAAGGTCGATGATGCACCGGAAGGTTACAATGTCATCGCCGGCGTGGTGAAGCACATGGTCTATCTCGGCTCCGAAACCAATTACGAGATTGAGATTGCCGGTGGTAAGCTGATCAAGGTGGTGCGGCCCAACCTGACGCGCTGGGATCAGGAAGATTTCGAACTGGGTGAACAGGTCTGGGTCAGCTTCCACGCCTGTTCGCCGGCTGTATTGCTGAGTTAGATCATGAAGGCCATGAGGACATTACCTGTTGTCGGCATCATGGCGTGTAATCGCACGGTGGGCGTGGAAAACGCCCATGCCGTCATGGAACGTTATGTCAGGGCAGCGGCGATTTATGGCGATTGCCACGCCCTGCTGATCCCGCCTTTGGCCGACAATTTTTCATCAGGCGCCCTGACGGCGCGGCTCGACGGGCTGATGCTGACCGGATCGCCTTCCAACGTGCAGTCGAGCCTTTACGGTAGCGAAGGTGGCGATGGACCCTTCGATGAAGGACGCGATACCGTCTCGCTCGGCATGATCGAATGTATGATCACAACGGGCAAGCCGGTTTTCGGTATCTGCCGCGGTTTTCAGGAAATCAATGTGGTGCTGGGTGGTTCCTTGCGCCGCGATGTCGGTTTCGGTGCGGCCGATGGCGCCAACAGTATCAATCACCATGCGCCCGATGGCACTGATTTTTTCCAGCAGTTCGAGAATTATCACGAGGTTGAACTGATCAGCGGCGGTATTCTGGCAAGTATCTATGGCCGTGATCACTTGCGCGTCAATTCCGTGCATTATCAGGGCATAGACAGGCTGGGAGAGGGACTTACGGTCGAGGCGACGGCGCCGGACGGCCTGATCGAAGCCTTCAGCGCCAATATCAGCGGATCGCAGGTGCTCGGTGTGCAGTGGCATCCCGAATGGCAGACAGAAAAATATCCCGAAAGCCAGGCCTATTTCAAGCTTATGGGGCAAGCCCTGCGCGGAATGCCGCTCAAGTAGTTAACGCAAAATTGTGATCACAATATTTGACTTTTGCCATAATTTCGATGAGATAGCGGGCAATTCTATTTCCTTCGCCGCCGCCGTTAAGGCAGAGCGAGCCTGTCTCCGAGGAACTCCACCATGAATGCTCCTGCAAAACCACCTCTGCGCAATTACGATATGGACGAGCTGAAAAAGCTCGACATGGCGCACCATCTGCCGGCGCAGTCCGATTATAAGCTACAGCATGAACTGGGTGGCTCACGCATCATCACCCGCGCCGATGGCGTCTTCATCACCGACGCCGAGGGCAAGTCTCTGCTTGACGGCATGGCTGGCCTGTGGTGCGTCAATGTTGGCTATGGTCGTGAGGAACTGGCTCGCGTCGCCTATGAGCAGATGCTGGAACTGCCCTACTACAACACCTTCTTCAAGACGGCGACGCCGCCGCCGGTCAAACTGGCCGCCAAGATCGCCGAGAAGATGGCTATCGGCAATCCTGACCTGACGCATGTCTTTTTCAATTCTTCCGGCTCGGAAGCCAATGACACTCTCCTGCGTCTGGTACGCTACTATTGGGAACTGAAGGGCGAGCCGGAACGCAATATCATTATCTCACGCAAGAATGCCTATCATGGGTCAACCGTGGCGGGGATGTCGCTCGGCGGCATGTCCTTCATGCACGCCCAGGGCGGACCGCTCGTTCCCGGCATCGAGCACGTTGATCAGCCCTATCACTTCGGTGAAGGTTTTGGCGAAGATGAAGACGCCTTCGCCACCCGCGTCGCCCATTCGATCGAAGAACGTATCCTGGCCGTCGGGCCGGAAAAGGTCGCCGCCTTTATCGGTGAGCCGGTGCAGGGCGCCGGTGGCGTTATCATCCCGCCAGCGTCGTACTGGCCGAAGGTCGAGGCCATCTGTCGTAAGTATGGCATCCTGCTGATCTGTGATGAGGTTATCTGTGGTTTTGGCCGTCTCGGTCATTGGTTCGGCCACCAGCACTACGGCGTCAAGCCGGATCTGATCGCCATGGCCAAGGGCATGTCATCGGGCTATCTGCCGATCTCGGCGGTCGGCGTTTCGAAAAAGATCGTCGATGTGCTGCTGGAAAAGGGCGGTGATTTCGTCCACGGCTACACCTATTCCGGCCACCCAACCTGCGCTGCCGTATCGCTGGCCAATATCGAGATCATGGAAAATGAAGGCCTGATCGAGCGCACACGCGATGTCACCGGGCCCTATCTCGCCAAGGCGTTGAAGCGTCTCGAAGCGCATCCGCTGGTCGGGCAGGCACGTAGCCTGGGCCTGATCGGCGCGGTCGAAATCGTGTCCGAAAAGGGGACGAACAAACGCTTCAAAGGCGCAGAAGGCACGGCGGGTCCGATCGTGCGCGACCTGTGCATCAAGAACGGCCTGATGGTGCGCGGCATCCGCGATTCCATCGTCATGTGCCCGCCGTTGATCATCACAGAGACTGAGATTGATCAACTGGTCGATACGATCGAAAAGTCGCTCAACGAAGCCGAACCGATCCTGCGGGCCTTATAGCCTGTCACGCAGGGCGTAATAGCTGAGGCCGGCCACCAGAGCCGGCCATCGCAAGGCGCGACCCCCGAAAAAGGCCGGAGACGGCAGTCGGCTCAGAAGCGCGACATCGCGCGGGTCGCCACTCACGGCGCGCGCCAGCAGTTTGCCGAAATAGGGCGCCAGCACCACGCCCTGACCGCTGTAGCCGG
>CAMLIY010000308.1 GCA_946480125.1 uncultured Asticcacaulis sp.
CTGAAGCTGAGATTGGTCGTGATGACGACACTGGTCTGTTCGTAGAGCCGGCTAAGCATGTGGAACAATAAGGCGCCACCAGAGGCACTAAACGGCAGGTAACCCAGCTCATCCAGGATCACCATGTCGAGCTTCAGAAGTCGGTCTGCCATCTGTCCGACTTTGCCCTGAGCTTTTTCCTGTTCAAGCAGATTGACCAACTCGATCGTGGAGAAGAAGCGGATCTTCTTGCGATGGTGCTCAACCGCCTGAACGCCCAGGGCTGTTGCGATATGCGTTTTCCCCGTGCCGGGGCCGCCGATAAGCACGACGTTCTGGGCGCCATCCATAAACTCACAGCGATGCAGTTGCCGCACAAGCGCTTCGTTGACCTCGCTGGAAGCGAAGTCGTACGCGGACAGGTCCTTGTAGGCTGGCAAACGAGCCGACTTGATCTGATAGGCGATGGACCTGACTTCGCGTTCAGCGGTTTCCGCCTTCAGCAACTGGGACAGAATGGGTATTGCGGCTTCAAACGCTGGCGAGCCTTGCTCCGTTAGTTCAGTCACGGCTTGGGCCATGCCGTACATTTTGAGAGATCGCAGCATGATAACGATGGCGGCGCTGGCGGGATCATGACGCATGGCGGGCCTCCGCGCGCAAGGCATCGTAGCGCTCAACATTAGCTATGGGTTCTTGCGTAAGCCGCAGGGCCTGAGGCGCATCTATCGTGTCCGGCGGTGTTGTCCCATCGATCAGACGATGCAGAAGGTTCAAGATATGGGTCTTTGTCGGCACGCCACCGGCCAGCGCCAGTTCGACTGCCTGTAAGACGACCTGTTCGTCATGTTGAAGGACCAGGGCCAGGATTTCGACCATTTCCCGATCACCGCCCAGGCGTTTAAGTAGGTGATGCTGCAGGCGCCGAAACGCCTCTGGTAGTTCTAGGAACGGTGCGCCGTTTCGTAACGCACCTGGCTTGCGTTGGATGACCGCCAGATAATGGCGCCAGTCGTAGATCGTGCGCCCCGGGCTATGGGAGCGATTGATTATCCTTTCATGTTCGCACAGGATTTGTCCCTCCGCGGCGACGACGATCCGCGTCGGGTAAACCCGCACACTGACAGGACGGTTGGCGAACGAAGCCGGCACGCTGTAACGGTTGCGCTCCATGTGCACCAGGCAAGTAGGCGTCACCCGCTTTGTGTGTTCGACGAAGCCATCAAACGGCCTGGAAGGCTCCATCAGGTACGGCTGCTCTTCCGCCCAGACATCATGGATTGTGCCGGGCAGTTCACCATGCGGGATTTCCTGCCAGTAGGCCATGCAACGGTTTTCCAGCCAGGCATTCAGCGCCGCCAGGTCCGGGAAGCTCGGTATCGGCACCCATAAACGGTGGCGGGCGTCCTGGACATTCTTCTCGACCTGTCCCTTTTCCCAGCCGGAGGCCGGATTACAGAACTCGGCGTCGAACAGGTAATGACTGGCCATCGCCTGGAAGCGTAGGTTCACTTGCCGCGCCTTGCCCGCACCCACCTTGTCGACGGCGGTCCGCATATTGTCGTAGATTCCACGCCTCGGCACACCACCTAAGACCCGGAAGGCCTCGACATGGGCATCAAACAGCATCTCGTGGGTCTGAAGTGGATACGCCCGGACAATGAAGGCGCGACTGTGCGATAGCTTGAAGTGCGCCACCTGAAGTTTGGTCTTCTCGCCACCCAGGATCGCCCAGTCCTCGCTCCAGTCGAACTGGAAGGCTTCGCCAGCTTCAAAGGCCAGAGGCACGAATGTTCCGCGCCCACTCATCTGCTGCTCTCGCAACCGATTGGCTTTCCACTCCCTCGCGAAGGTGGCGACACGTGGGTACGATCCGTCATAACCCAGCACCACCAAGTCCGCGTAGAGCTGCTTGATCGTCCGTTTTTGCTTACGTGACTTGCCAGATTCGATCTTCAGCCAGTGGACCAGCTTGTCTGCATAAGCGTCCAACTTTGTCGGACGAGCCGCCGACTGGTAGGTCGGCTCGACAACGTCAGACCGCAGATATTTGCGGATCGTATTCCGGGACAATCCTGTCCGCCGACATATCTCACGGATAGGTATCCGATCCCGAAAAGCCCAGCGCCTGATGACGCTCAATAATGCCATGTCTATCACTCCGAGGGCCCTCGCTGTTCGACAACGAGGGGAGTTTCACATGGGTCAATTCCTCATGATAATTAAGCCGCCAAATGGGTCAGTTTTCGGTGATATTCAACACGCTGCCGGTGCGGCAATTCACCTTGGTCTTGGTAAAAATCCAAGAGTAACCGGAGCAGAACTGGCCTGCTCGCCAATGCCTCGATCGCTTTAGACGATACCCCAGCCATGAACGCCTGAGTTTGGTCAGTAGATTGTATCGAGGCAATGGCTGCGATCGATACGTCCGCCTGGCGAAGAGGAGCCAATTGGAGTGTTGTTCGATCGCTGCCTGACCAGGCTCGACCAAGAGCCTCGTCTAAATTGCTATTCCATTCGGCGGTGCGGCAAAGAACACGTAATCTCAGCTTGGAGAGGTCGCCGTTGGTGCGTATAACCGCTTGGATGAAATCTTGGAGAGGCCCCTCAAATCCTGCGGCCCCCTCAGCCAGTTCGTCTACCGCGTCGATGAATACAAACCACGTTTGGCCAGCCTGACTCCAGGCGACACAATTTTCACCCTCCAACAAGAATTGAAGGTCACCTTCATGGCGAGACAAGTCGACAAGGTCGACCATGCTGCCTAAGTCGCGCAGTCTTGATACTTCCTTGCGGGCTTCCCGGCTTTTTCCCATTCCTGGTGCGCCGAGAAGAATGAGGCATGGCTTTTCCTCTGCGTACTCCAAGCGGACGGGTGTCGTTTCGCCTCCGGGGTCCGGACTAAGGTATCCGTCGGAAGTGGGTATAGACTGCCCGATGGGAAACCAGAATCGCAGCCAAGGATAGTCATTACTAATAGAAATAGCCAATTCCCCCAACAGGTTCCGCAAACCTTAGCACGCCGAAATCTGGCGAAACTTTTTTGCACGCGGGCCCCACCATCTTATGGTAGCAAATGGGGCTGTGACAATCCACAAATTTGCCACCCAGCAACGGCCATCCATGTAAAATCTATGCGTTGAAGCTCATGGACTTTGAAAATTGGAAATCGTTTGCCGGAAGATGTCTTTACTCGGTAGCGCTTTGGAGAAAAGGCCGAAACCAATCTCTTTTTAGTGTAGGTATAGATGGAAAACAATTTCGCCTGTCGCATTTGTAACGGCAGCTTTAGCGGTCGTGCAACCCAACCGCAGGAAATCAACGGTTGGGTTGCCCAGGTTTGTTCGGTATGTGGCCCGATTGGTTATTCTCGCGAGGCTTGGGATGATTTTGATCGCATCCTTGGCGGCGAAAAAAACCGACTAAACCGTGCCGCGCTTTCCCATCTGCTTTCGAATGCAGACCGCGAAGGGGCGCAAAAACATTATTTTCTGACGAGTGAGCAGCTTACTGCAGGCCGCGATACGCTCACCCTGCCGACGCCGCCGATCCAACGATTGAACTTCATCCGTATTATTGGCGATCATTTGGTCCGCGAAGGGAAAGAATTCGTCCAGGAGGCCAACACCGTCGCCCGTGTCGGCTCCTTCTCGAATGACGCGTTCGCGGCGCTCTACGAACAAATGAAGCAAAAAGGTCTGATCATCGCCTCGAAGACCGCCCCAAGAAGAGACGCATTTGCTGACACCGAGGTTTGGTACCCGGGTTTCGACCTGACCCTTGAGGGATGGGAATTATATGAGTCGGGAAAACGCGGAAAAGAGGCGGGCCATTACGGGTTCGTGGCTCTTCAATTTGGCCAACCGGAATTAAAC
>CAMLIY010000309.1 GCA_946480125.1 uncultured Asticcacaulis sp.
GCAAGGATAATGACGCCGCCCGTGTCATCGCCATCACGGCGCAGGATGGCGTCGGTGTCGAAGCGGCGGATACGGTGCGCGTCAGGGGGCTGGAAGCGGCCGAGGACACCGACCTGCTTTTCCCCTATATTATCTGTCCGCAGGTCTTCGCCTTTTACGAATCCCTGCGCCACAAGCTGACGCCCGACAAGCCGAATGCATCGGGCACGGTCAATCGCGTCGTGCAGGGCGTGCGTATCCACGAACTGGGGTAACTGGATGGGGTATCTGTTAGGCGTAGATGGCGGCGGCACCAAGACCGAATTTGTGCTGGTCGATGCCGAAGGTCGTGTACGCGCCACCCATCAGGGCGGGTCGTGCTACTATATCCAAATCGGCTTCGACGGCCTGCATGAACTGCTGACGGCAGGCATCACGGCCGTGCTGGCACAGGTTTCCGGAAAACCGGAAGATATCGATTACGCCTTCTTCGGTCTGCCGGCGCATGGCGAGGATTCGACCGCCGAACCGATGCTCGATGTGGTGCCCGAAGCCGTGCTGGGCCATAGGCGCTATGCCTGCGGCAATGATATGATTTGCGGCTGGGCCGGATCGCTGGCGGGCGCCGATGGCATCAATATCGTCGCTGGCACCGGCTCGATCGGCTATGGTGAGCGCGCCGGTAAGTCGGCACGCGGCGGGGGCTGGGGCGAGGTTTTTTCCGATGAAGGCTCGGCCTACTGGATCGCCATTTCCGGCTTGAACGCCTTTTCGCGCATGGCCGATGGCCGGCTGGCAAAAGGCCCGCTTTATGAGATTTTCCGTCAGGCCTTCGAGCTGAAGAACGATCTCGATATTTGCGGTGATGTTTTTGGCCGTGAGGCGCCTTCACGGGACAAGATCGCCGCCATGTCAAAGCTGGTGTCGCAGTCAGCCGAAGCCGGCGATCGTGTGGCGCTGAAGATTTTCGACTCAGCCGGTTATGAACTGGCGGCGATCGTCGATGCCATTCGCATGAAGCTGGACTATACACCGGATGAGCCGGTGGCGCTGTCCTATTCCGGCGGCGTCTTCAAATGCGGCCCTCTGATCCTTGAGCCATTGCGAAAGCACCTCGACAGTTTTTCAATGATGTATGATTTGCGCAAACCGCTCCATGCGCCCAGCATAGGTTCGGCGCTCTACGCCGCCCGACGACTGGAGCGGCCCTTCAGCGCCGATATTCTGGCGACCTTGCCGCGTTTATAATCTCGCCGGCGTTATAGTTGTTCGCTTCGGTTATTAAGCCGGCCCGAGTCTGTTTTTGTCAGATTGGTCGGGCAAATCGTTTCACATATAGATACGACTTAGTGGGCATTCATTGCTTCTGGCAATATGCGTGCTCTTAAGTGAAGTGGTCGTATCTTTATATGGACCGCCATGTCGTTATATGTTACGACCGTTTCAAATGATGGCGTGCTTCGGTACGCGCAACATCAAGACAGGGCGGAGGGTGTAAGGATGCAACTCGGTATAAGACTTTTGTGGATCGTGGGCGGCGTATGCCTGGCCGGCTCTGGCGCTGCCTGTGCGGCGGTGCCCGGTGTTGACGGTATTGCCTTTGAACCTGCGCTGCAATTGGCCCGGGCCGCGATTGATGACTGCCATGCGCGCGGTTATCCCGCCAGCGCCAGTGTGGTCGATGCGAAGGGTACGGTGCGCGTGACCGTGCGCGGTGATGGCGCCGTTAAAGCGCCGGTGGCCGCGCCGATCAAGGCGTTTACCGCCCTAACCTTCAATCAGGCCGGTTCCGAAATGCAGATGCGCGAGCAAGCTGACGCGGCTTTCAAGGCGCAGATCGCCGCCCATTCCGACATTTATAACGACCATGCCGGGTCCCTGCCGCTGCGCCATGGTGATGTCCTGATCGGCGGTCTGGCCGTCGCCGACGTGCCGCATGAAATCGCCGACGCCTGCGCCCGCGCCGCGCTGGCTAAGTATCCCCAGTAAGGCTTTAGTATGTATCGGAAAACCTATTACGCCACGCATCCCGCCAGCCTGGCCGGTGCGAGCAACGAAACCCTGCGTGAAAATTACCTGATCAGTGATCTGTTCAATGCCGATGAGATGGTCTTCAACTACCTGCATCAGGAGCGCATGGTGGTGGGCGGCGTGGTGCCTGTCAAAGGGCCGGTCTGCCTGCCGGTGCATCAGGAACCGGCTTCCGCAAAAGGTGCGCCCTTTCTGCATCGCCGTGAATTGGGGGTGATCAATGTCGGCGGCGGGGCGGGCGTGGTGACGGTCGATGGCGTGACCTATACGCTCGATCCGCTCGACGGTCTCTATGTCACGCAAGGCGCGGCGGATGTAGCCTTTGCCAGCCTCAACGCGGCACAGCCGGCGCGGTTTTACCTGGTCAGCACCCCGGCGCACAAAGGCTTTGAGACGAAGATGTTCTCGCTGAAAACCGCCGTGCCGCTGGAACGTGGCGCGCTGGAAACCTCCAATGAGCGGACCATCTATCAGATGGTGGTGCCGGAAACCTGTCCTTCGGCGCAACTGTTGCTCGGCCTGACCATCCTCAAGCCCGGCAGCGTGTGGAACACCATGCCGCCGCACCTGCACGACCGCCGCTCGGAGGCCTATCTCTATTTCAATCTTGGTACTGATGAGCGCGTCTTCCACTTCATGGGTGAGCCCGACAAGGCGCGCTCTATCGTGGTCGCCAACGAAGAGGCAGTGATATGCCCGCCATGGTCAATCCACATGGGCGCCGGCACATCGAGTTACGCCTTTATATGGGCCATGGGGGGAGAAAACCTTGACTATGGTGATTTCGATGAGGTTGATATCTGTCAGCTTGCTTGACGCACGAAAAGAAAAAGGAAACCGGGAAGATGACAATGCACCTCAATCGTCGGGATTTGTTCAAGGGCGCCAGCGGGCTGGCCCTGGTGTCCACGCTTCCCGCATGGTCGGCGAATGCGCAGATTTCCGGCGCGCCGCCGGTATCCGAAGTGCGCGATACCTTGTCGCTCGATAAAGGCTGGCGCTTCTTCGAGGGCGATATTCCGTTCCCCGAACCGATCGGCAATTCGGCCACCTATGATTCGACCAAGACCGGCGCGGCGGGCGGGGCTGCGGCGCTGAACTTCGACGACACCGAATGGCAGTCCGTGCAGTTGCCGCATGATTTCGTCAGCTTCCAGCCGATCGAGAACGGCCGCAACGTCGCGCAGGGTTTCCGCAAGCGCGGCATCGCCTGGTATCGCAATATCCTGCGCTTCGAGGAGAGCGATCGCGGCAAGCATATCGAGATCCAGCTTGACGGCATTTCGACCTATGCCACCGTCTGGTTCAACGGCACGGTCGTGCGCCATTCTTTCAGCGGCTACACCTCGTCCTATATCGATGTCACGGCCTTCGCCACCTATGGCAATGCGCTCAATTCACTGGATATCCGCGTCGATGCCCAGTCGATGGAGGGCTGGTGGTATGAGGGTGGCGGCATGTATCGCCACGCCTGGGTGGTCAAGCGCAATCCGGTCCATATTATTACCGATGGGGTTTACGGTTTTCCCATTAAAAATGACAATGGCTGGCAGGTTCCGGTCGAGGTCACGCTCTATAATATCGGCCACGAAGATGCGCCGGTCGAGATCGTCAGTGAACTGAAGGATGCCTCAGGCGCCGTTGTCCAGACGGCGAAAATGACCGCCACGGTCGCTTCGCTGCGTCAGGCGGTGGCCACGGCGGCAATGACGGTCAGCGATCCGAAACTGTGGTCCACCGATCAGCCCAATCTCTACACCGTCCATACAAAACTGATGCAGAACGGTAAACTGGTCGACGAAAACCAGTATGAAACCGGATTCCGCAACCTCCACTGGGAC
>CAMLIY010000310.1 GCA_946480125.1 uncultured Asticcacaulis sp.
AGAATGACGATATCCTGTTGATGGCCGCTGTTCATAAACATGCCTCGCCATGAACTTACCCGGCGGCGTGCTTGCCGGATGGGTTTCAGGCCTATGCGGTGGTTGGAGGTCGGTCAAGGCGCGCCAACCGGCCGCGCCCGAGACCTGCGACCCGGCATGAACCGGCCGCGATACTGTAGTCGAAAAGGGAAGGACGCTTCCCGATGAAGCGCCCTTCCCCGTTCAGACCGTTAGAAGCGCGCCCGCACGGTGACCTCGTAGCGCCGATCGCTGACGTTATAGTCGTAGGGCTCGAACACCCCAGGTATGGGCTCCTGGAGGGTTTTCGACTTGGTGTTGAGAAGGTTATTGGCGTTGAACGAGAAGGAAACCTTTTCGCTCACCTTGTAGTCGAAGCCCATATCCAAGTAACCGGCCGCCGCCATGTAGGCCGGAACCATGTTGTACACGGGATAGGAATGGTCCGAGTCAAAGTTGGTCGAGCTGGTGTTGAGGATATAGGGATTGCCGCCGCTCGTCGTATAGGACAGCGGATTGACGTTGGTCGACATCAACGCCTTGCTGCGCCAGTTGTACGCCAGACGGAAATTGACCCTGTCGCGGCTGTACAGCAGTTGGATGTTGTAGGCCCACTTCGACAATCCGGCGTAGGGCAGGTTGGGGTAGGTCTGCGGCACAGTGCCGTCCGGGTTGAGCCCCGGTTGGAAGCCGCCGGCCGGGGGGCGGGACAACATGTTGTTGGCCTGCTGGGCAGGGTTGCTGCTGTCGATATAGGTCAGGTTACCTTCGATGCCGAACCCGCGGAACAATCCCGGCAGTTGGTCGAAGAACTTGCGGCCGCCGATCTCGAAGCCCTTGATAGTGGCCTTCTCCGTCGACGTCCTGTTCTGCATATAGAGCCACGGAAGATCCAGGCTTGCCGGCGCCCCCAGGTCCGGGCTCCCCGATCCCGCGGCGGGGGGCGGAGGAGGAGGGGCGTTACCATCGGCGTAGGCCTTCCCCGGAACGGGAAGATTGTTGGCGATGAACGAATAGAACTGCGGGTGATCCTCGATCTGCTTGGCGAACAGGCTGGCGTACAAGAAGCTGGACGACGACGGATAGAATTCGAACGCCAGATCTTCGCTGGTGATCATGGTCGGCTTCAGATTTGAGCCCGAGTCGCGGGCGGTAAAACCCGTGAGAATAAGGGGCGCCGCTGCATTGGTAGGGTTGGGAAGAGTCCTGGCGTCGACGACGCCGCCCGCGCGAATATCATTGAGATTCGGCGGAGCAGACGACTTCGACGCCGCGCCCCGAATGATGAACTTGTCGGAGACGTCGAACTTGATGTTAAACGCAGGCAGAACGCGCGTGTAATTATAGCTGCGGTTCTGCATGGCATAGGTTTTATCGAAATAATAGGTCGTCGGGTACGGGTTCGAAGCACCCGGGAACTGCTGCGCATTGAAGTATGCCGTGCTGTCCGCCGTGCTCAGAACAAGTCTATCAGCGTCCGGCGTTTGCAGCAGACCGCTCGCCCGCAGAGAATCGTGGAACACACGAACGCCGATATTGCCCGAGAACGCCGGAATGAATCCGATACTATCATGCGCGAACTTGGCCTGAACATAGGCAGCCTGGTTGACGATGCGGCTATCGGTCTTGTTCAGCCCCTGATCGAGGTTATGCGTCCAATACTGATCCGCGGTCCCGCCGGGCACCTCACCATTATACGTCGTGAGCAAATGGAACCAGTCATAGCTCTGCATGAGCGAATCGCTGGCGACGAAAACCTGCGACGGAACAGCCACTTTGCCACCGAAGAAATTCGGGAAGGTGGCAACTTGATAATCCGACTGCCGGACATTTGGGTTATTGAGATATTGAATATTCCCTGGCCCAAACATTGGGTCCCCGGGATGGCTCCCAAAATTTTTCCCCATCCATGACTGACCAAGCGGTGTAAAATACGTTCCCGCGAAGTTATCGTTTTCGCTGCGGTTGGAGGTACGAACGCCAACATCGATGCTGCGCAGGAATCCATCGTCGCTGACCCGGTATTCAAGGTCGATATGGGCGGCCACCATCGCCCCTTCATTTTTGGGTTTGTGATAGCCCATGAAAGCCAAGTAGGCCGTGCTCTTATCGAGCACGCCGGCCTTGGATATGCCAGACACCATCGGCAGCGAGCCCGTCAGATCGACGTCCAGCGAATTGACCAACGGACTGGACTGGGAGAGGCCCACAAACATACTCTGCCCAGTCATGCGAGAAGAGACATACTGCGCACCGCCACGCACCGCCACCCGGTCCCCGGGGGTCCAGACGAAGCTCTGCGAAATATCCAGCGTGGAACTCTTGCTGTGCGACGCCGTCGCGCCGCCGGTGGGGTTCAGCGTGTTGGCGGGGCCGCACTGCGCCAGCCGGGGTGAACCCGCAGGACGAGTAGACGGATCCACACCCCCATCAACCGACCAGTCCCACTGGATCGACGATGCGGGACCGCCATAGGTGGCGCCGCAATCGATCTGGTACCAGGGGGCCAGCCAGCTGGTGTTTTTGGTCGTGTTCTCGAACTCTCTCGAATTGCCGGTGGATGCGACCGTGAGGCTTCCCTTGCGGAAGGCGCCGTTGGCGTCATATTCGACTGGGCGGCCAACAACGGGCATGACTGCGGACGATGCGGATGGGTTCCCCCCCAAGGAACCGCTGTTCCCGTGGCTATCATCGACATATTGCGAGTAGAACACGGTGTTGGTCAGCGTCAGGTTCGACGTTGGCTTCCACTGCAGGGCCTGATAGGCGCCGAACCTGTCGCGCCTGCTCTGGTTGATGTTCCAGTTGAACGAGCTGGGAACGAAGGCCAGATCATCGTCACGCGTGGCGGTCGGCGTATACTGGGCGTACATGGCGCCCACCTGCAGGTCGCTGCTTTGCTGGTGGAGACGGCTGTAGGCCAGATCCCACAACACGCCGAATTCGCCGATGTTGGTGTCGAAACGCTTCGAGAACAGGGCCGAAGCCCGGGGCGAAGCCTTTTTCGCCTGGGTGCCGTAGGTGCCGCCCACGGTGAGGTTGACCTGGGCGTCCTTGAAATCGAAGGGCATATGCGTGCGAAGATTGACCGCGGACGCGCCCCCTTCGATGAGGTCGGCGCGGGTGCCTTTGTAGACGTCGACCCCGGCCATCAGCTCGGGCGTGACTTCGTTCCAGCTGATGGCGCTTGCGCCGTTGGCGCTGAACACCTGCTGGCCGTTGAGCATGCTCGAATTGAACGGAAGGCCGCGCACGGTAATGCCCGAACCTTCGATCTGGAACGCGGTGCTTCCGCCGTTAGTCCCGCCAAAGCGCGAGATCGACACGCCCGACACGCGCTGAAGAACTTCGGTGATCGAATTGTCGGGCAGCTTGCCGGCCTCGTCGGCGACGACCGAGTCGACGAGCGTGTCGGAGTTCTTCTTGATCTCGATGGCGCTCTGCAGCGCCTTGCGGCGCGCGGTGACCACCACTTCCTTCACGGTGTCGACGACCTGGTCGTCCTTGGCCGCTGAGGGCGCGTCCTGCGCCGCGACCGGCCCGGCCAGCGCGCAGAGAACACCAAGCGAAGCGCCAGCAACAAGCAAGTGACGCGCGCGGATCGAACTTTTCACCTTGAATCCCTCCCCAGGGCTTTTTTACCGGCGTCGCTCAATCCACCCCCTCCGGGGCTTCGACTGATCGCACCGCCCGCCACCGAATGGCAGCGTTGTCATCGCCCTACGAATTCACTCATCGACGGATTTTTGCAAGCCAAATCCTCATACAAATTGGATAAAATTGACGCAGGGCCGCTGACACCGGTGACAATTCAACAGCTCCAGGTTCAG
>CAMLIY010000311.1 GCA_946480125.1 uncultured Asticcacaulis sp.
TCCTTGCTTCCGTTTTGTAACAAGCAAAGCGTCTACAATTCTAGGGGCACCTCAGTTCAGGCATACCACCTATCCCCATAAGTTTGTTCTGATCGATATGCATTCAGATGACCCGCTGGTCCAGGACGTCATCACCGGGTTCCGCCGTCGCGGCATGTTCAGCGAAGTTATTTTTGCAGATCGAAATGAGCCGGCCCTTTTGGCGAATCTGGTCATGAGCCGGCTGGCGGAATGGGCACCTTATTTCGCTTATGTGGAAGCAGATATAACGATAGAAAAGGGCGAGACCTGCTGGCTTCAGGAAATGGTACGTCTGATGGACGCCCATCCCAGGCTCGCCATGCTCGGCTCATCTATTGACACGGGCGATTTTGTCGATCCGGCCAATATGGGCGTGCTTGCCGAAGGCCGGTCCCAGGCAGAGATCGATATGTTGCTGAAGACGCATAGTCCTGAAAGACATCAGGATATGAATTCGGCTGAGGGCGCCGAATTGTACCGGCCCCATAATCCGGCGGGTCGCCATCTGATGCTGAGGACAGAAGCCATTCAAAAGGTTGGTCTTGCAGAAGATGGTACACTTGACTCTCTTCTACGTTCCGCTGGTTACGACACCGCCATCGCCACACGGATTAAACATCGTCACCTGTCTTTACTGCATGTTTTTGACTATCCAGATTACGACTACCACACCCGAAACCGCTATATGACGAGCGTGCCACCGAAGTCTGAAACGGTTTAACTGCGCCCTCCCCCGACAAACCCCGCGAAGCTCAATTCACGCGCTTCGCGCACAGCGCCGTCAACCGGGCCTCAAGCTCTTCCATCAGGAACGGCTTGCACAAAACCTCGTCCATCCCGGCCAGTTGACACAGCCGGCGCGTCCCCATGTCCGAATGCCCGGTGATCCCCACGATCGGCACCGCCGGCACCAGCGCCGCAATCTCCTGGCTGCGGATCGCCTTGGTGGCCGCCAGACCATCCATCACCGGCATTTCAATATCCATGAGGATCAGGGCATAGGCATTACCGGCGGACATCTCCAGTGCGTCCTGGCCATTGCGGGCGCGCTCGACGGCGAAGTCCATCATGTCCAGCATGGCTTCAATGACGAAAGCGGTCTCGTCATTGTCATCGGCCAGCAGAACCAGCCGGTTTGTTACGCTGAGGTCGCTCATCCCGCATCCTTTGGCGGCACCCTTTTACACATGAGCGAAACATAACCCGCCCCATGTAAAGGATCAGTATGAGCCTTATTGACCGAGCAGGCTTTTGAAATTTGCGGCGTCACAAACTTCGCCGCCACAGGCCGGAATGGTCAGGGTCTGGGTATCGCCAGCCGCCATGTCCGAGAGGGTGCGGATCTCCTCCAGCGACTGGGCGCGATAACGCACGCGGACGGTCTCGGCGCCTTTGGCGTCGCGCCATTTCTCGAAGATCAGGGCGCCGCCGGGCGCCGGATCATCCATGGCGAAACCGGCCGCCTGCCAGTGCAGATCGAGAGCGCCGCCGATATTGGCGATATTGGTGTCATGGCCGACGAGCACGGTATAGACCGCACCCTGACCGAAAAGGCCTTGGCTGACCTCGGCCAGCAAGGGCTTTGCGGCATAGTCGGCGATGGCCTTCGGACGCGCCACGGTGTTGAATTCGAGGGCGTGCAAGCTCGACAGATCGGTGATATCGGCCGCGGTCACCTTACCCCAGCCGACCTGATCCATCGGCTTGCCATCGGTATATTCGAGCAGCAGGACCTGCGCCAGTGTCGAGGCGGTATCGAGCCCGCCAGAAATTTTGACGCGGCCTTCCTTTTCGACGAACTGCGTCGGCGTGGCGGCCAGATCGCAGGCCGGGGCGTGGCAATCGAGTACGCGCGTCAGCAAAGCCAGGCGGTCGTGGTTGTCGGCGTCCATCTGGGCCAAACCACCAGTTGGGAGAGCCTCGGTGACGGCCTTTTGCGCCACACCAGCCGGCAATCCTGCCGTGCCTTCAAATGGCGAAAAGCGGATGTCGGACTTGCCCTCGCCGGCATTTTCCACGGTCACGCCGCAGCCGGCGAACAGGGTATCGGCATAGACCGAGGCGGTTTTCAACGTGCGCTGATCGGTATCGGCCACCACGCGCACTTTCGCGCCGCAGCCCTGGCCCAGCAAGGCGCTGTAGTTGCGAGCGTCAAATGTCGCCAGTTTGGCAATAGCCTGCTCGCCGTGAGGGGTCAGCCAGCCGGCGGGGACATCCCATTTCGGCCAGGCCTGCGCGGTATAGACAGGCGGCAGGGGCTGGTCCTTCGTCGGCGGCCGCACACCGTGGCGCATCACGATCACCACGCGCTCCAGAGTCATGCTCTGCGCGTTGACGAGACATGGAAACAGGGCGATGGAAAGCACAAAACAGGCAAGGCGAAACTTGGACATGGGGGCATCCTGAGAACTTTTCCGCCAGTTACCCGCTGCGTGTGACAGATTGACGACAGCGCGCATACAAAAGGCGGAAGATGTCACCACCTTCCGCCTTCATGTCATAGTTTGGCGCCTGAATTAGTAGCCAGAGTTGGAATAGCTGCTGCTGGAATAGCTGGAAGATTCCTCATGCCAGCCACCATCGCGGTCACGCCAGCCATAGGCGACCACCTGGCCAACATGCCAGCGGCCATTATCATCCTGCCAGCCGACGGCCCGGGGGCGGCCATTGTGCCAGTGGCCCTGATCATCACGCCAGCCTTCGTCGGCATTCGACGGACGGCTGGAACCATATTGCGAGCCGGAGTCATAGCGATTATCAACATAAGGGCGGTCGGGACCATTATTGTCATAGCGCGAATAGGGTTGCGGCGTGCTGTCATAGGGCCGGCTCTGGTAATCGCTGTTATCCGAATAGGCCGGATCGTATCGGCTGTCATCGGCGCGGCTATAGGCATTGCTGCCCGACGGCGCGTCGTAATAGACATTATCGTAGTATCCGCTTTGCGGGCGGTCACGGAAATACAGCACCTGATAGCCATTCGGCGCCGGGGGGGGCGAATAATAATTGCCCTGACGATAGGCATAATAGGCGCCATTATAACACTTGACCGACGACTTGCCGATTTGCGAGCCGACTACGCCGCCCAGCACCGCGCCGCCGACCGTGCCGAGGCCGCGTTCGTTCTTGGAAACCTGGCTGCCGGCCAGACCACCAACGACCGCACCAATGACGGCCCCATTGGTTTTGGCGTTGTCCTTGCGGGCGTAGCAATAGCCGTCATAAGCCTTGTTGTCGTACTGGGCCTGCGCCACGGAGGGCACGCCGAACGTCAGGGCCAGGCCCAGCGCCGCCATGGATGGCGCGGCAATTTTAATAAGGTGTTTCATGTGTTCTCCTCAGGCGCAAAAAGGCCTTTGCCCCAAACCTGCACCTACGATCATAAATTTGCAATAAGGCGCGCTTGCGGCGCGAATCTCAGCTTATTTTGTTGCCATATCCGGCGCCTTGCCATGCAGGCCGGCCCTGAGCGCCACCTTGTCCAGTTCGCCTTCCCAGCGCGAGATCACAATACATGCCACGCCATTGCCGATAAAGTTGGTCAGGGCGCGGCATTCACTCATGAACTTGTCGATACCGAGCACAATGGCCATGCCTGGCACCAGCGCCGGATTGACGACTGCCAGAGTCGCGCCGAGTGTGATAAAGCCGGCGCCGGTCACACCAGACGCCCCCTTCGAGGTCAGCATGGCGACGCCCAGCAGGCTCATTTGCTGCATCAGCGTCAGGTCGTAGCCCAGCGCCTGGGCGATAAACAGCGAGGCCAGGGTCATGTAGATATTGGTGCCATCGAGATTGAAGGAATAGCCGGTCGGGA
>CAMLIY010000312.1 GCA_946480125.1 uncultured Asticcacaulis sp.
GCCACTGCTCGTCCATGATGCTGGCATCGAGCGAGACATGACCGTCACGATCCGGATAGCCGGCACGGCCAACACTGTGGTTCTTCATGTCGACTTCCGGCACACGCGCCCCGGCCTCGACCGCATCGAGCGCATGGCCGCCGGTTTTCAGAACCTCCCAGGCCGCCGAATTGGCCGCCACGCCGAAATCCCAGGTCGAGACGACGATGGGCTTGGAAGTCGTGGCGGCACCAGCGCCGGTGGCCCCCAGACCGGCGAGGGAAGATAAGGCCAGAGTGGTTTTGAAGACATCACGACGATTGGGCACGGAAACTCCTTAAATGAACGAAGGCGGACGGGCAGGCTGGGCTGCACCGAAGGACATGTTGGGTTTCGGACCCATTTCAAAAGTCAGCCGACCGCCGCGTATCAGGTCGGCGTGGCTGATCCAGCTTTTATGCCAGGGCTTTCCATTCCAACGCACACCCTGCACATAAATATTCCCGGCGCAGTTATGTGGCGCGTCAATAATCAGCTGTGTGCCGTTTCCAATGGTGATTTCGGCGCGCGTTACCAGCGGCGAGCCGAAGACATAGGCGGCGCTGACCGGATCAACCGCATAGAGGCCCAGCGCGCTCATCACATACCAGGCGCTCATGGCGCCGCAGTCTTCATTGCCTTCCAGCCCGTCCGGCTGGGCGCGGTACATGGTTGTCATCAGATCGCGCACCCGGCTTTGCGTCTTCCATGGCGCGCCGGTATAGGCATAAAGATAGGCGACATGGTGGCTGGGCTCATTGCCGTGGGCATATTGCCCGACCAGGCCGGAAATATCGGCGAGGCTTTCCTGCGTCGGGTCGGGCGCTTCGCTGAACAGGGCGTCGAGCTTCGCCTCGAAAGCCTTTTCGCCACCGAAAAGGTCGGCATAATGATAGATATCGTGCTGGTTCAGGAAGGTGGCCTGCCAGCCATTTGTCTCGGTATAGTCGCGCCATTTCGTCTGGTCATGACCGAGCGACTGCGGATTATAGGGCGTCACCCATTGGCCATCGTCCTGTCGGCCGCGCACGAAGCCGATATAGGGATCGAAGACATTGCGGTAGTTCTGCGAGCGGCTTTTCAGGGTTTTTGCCGCCGCACCTTCACCAATGGCCAGGGCGAGTTTCGAGACGCACCAATCGTCATAGGCAAATTCCAGGGTGCGTGAGACGGCTTCATCGACCGTATCGGCCGGAATATAGCCCATCTGTCGATAAAGCCCCAGACCGTGGACATCATCGACAAAGGCGCGTTTGGCCAGCACCTCATAACCCGCCTTGTAATCAATTCCCTTGATACCTTTGACCGCCGCCTCGGCGATGACGGCAGACGCGTGATAGCCGATCATGGTGTCGGTTTCGCGCCCTTGCAGCGGCCAGATCGGTACGCCGTCCGGACTTTGCTGGCCCATGCGGATCAGCGACCCAACCATCCCCGGCACGCGCTCACCTTGCGTCAGGGTAAAGAACGGATGGACCGAGCGATAGGTGTCCCAAAGGCTGTAGGTCGAATAGCTGGCCTCGCCGGGTTTCAGGGTGTGGACCGCATTGTCCATGCCGCGGTAACGGCCATCGACATCCTGGAAGATCGTCGGCGCCATCAGGGTATGGTAGTGCGCCGTGTAGAAGATACGCTTGTCGATTTCGCTCGCCATATCAACGCGGACGCGACCGAGTTCGGCCTCCCAGGCGGCCCGGGCGGCGGCGCGCACCCGCTCGAAGTCGAAATCCGGCAGTTCGGCATCGAGGTTCCTCAGCGCGCCGTCGATATCAACTGAAGAGATACCGACCTTGACCAGCAGCGGCGACGCGCCGGCATCCGGGAAATGCAAAGCCGCCTTGAGGTTCTTGCCGGTCAGTTCCTGGTCATCGGTGAGCTGATCATCGCTGTAGAGCTCGGCCTTTGCGAACGGCCGCGACAGTTTGAGCGCAAAGAATATCCACCGGCCCTTGGCCCACTGGAAGACTTGCCGGCCGCCGACCACCGTGTCATTGCCGATCAGTTTCAGCGAGACGTTGTCGAGAATCAGGTCTTTCGTGCCCCACCACTTTATTGCCCCATGCGCCAGGTCGATCAGGATATGACCAGCCTCGCCTTTAGGGAAGGTATAGCGGTGCAGGCCGACGCGTGTCGTGGCGGTCAGTTCGGCCTGGACGCGACTATCGGTCAGGTTGACGCTGTAATAGCCGGGCGTGGCGGTTTCAGTCGTGCGATCATAGCGTGAACGGTAACCGGCATCCGGGTTATCGAGCGTTCCCGGCTGGAGTTTCACTTCTCCCGTCGCCGGCACCAGCAGCACATCGAGCATGTCCGGACAGCCGGTGCCGCTCAGGTGAGTGTGTGAAAAGCCCATGATGGAGCCATCCGCCTGATGATAGCCGGAGCACGAATCCCAACCCATGACGCTGGTGTCGGGCGATAGCTGCACCATGCCGAACGGCAGGGTGGCGCCCGGAAAGGTATGGCCATGACCGCCGGTGCCAATAAACGGATCGACATGATCACAGAGCTTGTCCGTGGCCGCGAAGCCGGTTTGCGGCAAAAGACCCAGCGCGGCCGAGCCGGCCAGAATCTGACGACGGGAGATCATAAAGATACCCCACCACCACATCTCACCGCTTCGCGGTTCGTGCGGTCCCCCTCCCCGACAAGCGGGGAGGCACACTTTTTATTGATCTTCCCCGCTTGTCGGGGAGGGGGACCATTGGCAACGCCAATGGTGGTGGGGTGTCTTACTTTTTCAGTCATCATCATTTCAGGCCAGCAGGTGCGGCTTCTCCGCCATCAGGGTCAGGATCAATTCGCCAAACAAGCTGTTGGCCCAGGCGAACCACGCGCGCGTGTAGATCGTGGCATCGTCCTTGCCGACCGACTCATTCATGAATCCGCGCGGCGCGGCGGCCGCTTTTAGTTCGTCCAGACAGGCACGGATTTCCGCATCATCCGTGCTGGTCAGAGCCTGTATCATCGCCGAAATTGGCCAGACCGTGTTCAGGCCCGAATGCGGGGAGCCGACGCCGCTCAATATTTTCCCCTCATAATAATAGGGATTACGCGCACTCAAGACCGCCGCACGGGTGCGCAGATAAAGCGGATCGTTCTTGGCGCAGAAGCCGAGGAAGGGCAGGCTCAGGAGACTCGGCACATTGGCGTCATCCATAAAAAGCGCATTGCCAAAGCCATCGACCTCATAGGCCCAGATATCCTGACCGGCCGCGTCCTTCATCTTGCCATACTGGTGCATGGCGGTCTCGACCTCGGTCGCAAATGCCAGGCATTCGGTCTTGAAATCCCCGCCCAGCCCTGTTTTTTCCGCCATATCAGCCAGTTGCCGCAGACTAACGACCGCGAAGGCATTACCGGGAATAAAATACGGATAGATGCAGGCGTCATCAGACGGGCGGAAACCCGAATGGATCATGCCGGTAACGCGCGTTGGCCAGCCGTAACCATGCGCCAGGGTTTCCATCGGTTCCGGGGCGGTGCGATTGAACTTGTAAGGACCGTTTCCGTCCTTACGCTGCTGGTCGCGGAAGGTCTTGACGATGGTCCGCATGGCATTGCGCCAGATATCGTCGAACGGCGTCACATCGCCGGTGGCCGTCAGATAACCGTGCGCCAGACGGACCGGATAGCACAGGCTGTCGATCTCCCATTTGCGCTCGGCCACGCCGGGTTTCATATCGGTGTCATCGGTCTGTGACCAAGACAGGTCGGTCATCGCCTTGGGATCGCGCATATAGGCGTTGGCGTAGGGGTCGATCAGGATGCAGCGCGCCTGCC
>CAMLIY010000313.1 GCA_946480125.1 uncultured Asticcacaulis sp.
CCTTCGCCCTTGGCTTCGTCATAGACTTCCTTGATATCGCCCATAATACCGGCCTTATCCTCTTCAAGGCGCTCGATACGCTCGATGATGGTGCGCAGGCGCGTTTGGGCGGCGCCGGAAATGACGTCGTCGGCGGAAAAGGAGAGGGGGGCGTCATCGGCCATGGGGACATATCCTGTAAAAATTCTCACTTAACCATAGCGCTTGCGAATCAGCTTCTCAACGGCTGGCATGAGGATAAGTCGGCTTCGTCTGTGGATTAAATGCGGGTTTAAGACACGAAAAAACGCTTAAAGCGCCTGCGCTTTAAGCGTTGATCGATGCAACCTAAATCCGGGCTGGATTAGCCTTGTTTGGCCTTGAAGCGCGGATCGGTCTTGTTGATGACATAAACAACGCCCTTGCGGCGCACGATTTTACAATCGCGGTGACGACCCTTGAGCGACTTGAGCGAGCTACGGACTTTCATTGGTTTTCACCTGATCTTAGAATGACTGCGAAGAAGCCGGAACAGGGCAAGGCAACCGCTTCGCACACATGAGCCAACTTCATTAGAGGGCGGGTATCTAGGGGAGAGGTCCCGAATTGTCAACGGTGATTTGGCGAAATCGGACAATTTCGGCTGCCTCACATCATTCTGACAACAAAGTGAGGGTCTTAAGGACTTGGAAAGGCGAACGCAATGAGGTTAGCTGTTCGCTTGAAAGATAATGAGGATGACCATGCGGTTACGTTACATCAGCCTGTTCGCGATACTGACCGCATGCAGCACCGCCACGCCGCAGACGGAGGCGCCCGTAACGGCGCCGGCGGTACCGGCCAGCGAACCATCATCCCCTGCGCCTGCACCCGCGCCGACGCCGGTGACTTCGGCGCCATTGCCGGCCAACGCCACATTCGATGACTGGAAACAGAGCTTTATATCTAAAGCCTCCGGGCAGGGTTTCGATCCGATGTTCGTAGCTCAGGTGCTGAACAATGTAACCCCGCAGGCCAGCGTGACCTCTTCCGATTCGCAGCAGCCGGAATTCTCCAAGCCGGCCAGCACCTATATTCGTCAGACGGTAACCGGTTCTCGCTTCGCCGCGGCGCGCGCCCGGCTGGACGCCAATCCCAATGTGCCTGAGATCGTGCGCAATCTGGGCGTACCGGCTGAAGTGCTGGGCGGTATCTGGACCATGGAAAGCGATCTGGGCCGGGTTCAGGGCAATATAGATGTGGTGTCCGCATTGGCGACCCTGGCCTATAATGGCCGCCGGCGTGACTGGGCGGAAAGCGAACTGATCGCCTGCCTGAAAATTCTGCGCGATTCCGGTATCAGCCGCGAAACCCTGAAAGGCTCGTGGGCCGGCGCCATGGGGCAAACCCAGTTTCTGCCGGACAACTATCTGACGCTCGGTGTTGATGGTGATCACGATGGCAGGGTCGATATATGGGGATCGGATTCTGACGCCCTGGCCTCCAGCGCGAATCTGCTGGCCAAGGCGGGCTGGAAACCGGGTGAGGAATGGGCCGTTGAGGTGATGCTGCCGGTCGGATTTGACTATTATCTGGCGGAAACCGCCAAGAAAACGCCAAACGAATGGGCAGCCCTCGGTGTCAAGCGTGCCGATGGCGGCTATTGGAAGCCAGCCGAAGTTAATGAGCCGTCGACGATTTTACTGCCTTCGGGCGCCAAGGGGCCGGCCTGGCTCGCCTTGCCGAATCATTATGTCATTCGCAAATACAATAACTCGACGTCCTATGCCCTGGCGGTTGGTTTCCTGGCGGACGGCATAGCCGGCAAGCCGGGTCCCGTGACGCCGTGGCCGGTCGAGCAACCGTTAAGTCTTAACCAGCGCCTTAAATCGCAACAGGCGCTCAAGGCGGCCGGTTTTGACCCCGGTGTGATTGATGGCGTGATCGGCGTGGGTACGCGCGCGGCGATTCGGGAATGGCAGAAGGCCAACCACCTGACGGCCGATGGGTATCTCAGCTTCGACCTGGCCAACCAGTTCGTTGTCATGACTGGCGGAGCCGCAGAGGTTCGTTAAGCCAAAAGTTAAAAAACGCGGTTAACGGCTAACGCACCTTTAAGGATTGGTCACCATAGTCAGGCTATAAATGAGTCGCTGGGTGTTCCTCTAAATGTTTCAGATTATCGGTATCGTCTGCCTGTTCGCCATGGTGTTCGGCAGCTACATTATTTCCGGCGGCAATATGGCGCCGATTCTCCACGCCCTGCCGCATGAACTGATGGCTATTGGCGGTGCTGCTGTCGGCGCCACTTTGATCTCCAACAGCCTGACTACGCTGAAAGGTATGGGCGGCGGCATGGGAAAGGTGTTCGCCGGGCCGAAATGGAAAGCGGGCGATTACCGTGATCTGCTGTCATTGCTCTTCCTGCTGACCAAGACGATGAAATCCAAAGGGGTTATCGCGCTGGAAAGCCATATCGAAAAGCCGCACGATTCAAGCATATTCAACCGTTTCCCCAAGATCGTTAAGGATCATTTCGCCACCGACTTTATCTGCGACACCCTGCGCATGATGACTATGAATCTCGAAGATCCGCATCAGGTCGAAGACGCCATGGAAAAGCAGCTGGAAAAGCACCACCACGAGGCCATGCATCCGGCCCACGCCATGCAGTCCCTGTCTGACGCCCTGCCGGCGCTGGGGATTGTGGCGGCCGTTCTGGGGGTGGTGAAAACAATGGGCTCGATTACCGAACCCCCTGAAATTCTGGGCGAAATGATCGGTGGGGCGCTTGTCGGCACCTTTCTGGGTATTCTTCTTTCCTATGGTCTCGCCGGACCCTTCGCGTCCCGCATGGGCGGCGTGATTGAAGAGGACGCCTCTTTCTATAAGATTATACAGTCAGTCCTGGTCGCTCACCTGCACGGCAATGCGGCGCAGATTTCAGTGGAAATCGGTCGTGGCAGCATTCCGTCCACGCTTCAGCCCAGCTTCCTGGAAATGGAAGAGGCGTTGAATAACATCCCGGCTGAAGCGGCATAATTATCAGCAATCAATACCGATTTTGTTGAAGTGGCTTTATCGCGGACGCCGCTCATCACATTTTTGGGTGAGTTTCCCCATTAATACTGGTTAATGAGATCGTTTTTTGCTGGAATTACACCATTTTTAGTGAAAAAGATGCGATCAGACGGCAGGGTGATCACAGTTTTGTGAAATAAGCGCTTGCGGTATACGGTCAAAATAGGTATGAAAAGGCTCGGGCGTGGGTATCCATTCCTGGCGCTCTAGTTAATAACAGGATCTGAACGCATGACCTCCAAGTTCGTTCGTACCGCTCTGGTTGCTGCCGCCGCGATTGCCGCGCTTTCGGTTGCTGCCTGCCAAAAACCTGCCGCTACTGAAGAAACTGCGGTTTCGGAAATGGCGCCTGATGCCGCTCCGGCCGATGCTGCTGATTCGTCGGCTGCCATTGACGCCGCCGTTGCCGCTTCGCCTGCCGCTGCCGAAGCTTCGGCAGCCTCTTAATCACGAAATTTGACGCGGGTATAATATCCCCTCGTCAATAGGTTCAGGAATGGTCCTGCGCCTTTAAACTAATCAAAGGGAATAGATCCATGACCTCCAAGATCGTCCGTATCGCTCTGATCGCTGCCGTTGCCGGCGCTGCTCTGTCCGTCGCCGCTTGCACCCCGAAGCCGGCCGCTGAAGAAGCTGCTTCGTCGGAAGCCGTTTCTGAAGCTGCCGTTGACTCGGCCGTTGCTTCGGAAGAAGCCATGTCGGAAGCCGTTTCTTCCTAATCATTCGCCTTCGGGCATTTGATATGAAAAG
>CAMLIY010000314.1 GCA_946480125.1 uncultured Asticcacaulis sp.
CGTCGGTGACCGGCGATACGGTCGGTGATCCTTACAAGGATACGGCCGGTCCGGCGGTCAATCCGATGATCAAGATCACCAATATCGTGGCGCTCTTGATGTTGGCTGTGCTCGCTCACGGTGCGTAAGTAAATGGCCCTCGTCGGGAAGTGGCGGGGGCTGTTTTTACTTTCCTAAAAATAAGAAGAATCCACAGATTGCACAGATTAACACAGATTGAGGGAAGCATAGATAAGCTGACGTCTGGTCATCTATAATCAATGTGTGGCGCCAGGATTGTTCCTGAGCCCTTTGCGCTCATTTATGAAAAGCAAGTTTTGAAAATCTCGATGAGGGATAAATCTTCTTGCTTCCTTAATCTGTATTAATCTGTGCAATCTGTGGATTCATATTCTTTCCTGAACACAAAAAGCCCGCCCGGCGCGAACCGGGCGGGCTTTTATATTGAAAGATCCGTAAGACCTAATCGCGGCGGCGGTTGTTGCCGGGGTTGGTGTCCTGGCTGTTGTCGAGGCGCTGGTGGCCGACGGTGCCGAGCACTTGTTCAAGGGCGGTCAGCGAACGGCCTCTGGTTGGCGTCTTGGCCGGGTTTGGCGTCAGGATGCGGCCATCGGCCAGGGAAAGAGTCTTCACAGCGGCTACGGTTTGCGTGGTGGTATCGAAATCGACGACGGTGACAGAGCGCGCCGTGACGCGTGGCTGCTTATAGGTCATCTTCATCGACACCTGGTCGATATAGTACCATTCCGACGGCTTGTAGACCGAGGTTTGCGACGGCGCGCCCAGTTTGTCGAGCACGGTGGCCTGGCTGTCGCCGACCTTGATGTCGACTGAAGGCTTGGCTTCGTGCGCGAGATAGCCGTGGTGCGTCATGGTAGGGGCGCAAGCCGATCCCAGGAGGGAGAGGGCAGACGCGGCGACCAGAGCAAGGCTTGTCTTGAGAGAGAGCAGGCGCATGAATATCCTGTGCAGTAAACGAAACGTATTTGACCTATAGGGAAATTAGGCTTACGGCAAGCTTAAGGCCTAAACATGGCCATGAACAGCAAATTTTTCGCCGGATATAGCGCCTGAATGGCGACACATCATCCCTGTATGTTCGGGGGTATTCATCAGGCCACGATAAGCAAAGACATCTTAATGCCCTCCCTTCTGGACAAGCTTAAATCGGTTTTAAAACCGCGCCCTGTCAAGCGGATCGGTGACAGCCTTTATGTCGCTTGCGTGACGCAATCCCGCCTGCCGGTCTTCTATATTGACTATGGTGTGGACGATGCGATCGGCGCGCGCTTTGAACTGTTGACCTTTCATGTCGGGCTCGTTGTGACGCGGTTGAAATCTTTGCCAGCCGATGATCCGCGCCATGAACAGGCACAGGAAACGGCGCAGGCCCTGTTCGATTCGTTTTTGCTGGCGCTTGATTCGACCTTGCGGGAACAAGGTGTCGGTGATCTCAGTGTACCGAAGAAGATGAAAAAGCTCGGCCAGGTCATCTATACGCGAATGAAGCGCTGGGATGATCTCTGGCGCGAAAATGCCAGCCTGACGGCCTGCGCCGATTATGCGGCGCGCACCATCATGGCCGGATCGGACTATGCGGATGAAGAGACGGATGGTGAGACTTCGGATCGGGTCATTTCGGCGGGTGTTCTTGAACACGCGCAAGCCTTCGCCATCTATGCACAGGCGGCGCAGGACAGCTTCAGGATCGATGAGGCCTTGCAGGGCCGCCTGGCGTTCCCGCTGCCGGCGGCGCTTGAAAATGAAACAGACTCAGCGAACCTTGTGATGAGTGGAGAAGACAAATGAGTGATCAACCGGATGCAGGCCTGTGGGAACATCGCGTGCGATTTGACCAGGCCGGCAAGGGCCTGAAGGTCGATCTCGCCGCCGATGAGGCGCATCGTGCCGCTATCGCCCAGGCCTTTGGCATGATTGCCCTGAATAGCCTGACGGCGCATATCGAGACCCGTTCCGTCACGGGTGAAAAGCCGATCGTACGTGTCAATCTGATGCTTTCAGGTGACGTCACACAGGAATGCGGCGTGACGCTTGAGCCGTTTACGCATGCGATTTCGGGTGAACTGGAGATCGACTGCATCGAAAAACAGCGCGTCACCACTGAGGTCGCCGAGATTGGCGCCCGTGAATTCAGCCTGTATGACCTTGATGAACCGGATGTGATCGAGAATGGTCAGATCGATCTCGGCCAATATGTCATTGAGGCGCTGGGTGAGGCCTATGATCCGTTCGCCCGCAAGCCAGGTGCGGTTTTCGAGGAGCCGGAAGCGATGAAGGAACCTTCGCCTTTCGCCGTTCTGGCCCAGTTGAAACGGGATGAATAGCCGGATGGCAAACGGCATGAACAATGTCTCGCCGCATGATAGGGCTTGCATAGTTGCAAACTGCCGCTATCGTCCGCCGCTTATTTCCGCCGTATGTGTATTGAGTGAAAAGCTTAGGTGAGGTCAGATAGGTCCGTGTCGACAGCAACAGAACCTCAGTCGAATACTATAGTTCCAAAGGACGCTATCGTTATAGCGATTGACGCCATGGGCGGCGATCATGGCCCGGCCGTGACCGTTTGCGGCGCCGCGCTTCTGCTGGATGCGCACCCCAGAGTTTTTTTCCAGCTCCATGGCGATGAAAACCTTATCAATGCCGAATTGGCGCGGCTGCCGAAGCTGAAAGCGCGCTCGGTTGTCATTCATACTGATCAATGCGTCGCCATGGATGAAAAACCGGCTCAGGCCATTCGCCGCCGCAATACCAGTCTGTCCAATGCCATCCATGCGGTCAAATCCGGCGAGGCGCGGGCGGTTATCTCGGCGGGCAATACCGGGGCGCTGATGGCCCTGTCGAAGATGATTCTCAAGATGATGACCGACGATCTGGAGCGTCCGGCCATCGGCTGTTCATGGCCCAATAAGAAGGGTTTCGGCACCGTGCTTGATGTCGGCGCCAATGTGACCTCCGATGCTCGCCAGCTGATCGAATTCGCCCTGATGGGGGCGGCCTTCCATCGCGCTGTCCGGGGTGTCGAAAAGCCGTCAATCGGCTTGCTCAACGTCGGCTCCGAAGACGTCAAGGGACATGAAGAAGTTCGCGAGGCGCATAAACTGCTTAAGGAAAATGCGCTCGGTCTCAACTATCATGGTTTTGTCGAGGGCACGGATCTGTGTGCAGGCACGGTTGATGTGACCGTCACCGACGGCTTTACCGGCAATGTGGCATTGAAAACCGCCGAAGGGACGGCGCGTTTTATCCGCGACCTGCTGAAAGATGCGTTCACATCAGGACCGTTTGCCATGCTTGGCGCCCTGCTGGCGCGATCGGCTCTGAAGGCCATGTCGCGGCGTATGGATCCGGGCACGGTCAATGGCGGGCCCCTTCTGGGACTGAGGGGCATTGTGATTAAAAGTCATGGTGGCGCTGATGCACGGGCGTTCTCCAATGCCATTGGCGTTGGGCTCTCGCTGGCGGCCAGCGATTATGAGCGCGATATTGTCGAGTCTCTGGCACAGTTTTCGCAAAGCCTTGCGTTGGCCGAAGCCGGTTTGGATATGGATGTAAAGGCCTCACCCGTCGGGGAAAACCTGGCAGTGGCGGGCGATAAGGTAAACTAGGACATGCGCGTGTTAAGATCGGCGGTCACCGGGGTTGGCGGATTCCTGCCGCAACAAGTGATCAGCAATGAGGATATGGCCAGGCTGGTCGATACCTCCGACGCCTGGATCACCGAACGCACGGGTATCCGCCAGCGCCACAAGATCGACGATGG
>CAMLIY010000315.1 GCA_946480125.1 uncultured Asticcacaulis sp.
ATGCACCAGGACCACGGCAATTCGCTCGGCACCTGCGCCTCGGCCATCCAGCACGGCTTCACCTCGGTGATGATGGACGGCTCCCTGATGGCTGATGCCAAGACCCCCGCCGATTACGACTACAATGTCGATGTCACCAAAAAAGTCGTCGAAATGGCCCATGCCTGCGGTGTCTCGGTCGAGGGCGAACTGGGCGTGCTCGGCTCGCTCGAAACCGGCATGGGCGAAGCCGAAGACGGCCACGGCGCCGAAGGCGTGTTGTCGCATGACCAGCTCCTGACCGACCCCGACCAGGCCGTCGATTTCGTCGCCAAAACCGGCGTCGATGCCCTCGCCATCGCCATGGGCACCTCACACGGCGCCTACAAGTTCACCCGCAAGCCGGATGGCGAAGTGCTGGCCATGCACGTCATCGAGGCCATCCACAAGCGCCTGCCCAATACCCACCTCGTCATGCACGGCTCGTCTTCGGTGCCGCAGGAATTACAGGACGAGATCAATGCCTATGGCGGCGCCATTCCGCAGACCTGGGGCGTGCCGGTCGAGGAGCTGCAAAAGGCCATCAAGATGGGCGTGCGCAAGATCAATATCGATACCGACCTGCGCCTGGCCATTACCGCTGGCATCCGCAAGTGCATGTCTGAAAACCCCGCCGGCTTCGATCCGCGCGGCTATTTCAAGCCCGCCTATGCCCTGATGCAGAAGGTCTGCGAAGATCGCTTCGAGCAGTTCGGCACCGCCGGCAATGCCCCCAAGATCAAGCCTATCGGCCTCAGCGCCATGGCGCAGTTTTACCTCTAGCCGTCATTAATCAATTAATACCTGACGCGCGTTTCGGAACATGCTAGTTTCCGGGCGCGCGTTTTCATTTGGGGCGACGCGCTTCCCGGATTTTCCATGCGACGTCTGCCGCTCTTTTGCCTGAGCCTGAACCTGTGCGCGGCCATGCCCGCTCTGGCGGAGGAAACAGCCAAAACTGCCGACACCACCGTCATCACCGTCACGGCCAAAAAGCCCGACGTCATCCACAAGATCGACAGCACCATCTACAAGACCGGCGACAGCCCCGCCGCCCAGTCAGGCACGGCGGCCGATGTCCTCAACACCGTGCCCTCGGTCAATGTCACGCCCGATGGCGACGTCACCTTGCGCGGCAGCGGCAAGGTGCAGGTCTATATCAACGGCAAGCCTTCCACCATGATGCAGGGTGATAACCGCGCCGCCACCCTGCAATCCATGTCCGGCAGCGATATCGCCTCGGTCGAGGTCATCACCAACCCGTCGGCCAAGTATGATGCCAATGGCGGCAGCATCATCAATCTCATCCTGAAGACCGACCGCAAGCCGGGCGGAAACGCCACCCTGATCGCCAATCTGGGCACTAATGACCGCCGCAATCTCTCCCTGTCGGGCAATTACAACAGCGGCAAGCTCAATCTCAGCGGCCGGATCGGTGTGCGCGATGACGCCGCGGAGATCGTCCGCCGCAATGACAGCCGTTGGCAAAATCCGATAGATGCCACGTCGGGCCGCAACACCAGCGCCGCCGCCTATCTGGCGCGCCGTCAATCGCTCAACGGCCAGGCCACCCTCGAATACACGCCCAACGCCACGGACAGTTTGAGCCTGGAACTGACGGCCAAACACCGGCTCTCCAACAACCGCACCCAGGAATTTCGTCAGGATTTCGACGGCGACGACCAACCCGTCCGCAATTATGTCATCCGCAAGACCGGCCCCAACCAGCAGGACGATGCACACGTTCAGGCGTCATTCACCCGCAATGCCGACAATGGCGACCAGATCAAGCTGATGGCCAGCCATTCGGTGACCATCAACCGCAACGACCGCACCCTGCGCAATGTGTTCACTGTGCCGGCGCAGGCCGATACGCTCGAACACTATCTCGGCAAGACGGTCAGCCAGACCGACCAGATCAGCGGCGATTACAGCCATACCTATGGCGAAACGCAGGAAATCGCCGCCGGTTTCGATGCCCGCAGCGATAATAACCGCTTCGATAATGGCAAGACCAATATCGATCCGCTCACCGGCGCCGAGACGGTCGATCCCGGCCTGACCAACCGCTTTTTCATCACCCAGCGTATCTATGCCGCCTATCTCACCTGGCAGGGTCGCGCCGGCAAATGGCAGTTCCAGCCTGGCGCGCGCCTCGAAGGCGTGCTGACGCGCGGCAGCCAGATCACCAGCGTCATCCAGACCCGCTCGCACTTCGAGAACCTGGCCCCCACCCTGCACATCGCCTATATCCTCAGCGAAGCCGACCGCTGGAAACTGAGCTACACCCGCAGCCTGGAGCGTCCGGATGCCCGCGATCTCAACCCCTTCGTCGCCTATGTCGATCCGCTCAACCTGAGTTCCGGCAATCCGGATCTCAAGCCCCAGACGGTCAGTTCGATGGAAGGCGGCTACGAGCATAGCCACGGTGACGATAGCTGGTCAGCCACCGCCTATTACCGCGAAAGCCGCCGCACCATTACCGACTACAGCTATTTCCTCTCCGCCGACGTGCTGCTGACCACCAAGCGCAATGCCGGCAATGGCCGCTCCGGCGGGGTCGAATTTGAGTCGTCCGGCGCCTGGGGCGAAAAATGGAAATACAGTCTTTCCAGCAATATCTATTATGCCGAGCTTGAGGCCGCTGATATCTCCGGTCCCCTGCGTCAGTCCGGCCTGTCCGGCTCGACGCAGGTCAGCCTGGATTATAAGCCGACGGATAAGGACAGCCTGCACCTGGACGGCAATGTGCAAAGCGACACCCTCACCGCCCAGGGCACGCAAAGCGGCGCCAGCACAACCAATTTGTCATGGAAGCGCAAACTGACCCCGCGCCTTAACCTGACGGTCAGCGCCAGCGATATCTATAATGGCGGCAATATCCGGACAATCACCCACACGGCGTCAGTGTATGGCATCAACAATGCCCGCTTCGGCGGCCGGGTGGTTTTTGTCGGGATCAATTACCGGATGGGCGGGTAAGCCTTAACGCTACGGTGTAATCCGTCCGATTTGGAATCTTATGCGGCAGCTTTAGCACGCCGACGCGCAGCTTCTACCTTAAGGGCAGCATTCAACATAGCCTGCTCTCCAATCATTTTGGCAAGTTCAGACACACCGCCACGACCGTTATATAGATTCACCGCGAGTTCAGACATTTTCCGCTTGATCGCGTCTTGATCAGGTAATTCCACTGCGAGATTACGCTCCGTCATTCGCCATCTCCTTGCTTACTACGTATATTAATTACACCCATAAGAGTTGCAAGTGTCTTACTTAAGGCACTTATCGGACGCACCGCATCATCTTCATTTCCATCCACCGTGGGCTTGAACCGACCGACAACATTGCTACTAGCAACAACAACACCAATAGGATCATTCGACCCAGGTAGATTAAAGGGAATCGCTGCAAGAGAACGATACCTTTCATTATCATCATATTCAGGGATTTTTTTATAGTCCGGTGCATCAAAAAAGCCCTTCACATTAGGGTCTTTGCTGTCCGCAACAATTAACGGCCACTTTTTCGAGTAGGCTTGACCAATATGACCTTCGCTTGGCTTCCAGCTCCGATGTGTACGGTCCTCGTCAGCACGTGCCGGTCGGCGACAAGCGAGGCAGTCGAGTTCGCCTTTATTTTCATTCCAAGTGTAGACCGAAAAAGCCCACTGCTCGTCACCCATGCCGAAGAGCTGTTTGGACTTGCCCGGAAAAAGTGGAGAGCGATCTTCTAAAATTTGATAGGAGATTGA
>CAMLIY010000316.1 GCA_946480125.1 uncultured Asticcacaulis sp.
TTTAAATGTCTTGAAACGCCGGTTTTATATGCCTACAAGACAAAACTGGATTCTATCCTCCCCTTGGGACCCTGTGGTCTCGGGTCCTGAGTTTCTACTTTCTGAAGGGACAATAAATGTCTGAAGTTCTTGAACGTGTTCGTAAGATCGTGATCGACCATCTGGATGCAGATCCGGACAAGGTGACCGAAAAGGCGAGCTTTATCGACGATCTGGAAGCCGACAGCCTCGACATCGTTGAGCTGGTCATGGCTTTCGAAGAAGAATTCGATATCGAAATCCCTGATGACTCGGCAGAGCACATCCTGACTGTGGGCGACGCTGTCACCTACATCGATGGCAAGCTGAAGTCCTAAGTCTAAAGACTTGCTTGAGCGCGGTTTCAGACTCCTGTTATGGGGGTTTGGCCGCGCTTAGTTGTATCCAGATCTGGCCGGAAGTCGAAAGGCCAAATTGAAGGTTGATTGTCTATGGTTCGTCGCGTCGTCATTACCGGTCTTGGTCTGGTTTCGCCCCTGGGTAACGGGGTTGAGATTTCATGGAAACGCCTGCTCGAAGGCAAGTCCGGTGCCGGCCCCATAACGGCTTTCGACACCACTGACTATGCCTGTACCGTGGCCTGCGAAGTGCCGAGCGTCGATGGACGTGGCGGCGGCGGCCCGGATATCGAAGGCTCGTTCGATCCCTCCCTGGTGCTTTCCAACAAGGAGCGCCGCAAGGTTGACGACTTTATCCTGTACGCCATCGCCGCGGCGGATGAAGCCCTGAAAGACGCCAACTGGCATCCCGAAAGCGAAGAAGACCAGGAGCGCACCGGAACTTTGATTGGCTCCGGTATAGGTGGTCTCGGCATCATTGCCGAAACCGCGCTGGAATTGCGCGACAAAGGCCCCAAGCGCATTTCGCCCTTCTTCATTCCGTCTTCGCTGATCAATCTGGCGTCCGGCCAGGTCTCGATCCGGCATGGCCTTAAGGGACCGAACCATTCCGTGGTAACCGCCTGTGCCACCGGCGCCCATGCCATCGGTGATGCGGCGCGTCTGATCATGTTCGGCGATGCCGACGTCATGGTGGCCGGTGGCGCCGAATCGGCCATCGTGCCGGTGGGGATCGCCGGCTTCATCGCCTGCCGGGCCCTGTGCACGGCCTTCAACGACACGCCGGAAAAGGCTTCACGTCCCTATGACAAGGACCGGGACGGCTTCGTCATGGGCGAGGGCGCCGGTATTGTCGTCCTGGAAGAATATGAACACGCCAAGGCACGCGGTGCGAAAATCTATGCCGAAGTGCTGGGCTATGGCCTGACCGGTGACGCCTATCACATCACCGCGCCTTCCGAGACCGGCGATGGCGGCTACCGCGCCATGGTGGCGGCGGCGAAAAACGGCAATATCGACCCGACGACCATCGACTATGTCAATTCGCATGGCACATCGACCATGGCCGATGGCATAGAACTGAAGGCCATCGAGAAGTTTCTGGGCGATCGCGCCGCTACGGGTACCGTATCCTCGACCAAATCGGCCATTGGCCACCTGCTGGGTGGCGCCGGCGCGGTTGAGGCGATCTTCTGCGCCCTGGCCATTCGTGACCAGATCGCGCCACCGACGATCAATCTTGATAACCCTGATGTCGAAACCCCGATCGACCTGGTGCCACACAAGGCCAAGCCTATGAAAATTAAGCGGGTGCTCTCCAACAGCTTCGGTTTCGGCGGCACCAATGCCGCGCTTATCCTCGGTGCTGTTGACGAATGATCCGCATCACCGGCAAGGCATCGTCGGAACAAGGGGGCAAGTCGCTTCTGGCACCCTTGGCGGGACTTGCGGCCGGTTTAATGCTTTTGCTGGTATCCTGCGGGATGTTCTTCTACGCCCAGCTTTATGGTCCAGGACCGAAAAGCGTGATACGTGTCACTTTTGCGCATGGCATGAGCGTAACCGCCATGGGACGCGAACTGGAAAAAACGAACGTCATTCATTCGGCTTCGTTGTTCCGGCTGGCGGCCAAGTTCAGTGGCCATCAGAATGCCATGAAAGCCGGCACCTACGAATTTCCAGCCGGCATATCCCTGGTGGGTGCACTCAGGCAGATCGAGGCGGGCAAGGTCGTTCAGACCTTCATCACCATTCCCGAAGGTCGGACCTCGGCGCAGGCCGTTCGAATTCTCATGGCGACGAAGGATCTGACCGGCGATGTCGATGTGCCGCCCGAAGGCGCGATCCTGCCGGAAACCTACCTCTATCAACCTGGTGAAGCACGCCAGGCTGTACTGGATCGTATGCTTGACGCCGGCCGCGATACCCTTGATGCGTTATGGGCGAAACGTGCGCCAGATCTGCCATTCGCCACCAAGGAAGATGCCCTGATCATGGCCTCCATTGTTGAACGGGAAACCAAGCTGGCATCCGAAAGGCCTCACATCGCCGCTGTCTTTATCAATCGCCTGCGCAGCGGTATCCGCCTGGGGTCCGATCCGACCGTTATCTATGGCATTTCGCATGGTGAACCCCTTGGTCGCGGCCTGACGCGTGAGGAACTGGACACGCCAACCCCATGGAATACCTATCTGATAGACAAATTGCCGGTGACGCCGATCGCCAATCCCGGCAAGGCGTCGATCGCGGCCGTTCTCAATCCGGCCAAAACACAGGATCTGTATTTCGTTGCCAATGGCACGGGCGGGCATGTTTTCTCCGCCAGCTATGAGGAACACCTTGCCAATGTCGCTAAATGGCGCGCCATGGAAGCGCAGGTAAATGTCTACACCTCAACGGCTGCGGCTCCGGAGGCTCGGGTTATTGCCAAGGCGCCAGATGCCTCCCCCAAGCTTGTCCACCGGAATTAAATAACTTTGACGACTGGAGACTGCCATGGGCCTGTCTAGCATGACCGGTTTTGCCCGTATTGAGGGCGGTTATGACACCTTGAATTGGACGCTGGAAATGCGCAGCGTCAATGGCCGGGGACTTGATATCAAATATCGCTTTCCGGCTGGTTTTGAGGCCGTGGAAAAGATCGGCCGAGATTTGACGAAAAGCCGCTTTCAGCGTGGTCAGATGAACCTTACCGTGTCGGTGGGCAGCGCGGCGACGAAAGCCGGCGTCACACTCAACAAGGATGTTTTGGAATTTTATCTTGAAGCCAGTCGCGCCCTGATTGATGCCGGTGAGGCGGTGACGCCTTCAGTGGATGGTCTGCTATCCTTGCGCGGCGTGATCGAGGCCGCCGGTGACGAACGCGCCAATCTGGACGCAAATGCCGAAGCGATGCTGGCGGCGGATCTGGCGTCAGTGTTCGATGGGCTCAAAGAGGCGCGTGAAAGTGAAGGCCGGGCGCTGGAAGAGATTTTGAAGGGCCATCTGATTACCATGGCGGCCTGCGTTGAACGCGCCAAGGGGCTGGCGGATCAACAGGTCGTGGCGATCCGTGAGCGTTTCACCCGCCGGCTGGACGAACTGCTGCCGGAGGCTCAGGACTTTGATGAGCGCGTTTTGCAGGAAGCCGCGCTTCTGGCCACCAAGGCCGATGTCCGCGAAGAACTCGATCGTCTGACCTCGCACCTTGATCAGGCACATCAACTGATCGACGGGGAGGCCGCACCCGGTCGCAAGCTTGACTTTCTGGCGCAGGAATTCATGCGCGAAGCCAACACCCTATGTTCGAAATCGGCCTTTATCGAATTGACCCAAACCGGGCTGGAGCTTAAAGCCTCGATTGATCAGTTCCGTGAACAAACGCAAAATGTGGAGTAGGCGATGCCGAATACC
>CAMLIY010000317.1 GCA_946480125.1 uncultured Asticcacaulis sp.
GCCAGCAGTTTGCCGAAATAGGGCGCCAGCACCACGCCCTGACCGCTGTAGCCGGCAGACGTGTAAACCTTGGGTGCCATGAGACGCACAAAGGGCGCACGGTTCATGGTGATAGCCAGGGTGCCGCCCCAGCCATGCGAGATTTTCACCTCACTTAATTGCGGATAGACCTTCAGCATGTTTTTGCGGACAAAGGCTTTTATATCCTTGGGAAACCAAGGGACATAATTTTCACCGCCGCCGAACAGCAGGCGGTTATCCGGCGTCTTGCGCCAGTAATTGACGACGAAACGGGAATCCGCCGCCGCGTAGTCATTGGGCAGTATCGCCGGATCATCGAGCGGTTCTGTGGTCAGGATGAAGTTGTTGATCGGCATGACGTGGCTATCGATCTCTTCCGACAGCCCTTCCATATAGCCATTGCCGCAGATCAGCAGGCGCTGGCAGGTGACGGTGGCGCCGCTTTCAAGATGCAGATGGATACCCTTGGAGATACGGCGGTAGCGGACCACGTGGCTATTTTCGAAAATCTCTGCGCCTTGTGAAGCGGCGGCTCGCGCCATGCCCTGAGCCAGCTTCAGCGGATGCAGATGCCCGCCGCCGGCATCGAACGAACCGCCATGATAGACATCGGTGCCGAGTTCGGCCGCCACCTCGGCCTTATCGAGCAGCCGGACCTTGTCATAGCCATATTGGCCGACGAAATCGATATAGGCGCGGTCGTCAGCTTCATAACCGGGCTTGTGCCAGGCATGGATAAGGCCGGATTTCAGGTCGCAATCGATAGCGTAATCCTTGATCAATCCATACAGGCTGGCCTTGGCGTCCTCTGACATATCCCAGAGCTGACGGGCGGCATCGGGGCCAAGCATTTCGGCCATCTGTTCCGGATCAATGCGCTGGCCGGTATGGATTTGCCCGCCATTGCGGCCGGAGGCGCCGGACCCGATCTGGGCTGACTCCATTACGGTGACAGGAATGCCTTGCCGGCTGAGTTCGATGGCGGCGCCCAGGCCCGTATAACCGCCGCCGATGATGCAGACGTCTGTGTGGTGTGAACCGTTGAGCGCGGGATAAGCTGGTCCCTTTGCCGTGGCATTGTACCAGCTATCCGCTGGATGACCCGTATTCTTCATTACACGTTCAGCAGCAGGAATTCGCGTTCCCACGGGCTGATGGTCTGCATGAAGGTTTCGTATTCGTGCAGCTTGACGCGCGAATAGGCGGTGACGAACTGCGGGCCGAGGATATCGATGATCGGCTGGGCGCGTTCCAGCTTGATGATGGCCTGAACCAGCGAATAGGGCAGGTCGCCCTGCGGCAGGGTCGAGGCGTCCTTATCGACCGGATCAGCCGGCGTCATCTTGTCGACCATGCCGAGATAACCGGAAGCCAGCACGGCGGCGATGGCCAGGTACGGATTGGCGTCCGAAGAGGGGATGCGGTTTTCCAGACGGCGATTGGCGGGATCGGAGGGTGGCACGCGCAGCCCGGCCGTACGGTTATCGTAGCCCCATTGGGTGTTGACCGGCGCGCCTGAGCCCTTGGCCAGACGGCGGTAAGAATTGACATAAGGCGCCAGCAGGGCGGTAATGGCCGGCATATATTTTTGCTGACCGGCGATGAAGTGGAAAAAGGCCGGGGTGGGCTCGCCCGTCTCCGGATTTGAAAACAGGTTCCGCCCGGTCTTGGCGTCAACGATCGACTGGTGGATGTGCATGGCCGAGCCGGGCTCATTGGCCATCGGTTTGGCCATGAAGGTGGCGTAGATGTCGTGCTCCAGCGAGGTTTCCTTGATGGTGCGCTTGAACATCAGCACCTGGTCGGCCAGTTCCAGCGGATCACCGTGCAACAGGTTGATCTCCATCTGGGCCACGCCGGATTCGTGGATAAGGGTGTCGATTTCCAGGCCCTGGCTTTCCGAATATTCGTACATATCTTCAAAAAGTGCATCGAATTCATTGACCGCTGATATCGAATAGCCCTGACGGCCGGTTTCAGGCCGGCCGGAACGCCCGATCGGTGGTTTCAGCGGGTAGTCAGGATCGATATTTTTCTCGACCAGATAGAATTCCAGCTCCGGCGCGATCACCGGCTTCCAGCCCTTGGCTTCGTAAAAGGCAAGCACACGGCGCAGCACCTGGCGCGGGCTTTCCTCGACCGGACGGCCGTCGGGATGGAAGGCGTCATGAATGACCTGTGCCGTGGGGTCATGCGCCCACGGCACAGCGGCCAGGGTACGAAAATCGGGCTTGAGGAAGATATCGGTGTCCGACTGCACGGTGCCAACCACGCCTTCGAGATCGGGATAATCGCCGGTGATGGTCTGATAAAATACCGCCAGCGGCAGATTCATATAGGGGGTGTTGAGGAACTTCTTGGATGGCATGATCTTGCCGCGCGCCACGCCGGCGAGATCGGGCACCATGCACTCGATCTCCTCGATATTCTGGCTGGCCAGCCAGGCGGTGGCCTCTTCCAGATCCTTGGCGCCGCGTTTGGAGAACACGATCTTGCGCTTGTTCTTGGACTTCATATAGCTGTCGTGTGACATGGTGAATCGTCTTTATGGCTCAATGGTCAATCGGGATCAGACACCAGCCAGAGCGCATTGGGAAATGAAAAATGCGCGACGAGGTCCACGGCCTCAATACGGCCGCCGGGGTATTCTGACGAATTGTGATCACAATATGACGAATTGCGGTCAAAGGCAAGTCGTGTTCACGCAGGGGTGAGGGCAATTGTGAAGCGCATGGGGTTGACCCGGCTATGCCTGATCTGTTGACTTGAGGGGCTTCGCGGGGGGATTAAAAAACAAAGGATCCTCCATGCCTGATTTTCCCGTTTACCTGCCTGACGGCGCGCGCCTGATCCTGATAGCCATTGCCGCGGGTTTGGCGGGCATATTGGCTGGACGTCTGCTGATGAGCCTGGCCAAATGGCTGGTGAAACGTGATCCGAAGCTTTTCGGTCATGTGAACCTCAAGCGTCTGGCCACGCCGCTCTATATTGTCATGCCGGTGCTGGCCGTCTTTATCGCCATCCGCGCCGTTGCCCCGGAAATCATGATGACGCCGATTGTTTCGGGTGTCGTCAAGGTGGCCAGCGTCGCCTTGTTATATTGGCTGGTGATGCGGATTATCGATATTGTCACCGTCGCTATTTCCCGCCGCTACGATATGTCAGTGGCGGACAATCTGCGGGCGCGACGTATCCGCACCCAGATCACGGTTATCAAGAGCATTGCCAATTTCGTCGTTTTCCTGCTGGCGCTGGCGGCGGTCTTCCTGATGTTCGATACCTTGCGCGGCCTGGGTGTCAGTCTTCTGGCCTCGGCCGGGGTCGCTGGTCTGGCCATCGGCTTTGCGGCGCAGAAAACCCTGGGCAACCTGTTGGCCGGCATCCAGATCGCTTTCACCCAGCCGATCCGGCTGGAAGACGCGGTCGTGGTCGAAAATGAATGGGGCTGGGTGGAGGAAATCACGCTCACCTATGTCATCATTCGGTTATGGGACCTGCGCCGGCTGGTACTGCCGATCAGCTATTTCATTGAAAAACCTTTCCAGAACTGGACACGCAGTTCAGCCAGCATCATCGGCACGGTCGAGCTTTACGCTGATTATACTTTGCCGATCGATCCCCTGCGCGAGAAACTGGTGGCCTTGCTGGACACCACAAACCTGTGGGATAAGCAGGTTCAGGTCGTGCAGGTGACAGACTGCGACAAGGATGTCATCAAGATACGCATCCTGGTCAGTGCCGCCAA
>CAMLIY010000318.1 GCA_946480125.1 uncultured Asticcacaulis sp.
CGCACGAACTGATGGCCGAAATCTTCAACAATTTCGACCGCCAGACCGAAAGCCGGTTCGTAGCGGCGCTGGAAGAACGCAACCGCGAATCCGCCGAGCGTATCCGCGCTCTGATGTTTGTCTTCGAGGATTTGTCGAAGCTCGATCCGGGCGGGGTGCAGACCCTGCTGCGGGCTGTGGAAAAAGACCAACTGGCCCTGGCGCTCAAGGGGTCTTCGGATTCGTTGCGCGATATGTTCATGTCCAATATGTCGGAACGCGCCGCCAAGATCATGCGCGACGATATGGAGAGCATGGGGCCGGTGCGTCTGAAAGATGTCGATGCCGCGCAAATGGCCATGGTGCAGGTCGCCAAGGATCTTGCCGCGAAGGGCGAAATCATGTTGGCCGGTCAGGGAGGCGATGATGAGCTTATTTATTAAGTTTGTTGCTTCTAAGTTTAAGCAAGAAACCCCACCCCCACATCTCGCTTCGCTCGTGCGGTCCCCCTCCCCATCAAAGATGGGGAGGTATAAGAAAATTGCCTGTTATCATACCTCCCCGACTTGTCGGGGAGGGGGACCGCGCCATTCTTCATGGCGGGGTGGTGGGGTCTCTTTCTTCTTTGCTTCTACGGGATGCCTCGTATGACCCAGACCGTTCACAAGCGCTTCGAGTTCGGCACCGTCTTTGGCGCCGGCGGCCATGTCGTCTCCAAACCGGCGCCGGCGGCCAAGAAGTTCTACACGCCCGAAGAGGTTGAGGATATCCGCAAGGCCGCCCAGGCCGCCGGTGAAAATTCGGCGCTCGCCCGCGCGCAAATGGCCCAGTCCGCCGCCCTGCAATCCCTCGCCGATGCCGCGCAGCAAGGACTGGGAGGGCTGACCGACGCCATCCATGCCCACAAGCAAGCCGCCGTCCGCCTCGCCCTCGTCTGTGCGCAAAAGATCGCCGCCGAAGCGCTGGATCGTTTTCCCGAAGCGCCGCTCAACGCCGCGCTTGATGCGCTGGGCCAGGAGATCGAACCGGCTACCCGCCTGGTGCTGTTCGCCAGCAATCCGAGCGACGAACTGAAGGCCGCCGCCGAGGAAGCCGCCATGCTGGCCGGCTATACGGGCACCGTGCAGTTCCGCGATAACCCGAGTCTGCCGAAGGGTGGCTTCGAGGTCGTGTGGAGCGATGGCCGGGCTGAATATAATCCGCAACAGGTGTTCGAAGTGCTCGAACACGCTCTGAATGAAGCCCTCGAAGCCGAGGCATATCATCAAAACCGTACCCATGAGTAAGGAGTAAGTCATGGCCGATCTGGGTCTGGAAGATTTTGAAGACGCCGGTATGCCGGGTGTCGGTCCGGAAGACGAAGGCGACAAGTCCGCCGCCGATCTGGCGCCGGTTTTCGATGTGCCGGTCAATATTTCGGCGGTGCTGGGCAAGAGCTTCATGTCGGTGTCGCAATTGCTGAAACTGGGGCAGGGCAGTGTTTTGGAGCTTGATCGCAAGGTTGGCGAAGCGATTGATATTTATGTGAATAACCGCCTGGTCGCGCGTGGCGAAGTGGTGGTGGTCGATGATCGTCTGGGCGTGACCATGACGGAAATCATCAAGAGTGAGGATGCGGGTCAATGAGACTGTTAGTTGTAGGCAAGCTGAGCGGCCAGCTCTCCGTCGCGGTCAAGATGGCCATGGAAACCGGCGCCAAGGTGGCCCATGTCGAAACGCCGACGCAAGCCACGGCCGCCCTGCTGAAAGGCCAGGGCGCGGACCTGTTGATGGTCGATTACGAGCTTGATATCAAGTCGCTGATCGAGGCCAATGAGCGCGAGCATATCTTCGTCACGGTCGTCGCCTGCGGCGTCAATCCCGACCCGCGCAAGGCGGCTTTTGCGATCTCGCAGGGCGCGAAAGAGTTTATCCCTCTGCCGCCCGATGCCGAACTGATCGCGGCGGTGCTGGCGGCGGTCTCCGACGATGCGCGCCCGCTGGTGACGGTTGATCCCTCCATGCAGGCCGTGCTGAAGCTGGCCGACCAGGTGGCGGCGTCTGACGCCTCGATCCTGATTACCGGCGAGAGCGGCGTCGGTAAGGAAGTGATGGCGCGCTACCTGCACGAAAAGAGCAAGCGCGCCACGCGGCCGTTCATCTCGGTCAACTGCGCCGCCATTCCGGATAACCTGCTGGAATCCGAACTGTTCGGCCACGAAAAAGGCGCCTTCACCGGCGCGATGGCGCGCCGTATCGGCAAGTTCGAAGAGGCCGACGGCGGCACGCTGCTGCTTGATGAAATCTCCGAAATGGACACGCGCCTGCAGGCCAAGCTGCTGCGCGCCCTGCAGGAACGCGTCATCGATCGCGTTGGTGGCGCCAAGCCGGTGCCGGTCAATATCCGCGTGCTGGCGACGTCAAACCGCAACCTGTCCCAGGCCGTCAAGGAAGGCACCTTCCGCGAGGATTTGCTCTACCGCCTGAACGTCATCAACCTGGCCCTGCCGCCGCTGCGTGACCGTCCGGCCGATATTCTGGCGCTGTCCGAGCACTTCGCCAAGAAGTATGCCGAGGCCAATGCCATCGCCCTGAAGCCGATCTCACTGGAGGCCAGGCGCCGTTTGCAGGCCCATCCGTGGCCGGGCAATGTGCGTGAGCTGGAAAACGCCATGCACCGGGCTGTGCTTTTGTCTCCGGGTTCGGAAATCGACGCCGAAGCGATCCGCCTGCCGGATGGCCAGCCGCTCAATCCGGTGGCGCCGATCGGCATGGATTACGTCAACCGCGCCGCCGAAGCCGCCCAAAGCGCCGCGCGCAGCTTTGTCGGCTCGACGGTGGCGCAGGTCGAGCAGACCCTGATCCTCGACACCCTGTCGCATTGCCTGGGCAACCGGACGCACGCCGCCAATATCCTCGGCATCTCGATCCGCACCCTGCGCAACAAGCTGAATGAATATACGGCGGCGGGCATCAGCGTCCCGGCCCCGCAGTCGGGTTCCAGCGCGGCTTAAACACTACTCCTCCCCTGATTTATCGGGGGAGGTGGCGGGCGTGGTCCCGCCGGAGAGGGCCTTTGGTTGACAATGGAATGCCCCCTCCGTCAGCGACACCGGTTCTGCGAACCTCGCGCTGACACCTCCCCCGCTTCGCCAAGAGGCTCGCAAGGGAGGAGAAAGAGCTGCCATCCTGACGTAAACACGTTCCGTTGAATGCGATAACCATTGCTTAATGGTTAGAAGGATGAAGCATGTCCCATGTTTTCAAATGTATGGATTCGCCGGTCGGGCGGCTCAAACTGGTGGGCAGCGACAAGGGATTGACCGCGATCCTGTGGCCGAATGACAATCCAAAGCGCGTGCCGCTCGGCGCCTTGACTGAGGATACGAAAAATCCGTATCTCATTCAGGCCGAAGCCGAACTGGCGGAATATTTTGCCAGTCAGCGCCGCAGTTTCACCGTACCGCTTGATTTCAGAGGCACCGACTTCCAGCAATCCGTATGGCGGGCGCTGCTGACCATTCCCTTCGGCGAAACGCGCAGCTATGGCCAGATCGCTGCGCAACTCGGCAAGCCTTCCGCCAGCCGTGCGGTTGGCGGGGCCAATGGTAAAAATCCGATCTCGATTATCGCGCCCTGTCATCGCGTTATTGGCGCATCCGGCACGCTGACAGGCTTCGCCGGCGGACTGAAAACCAAGGCGCATCTGCTGGCGCTTGAAGGCCACGAGGGCAGCCGCCAAAGCGAACTGTTTTAAGACAAATTAACCACTTGTTCACCACGGATCGGGTAATTTTTGCCTAGT
>CAMLIY010000319.1 GCA_946480125.1 uncultured Asticcacaulis sp.
CTGCATAATATGTTGTCATTTGCCGCCGTTACGGGTTTTGTTTTCCTCATGTGCCATGTGGTGTCGCTGGCGGCGTGAGTCGTGCGAACGGGGCTTGGATTTACCCATAGGAGCGCGTCGTGAGCGAAGATTTCATCCACCTGCGCGTCAAGTCGGCCTATTCGCTCTTGGAAGGCGCCATCAAAGCCTATGACATGGGCAAGATGGCGCACAAGCTGAACATGCCGGCAGTGGCCATTGCCGACAGATGTAATCTTTATGGGGCGCTTGAGTTTTCACAAGTCTGCAAGGATACGGGCGTGCAGCCCATTATCGGCTGTTCTTTACCTGTGCGGGGGATTGGTGGCGTCCCTTCCGAGCGCTGGGGTAAAATACCGACTATCGCCCTGTTTGTGCAGAATGAAACGGGTTACCTCAATCTCACCAAGCTCTCTTCCATAGCCTATGTTGATGCTGATGCCGCTGAGGAGCCGCATGTCCGCTGGGACCAGGTGGCGGCGCACAGCGAAGGGCTGATCTTGTTGTCCGGCGGTTTTGATGGTCCGGTAGATGTGCTGTTTCGTCAAGGCAAGCCGGAAGAAGCCGTAACCGCACTTCGGATGATGCACGCAGCTTTCGGTGACCGCTTTTACATTGAATTACAACGCCACGATGGCAGCCCCCAAGGCGGTATTAAGGGCGGGCCCGCTGAAGTGGGTTTGGTGGAATTCGCTTATAGCAATGATGTGCCTCTGGTCGCCACCAATGATGTGCAATTTGCCTCGAGGGATCTCGCTTCTGCGCATGAGGCCCTGCTGTGCATTTCCGATGGCGCCTATATGGGGCAGGAGGATCGCCGCAAGGTTACCAAAGAGCACTGGTTCAAACCGGCCGCCCTGATGCGTGAACTGTTTTCAGATCTGCCCGAAGCCTGCGACAATACGCTGGAAATTGCCCGGCGCTGCGCGTTTCTTGTTAATAAACGCGATCCGATTTTGCCGCGTTTCGATACCGGTGCTGGCCGAAACGAAGCCGAAGAGCTGGCCTGGCAGGCGCGTGAAGGTTTGAAGATGCGCCTCAAGCAAGTCAAGCTGGCCGTTCCGGAAGAAGACTATTGGGCGCGGCTGGAACGTGAAATCGGCATTATCCAGCAGATGGGGTTCCCCGGCTACTTTCTGATCGTTTCGGACTTCATCAAATGGGGTAAGGCGCATGATATCCCCGTCGGGCCTGGCCGTGGCTCCGGCGCCGGTTCGGCCGTGGCCTGGGCGCTGGCGATTACCGATCTGGACCCCCTGCGGTTTGGTCTGCTGTTCGAACGATTTCTCAATCCCGAACGGGTCTCCATGCCCGACTTCGACGTCGACTTCTGTCAGGAGCGTCGTGAAGAGGTGATCTCCTATGTACAGGAGAAATATGGCCGTGACCGGGTGGCGCAGATCATCACATTCGGTACGCTTCAGGCGCGGGCTGTTCTGCGCGATACCGGACGGGTGATGCAATTGCCGCTGGGGCAGGTGGATCGGCTGTGTAAGATGGTGCCGAACAACCCGGCCAGCCCGACAACGCTGGCGCAAGCGATTGAGATCGAACCGAGGCTGAAAGAAGCGCGCGACGATGATGACGCCGTCAAGCGTTTGCTCGATACGGCGCTAAAGCTTGAAGGCCTGTACCGCAACGCCTCGACCCACGCCGCCGGCATTGTGATCGGTGATCGGCCGCTGACGGAGCTGGTGCCGCTGTACCGCGATCCGCGGTCTGATATTCCGGCGACCCAGTTCAATATGAAGTGGGTGGAAAGCGCCGGCCTGGTCAAGTTCGACTTTTTGGGTCTGAAAACCCTGACGACTCTCAAGCGTGCGCAAAATTACCTGAAGAAACGCGGCGTCGATATCGACTATTCTACCCTGCCGCTGGACGATGCCCCGACCTATGAACTGCTGGCCTCCGGGCAGTCGATTGGTGTGTTCCAGCTTGAAAGCCAGGGCATGCGTGACACCTTGCGCAAGATGCAGTGTGGATCGCTGGAAGAAATCACCGCCTTGATTTCGCTGTATCGACCGGGGCCGATGGACAACATTGATACCTATGTCGATCGTAAGTTTGGCCGGATGGAAATCGACATGCTCCATCCCAGCCTTGAGCCAGTGCTGAAGGAAACCTACGGTGTCATTATCTATCAGGAACAGGTGATGCAGATTGCCCAGGTCCTGTCAGGCTACAGTCTCGGTGAAGCCGACCTGTTGCGGCGCGCCATGGGTAAGAAGAAAAAGGAAGAAATGGACCTGCAAAAGGTGCGTTTCATTTCCGGCGCCGCTGAAAAGGGGGTGTCGGAGAAGCAGTCCGACTTTATCTTCGAACTGGTCAACAAATTCGCTGGCTATGGCTTTAATAAATCCCACGCCGCCGCCTATGCCTTTATTTCCTACCAGACCGGATATCTGAAGGCCAATCATCCGGTCGAATTCTTCGCCGCGACCTTTAGCCTGGATATCACCAATACCGATAAGCTGGCGGTTTTTTATCAGGATGCGCGACGTTTCAACGTCACCATCCGTCCGCCTGATATCAACCGCTCAATGGCGGATTTCGATGTCGAGAATGGTGAAGTCCTTTATGCGCTGGGCGCCATCCGTAATGTCGGCTTCGAAGCCATGCAAACTGTAGTGCAGGTTCGTGAAGAAGGGGGGCGATTCACCGATATTTTCGATTTCCTCGAACGCATCGACCCAAAAGCGGTCAATAAGCGCGCGCTTGAAAATCTGGCGAGGGCCGGAGCCTTCGATTCGATCCATCCCAACCGCGGACAGATCGTGGCGGCGGCGGATATCCTTATGGCCTATGCGCAGAGCATGGCCGCGGATCGGGCCGCCTCCCAGGTCAGTCTGTTTGGCTCCAATGAATCGTCGCGGCCGCGTTTGCCGAATGTGGCCATGGTGTCCGGCCCGGCGCGGCTCGATGAGGAACTGGCGGCCATCGGTTTCTATCTGTCAGGTCACCCGCTGCAGGACATGCTGGATGTCTTCAAACGCCGGAATGTCACCCTGTATGCCGATGCCGTATCCCTGGCGGGCGAGGGGCGTGAGGCTTTCCGGATGGCGGGGATCATTCGCCGCAAGCAGGAACGGGCCGCGCAGGGATCGGGAGAAAAATTTGCTTTCGTCACCCTGTCAGATCCCAGCGGCGAATATGAGGTCTTATTCCCGCCGGAGTCCCTGCGCAAGAACCGGGATCATCTGGAAGTCGGCAATTCAATTGTTCTCAAGGTGCGCAGCAAGGGGCGGGATGGGGAGGTCCGCTTCTTTGGTGACGATGCCGCGCCTATGTCCGAAACACTCAAGACAGGCGATATGGGACTGCGGGTCCATGTTCTGGCAAACGTGATCAATATGGCCGAACTGCGAGAAAAGCTGGAAACCTCCAAATCTGCTAAAGGTGGGGAGATCAGTTTGACAGCCGATCTGGGCGGCGAAGGGGTGATCGAGTTTAAACTGCCGCAACGTTACAATCTCGATGCGCACCTGCGCGGTGCGCTCAAACACATGGCAGGTGTGCTCGAACTCGAAGAAGCCTAGTTGCATTTGAACTTTTCTTGTCGGGAAGGCTTGATTTTTTTTGAAATTGTGAATAGGTGCACGCCATCTCACACGCAGATGCACGCCACCTTCCCTAAATCGGGTTGGCAGCGTTCCGAGGCGGAAACGGGCATGGGCCCGGCGAAGCTTTTCTATCTGCGGCGGATTATCGGAAGAAGGATACTACATTATGGCTATG
>CAMLIY010000320.1 GCA_946480125.1 uncultured Asticcacaulis sp.
ATCTCGGCAAGGCCACCGGTCTGGAAGACTATATCGGCTGGCTGGGCGCCAATTTCGACCCGTCGATCAACTGGTCCGATCTCGAATGGATTCGCGATATGTGGAAGGGCCCGATGATCATCAAGGGCATTCTCGATCCGGAAGACGCCAGGGATGCGGTGAAGTTTGGCGCTGACGGTATCGTTGTGTCGAATCACGGCGGCCGCCAGCTCGATGGCGCGCTCTCTACCTGCAAGGCGCTGCCGGCAATTGCCGATGCGGTCGGCGACCAACTGACCATACTGGCCGATTCCGGTATCCGTACCGGGCTGGATGTGGTGCGGATGCTGGCGCTCGGTGCCAAGGGTGTGCTGCTCGGCCGCGCCTATATCTATGCCCTGGCCACTCATGGCGAGGCGGGCGTGACAAACCTGCTCGGCCTGATCGAGAAGGAAATGCGAACGGCCATGGCGCTGACCGGGGTCAAGACCATCGCCGAGATCAACCGCAATCTGCTGGCGTGATATGAAAAGGCCTCCGGAATGATCCGGAGGCCTTAAGATTATGCAGCGCCAACCGTCTGCTTCTGAATGCCCAGGCCTTCTATGCCCAGTTCCATGACATCGCCGACATTGAGATAGATCGGGTCCGGTTTCTGGCCCAGACCGACGCCCGGAGGCGTGCCGGTTGAGATGACGTCGCCGGGATGCAACGACATAAATTGCGAGACGTAATGCACCAGGAAGGCGGGCTTGAAAACCATGGTCGAGGTCGTGCCGTTCTGGAAGCGCTTGCCATTGACGTCGAGCCACATTTTCAGGTTATTGACGTCACCGGCTTCATCCTTGGTCACCAGCCACGGGCCGATCGGACCGAAGGTGTCGCAGCCCTTGCCCTTATCCCAGGTGCCGCCACGTTCGGTCTGGAAGTTGCGCTCGGAGACATCGTTGATGGTGCAGAAACCGGCGACATAATCAAGCGCCTCGGCTTCGGAAACATATGACGCTTTTTTGCCGATGACGAGGCCCAGTTCGACCTCCCAGTCGAGCTTGGTCGAGCCGCGCGGCTTCAGCACGTCGTCGTTCGGGCCGACAATAGCGGACGTGGCCTTCATGAAAAGGACGGGTTCGTCCGGCACCGGCAGGTTGGATTCGGCGGCGTGGTCGGCATAGTTGAGGCCAATGCAGATGAACTTGCCAACGCGGCCGACGCAGGGGCCATAACGCGAGCCGGCCGGGGCCAGCGGCAGGGAGGTCGGATCAATGGCGGCGACCTTCGCCAGGCCCTCAGCAGAGAGCACGTCGCCGGCGATGTCATCTATCACGCCGGAAAGGTCGCGGATCTGGCCTTCGGCGTCGAGAAGGCCGGGTTTTTCATAGCCCGACGGGCCGAAGCGGAGGAGTTTCATGGGGAGTCCTTGGATAAGAAAGTAAGAAACCCCACCCCCACGCCTTCGGCGCGGTCCTCCTCCCCAACAAGTTGGGGAGGTACAAAAGGTGCGGCTTGCACTGTCGAGTTATGGTCCTAGGGGCTTGCCCCTAGTTCAACCAGCCGCCATCGATAATGTGCGCCTGGCCGGTCGTAAAGCTGGATTCGTCAGAAGCGAGATAAACCGCGAAGGCGGCCAGTTCTTCCGGCTTGCCGAGGCGGCCCGTCGGCTGGCGCGACAGGAACATGGCGCGACCCTTTTCATAATCGCCGGTATCGCGCATCCGTTGCTGGAGCGAGGGCGTGTCGATAGTGCCGGGGCAGAGGGCATTGCAGCGGATGCCTTCCGCCACATAATCAGCGGCCACGGACTTGGTCAGGCCCACCACGGCGGCTTTCGAGGCGCCATAGGCCAGGCGGTTGGCCACGCCCTTGAAGGCGGCCACGCTCGCCATATTGATGATTGAGCCGCTTTTGCGCTCCAGCATTTTGGGCAAAAAAGCCTGGATGGTGTGGAACATGGCGGTGACATTGATATCGAAGCTGAACTGCCAGGCCTTGAAATCGGTATCGAGCACGGTGCCGGCATGGACGTAGCCGGCGCAGTTATAGAGCACATCGACCTGTGGGAACTCGGTGGCCAGGGCTTTTATCGCGAACGGATCGGTGGCGTCGAGCTGACGGCAGATCGCGCCTTCAAGGCCGTCGAGATATTCAAGCTTGACGTCGGTGGCGATGACGGTGGCGCCCTCGGCGATAAAGGCTTCGGCGGCGGCGCGGCCCATGCCCTGGCCGGCGGCGGTGATAAAAGCGGTCTTGCCCATCAGGCGTCCCATAAGTCACTCCATTACATAATATGTATTATGAATATGTTTCTAGGCAAGGCATGGCCCCAAGTCAACCGTTAACACCGTGAGCAACATTTATTCTCCGCCGGCGCCAAAACTTATGAGTGAAGGGACGCACCCCTTCAAAAAAAAGCCCGCCGCTTCCGAAGAAGGGCGGGCCAGGGGCCTCTGTCACCGGGCCTGTAAAACGGGTGAATACAGGTCCGGATATGCAACAGACAGCAGGTCAGGGGAGAACAGATTAGAAGCGGAAGCGTACACCGGCGGAAACGCGCTTGCCGGTGGTGCGGTATTCCTTGGTGCGGTCCGGCGTGACGGAGTAGATGAACTCGTTCTCATCCGTCAGGTTCAGACCGTCAAGGTAGACGGTGAAATGGTCGGTAATGTCGTAGGACAGGCTGGCGTCAAGCTGGCCGTAGGCGTCGAAATATTCCGGTTCGCCGTTACGGCCCGAAGCGACCTGCAGGAACTTGTCGCGCCAGGTGTAGGCGAGGCGGGCCTGGATGCCGTACTTTTCATAGAAACCGACCAGGCTGTAGCTGTCCTTCGACAGGCCTTCCAGACCGTAGGAGACATTGGCCACGGCGTTGACATAGTTGGCATCGCTTTCGGCATAGGTATAGCTGACCTGCGCGCCCAGACCGTCAAACGGCGAGGGCAGGTTGTTGAACACTTGGCGGTAGCCCAGTTCGAAGCCCTTTACCACGGCGCCATTGCCATTGGTCGGCACAGTCACCTGGAAGGTCACCTGATCGACCAGTTGCGGCGTGGTGGTCAGGGTGACGAACGAGTCGATGTTCTTGTAGAAGGCGTTGAACGACAGCAGAGACGTGCGGTCGAAATACCATTCCAGGCCGCCTTCGATTTGTGAGGCGCGGAAGGGTTGCAGGTCAGGATTGCCGCGCTTGATCGTTTCGTTGCCGGGATTTGTCTGAATCGACTGTTTCGGCGACAGGTCAGAGAGGGTCGGGCGAGTCATGACGCGGGAGGCTGAGAAGCGGGCGATCAGTTCGTCGGTCAGGTTCAGCTTGGCGTTCAGCGACGGCAGGATGTCGGTATAATGGCCATCGAAGCTGACCGGCACGACACCGGAGACAGTGATGATGTTCTGGCCAGCCCCGTTCGGTACGGCCGACAGGATCGTCTGCGAGGCGCCGGAAGAAGTGTAGTTGGTGTCCTCGACGCGGACGCCGGCGTTGATGGACAGGGGCATACCGCCGATTTCGGTGCGAATGTCGCTCATCAGGTAACCGATGGTGACTTTTTCCTCTACGACCGAAGAGCCGGCCGGATCGAAGCGGCCCGGTGCGAAGGCCTTGCCGTCTTCGTCCGCAAAAATCTTTACCTGCTTAATGACGGCCAGCGGATCATAACCCACCCAGTCACGAACAATGTTGCCATCATGGCTGGAGAAGAAGTCCATATTGGTGTTGCTAAACAGCGATTCCGGGAGGACGCGGTCGGAGCCGCAATAGGCGCATTGCTCACC
>CAMLIY010000321.1 GCA_946480125.1 uncultured Asticcacaulis sp.
CCAACTGCTTGGTGTCCTCGTAGCGGATACCGAGATTGCCGTGGAATGGCACGTTGAAAACATCGCCCTTCAGATTGGCCATTGCGTAGACCGACGAGATGTTACGGCTGACGCTGTAGCTGCCTGTTGGATCGAAGACGGTCGGCACATCGATGCCTGATGCGGCCAAAGCCGCCCGGTAAGCGATGATATCCGGCACCGCCCAGGTCCGGTCAACCGTATCCGCACCATCCAGGAAGTTGTCTACGATCGTGGTGGATACCGGGCTGGCCGGCGTATTGGCGGCCGACAGGCTTCCATCTAGGTCACGGCGGGTCGAATAACGCGACAGGGTATCGCGCTTGACCTTGCCGCCGAACGACACCGAGCTCAATATGCCCATGTCGATCCAGCGCGTGGCATCGAACTGGGCAGCGACCTCATCGGAGATATTGGCGTGCTGGGCGCCGTCCGGATATTCGTTACGCGTCAGCAGGGCGCTGTCATAGGACGCCGCATCGGACAGATCGTTCGAAGTGGTGAATTTGATATCGTCCGGGTCGCTCATATCAAGGGTCGACGAGGCGATATTGATGCCGAGAATGGCGGCCTCTTCGGTCAGGTAGGCTTTGCCCTGTGTATAGTGCAGCACACCCTTGAGGGTCCAGTTGTCGAAGCCGGTCCACTTGACAGTGCCGGTCAGGGCCTCGCTCGACAGATTGCGGGTTTCCAGTTGACGGTTATTTTCCGCGGTATAGTTGGTCTGGGTTGTCTTGAGGGCGGTGAGGCCGTCACTGTCCTGGGTCGTGATATTGCTCTGACTGAACAGGAAAACCTGTTGAATGGTATCATAACGGGTATTATCTTTTGAATGGATCGCCGAAAGGCCAAGTTCCAGGCCGGCAACCGGCCGGTACTGAACGGCAACATTGAACTGCTGACGCAGAGTGTCACGATCAATGCGGCGATAGCGGATACGGCGAGGCGTATAGAGTGTCGTTCCGTCGGTATTGGCGGAAGTAAACCAACGGTCCATAAACAGATAGTCGGCGCGGTCACTCAGTTCCTGATAATTGGCGCCGAGGAATACACCGAGCTTCCCACCGTCGAATTGGTCAACATAAGAAATGCTGGCTTTTGGAGTTATTCCGCCCTTGGCATTGTTCGACTTCTGCCCCTTAACCGAGACAACCAGTTCGCGTCCCTTCTTGTCGAGCGGGTGAACGGTCTCGATATTGACAGTGCCGGCCAGACCGCCGGCGTCCATATCTGCGGTTGGGGATTTGTAAACCTGAATGCTGCTGGCCAGTTCGGTTTGAATAATGTCGTAACGGAAGCCGTCGTTAAAATCGGCACTTGCAAAACTTTGGCCGTTGACGGTCGTCATGGCATACTGCGGACCAAGCCCACGAATACTGATTGTCGCGCCGCGACCATTGACGTTCGCCATTTGAACGCCCGGAATGCGCTGGATCGCTTCGGCAATGTTTTCGCTGGGGAACTTGCCAAGGTCTTCAGATGAAATACCATCAGAAACTCGCGTGTCATTCTTCTTGTTCTTCAGAGCCGAGGCGAGGCTCTTGCGAAAGCCGGTCACGACCACTTCGGTGGCATCATCGGCGGGTGCTGCGGGCGTGGCCGCTTCCTGGGCCATGGCCGAAGACACCGTGAGCAGGCCCGCGAGAGCCGTGCTTAGCAAGGCGTAGTTCTTGAACGTCATAGTCTATCCCCTTTTAGATTAAAGTCACGAACAGCCGGCGTTTAGGTATGCGTGGGCCGGTCTGTTTCTGACGTGACAGGTGTCATGTTTTCAGCCTTCAAACCAATTTGGCGGGAGACGATACCATTAGGACCGTATTGGAGCGCCAATTGTGAAATTGAGACTATGGCCGCCAAATTGGCCTGTCAATTTCATTATTGGCAGCGTGACATTTTTTTGTCGAAGCTCTACAAATTTCAAATTTGTGTAGCAGTGAGATATTTTCCGAATTTTCCGGATTTAATATTAAATTTTAGATATTTATGTGCATTTAAATGAGGAAATTCGCCCAATTTCCCGCCCACACATTGGTCAACCTCTGTGATAAAAATACTATATTCATCGACCAGACGGGCAAGAAATCACACCAAAATTGGTTTGCCAAATACATTGGCCAACCAATAATGCCAACCAGACCGAAAGTTGGGCATAGAACCACCCGATTGTTTCCTCGTCAGAGAGACCTGCGGGGCGCGACCTGGCAACCGCCGCATGGGGTCAAGGGACAGATGAGAATGATACCTTGTCAGGCACTGATGCAGCGGATCGACGCCCTGAATGCACTTTTCAGAAAGGGCTCTAAATCAGACGCTGACCTTCAGCCGGCGACGACCGGCGCGGCCACGTCCACCCGTCTTTTCCGCGCCGCCCTCAGCCACACTAAAACCTTCGCCACCGGCGAGCAGTTGTTTCACGGCGTCCATATGCTGCCACATGGCAACATAGGCGCCATCTCCATCACGGCTGCGGATGGCGCTTGACAGGCGGGCGTGATCTTCAACCCAGCGGTCACGATTCTGGGCGCTATGCAATCTTGGACCAGCCGCTTTCCAGAACGGGTCGTTATCCCGTCGCATCCATAATTGCCCAACCATGATGGTCAGTTCTGCGTTCTGCGTGGCGGCGGCAATCGCCATATGCACCTGCAGCTCAAGCTTTTCCCTGACATCCGCAAAGTCGGCCCGGCCATAATCATCGCATGCCTGCTGGATATGAAGAATATCGTCTTCGGTAACCTGGGTGGCGGCCAGGCGGGCGATATGACTTTCAAACCACTGGTGTGCCTGTATCAGCTCGAAAGGTCCACCGGCAGGCAGGAGCTCCCAGGCCGGACGTGCCTTGCTCTCAACGACCTCAACAGGCTGTATTTCGTAGGCCTTGCGGGTGATGTAGATTCCTGAGCCCTGTCGAGATTGTACGAGCCCCTTCACTTCGAGCATGACCAGGGCGTCACGAATCACGGCCCGCCCGACGCCATAGACCTCAGCCAGTTCACGCTCGGTCGGCAATTTCCCTGAGGCCCGGAATTCACCGGTGCGAATGCGTTGCAGCAGCGAATTCCCCACGCTCTGGTAAGCGCGGACCTCCTTGTCTGCCTCAGTCTTTGCCGTCAGAATATCACCCGACTCCGTCATGCCTGTTCGCCCCTGTCGCAAACTCTGCCTAAATATCCTGCATCCCCGCCGGGGCACTTGTATCTCAATTCTACACTATATCGAAATTGGTTAAACAATTTCAAGCAGAGATGATCTCGGCACCCAATACAGCCCAACTGAATAGATCTCTGATTCCCTAGTTGCAAAAAGGCCAATCGATGTTGGGCGCTCTTACCAGACGTTACCCGTATCCATAAGGGCGCCCTACGCTCCGGTTTATCTTGACGCGTTCGCTATAATTCCCCGTCCTTTCCGGATAGCTAAACAGGCACGCAGTCCATTTCTATTTATCGACGCAGAAGGCGACGTGACGTTTCAGGATGAGCTACAGCCACAGCTGGGGCTTTCGCGCCGGAGAAGCGTCTGCCGTCTTCGCGCGCTCTGACATTGCAACTGTGCCTATCCCGGAATACCGTGCTCCTGGCGTATCAGAAGCTGATAGTGAGGGCCTGTTTATCCGCCGCGAGCCCAACGGTCTTTACGTCAATCCAGTCCTTTTAAAAGATCGTGTGACGGCCAATCAGGTGGTGGGTCTGACACGAACTAGTTTT
>CAMLIY010000322.1 GCA_946480125.1 uncultured Asticcacaulis sp.
AGCGATGCGGTCAGCCCCTTTTATGATCCGATGAGCGCCAAGATCGTGGTTCGCGGCAAGGACCGAAAACAGGCACTGGACCGGATGCGCGAAGCCCTGATCGAGACGAAACTGCGCGGCCTGGCGACAAACCTGAGCTTCCTGCGCCGGGTGGTTTCCGACGCGGCGTTTGCGGCGGCGGAGATCGATACCGGCTTTATCGCCCGCCATCAGGATCGCCTGCTCCTGCCCTGGCCCGACAGCGAGATAATGCCCTCGGCGGCCGATCCGACCTCGCCATGGAACGACATCACCGGCTGGCGGCTCAATCTGCCGCCGCAGGTGCCGCTGAACCTGAAGTCGGAAGCCGGTGAGGCAGCCGTGGTTTCCGGCGACATCAAGGCGCCCATGCCGGGCAAGCTGATCGATGTGTTCGTGTCCGTGGGTGAGGCGGTGGAGAAGGGCCAGAAGCTGCTGATCATGGGCGCCATGAAGATTGAACACACCATGAAGGCGCCGATGGCGGGCGTGGTCCGGGCGGTCCATGCGGCGGCTGGTGATCAGGTGGCCGACAAGGCTCTGCTGGTAGAGATAGAGTAAGGGAAGGGAATCCACAGATTACACAGATTAACACAGATTAAGGAGAGCGCTACCGCGCTCAAGAGAGCAAGTGAACTGGCGAATGGGAAGACAATAAGGCTCTGAAAAATCTGTGTTAATCTGTGTAATCTGTGGATTCCCTTCCTTCAGGTAAGAAACCCCACCACCATCCGCCTCCGCCTAAAGGCTGCGCCGGACGGTCCCCCTCCCCAACAAGTTGGGGAGGTATAAGGAAGACATAATGATCGATTTTCCGCATCTGCAATTTGGCCATGGCGAGGATATTGAGTCCCTGCGCGAAGGCGTGCGCAAGTTCGCCGAAATCGAGATCGCGCCGCTGGCCGAGGCCGCCGACCGCGACGACCAGTTCCCCATGCCCCTGTGGCGCAAGATGGGCGAAATGGGGGTGCTCGGCCTGACCGCGCCTGAAGCCTATGGCGGCGCGCAAATGGGTTATCTGGCGCATACCATCGCCATGGAAGAAATCTCCCGCGCCTCGGCCTCGATCGGGCTTTCCTATGGCGCGCATTCCAACCTGTGCGTCAACCAGATCACCCGGAACGGTACGGAGGCGCAGAAGGCAAAATACCTGCCGAAGCTGATATCCGGCGAACATGTCGGGGCGCTGGCCATGTCGGAAACCGGCGCGGGCTCGGATGTGGTGTCGATGAAACTGCGCGCCGACAAGCGCGGCGACCGCTATATCCTAAATGGCAGCAAGATGTGGATCACCAATGGTCCGGACGCGGACGTTCTGGTCGTCTATGCCAAGACCGACCCTGCCGCCGGCTCGAAAGGCATGACCGCTTTCCTGATCGAAAAGGGTTTTGCCGGCTTCTCGGTGGCGCAGAAGCTCGACAAGTTGGGGATGCGCGGCTCGCATACCGGCGAACTGGTCTTCGCCGATTGCGAGGTGCCGGCCGAGAATGTTCTGGGTACGGAAGGGCGTGGCGCCGGCGTGCTGATGTCGGGCCTCGATTACGAGCGCGTGGTGCTGTCCGGCGGACCGCTCGGCATCATGCGGGCCTGTCTCGATGTGGTCATTCCCTATATTCATGAGCGCGAACAGTTCGGCAGTCCCATCGGCACCTTCCAGTTAATGCAGGGCAAGCTGGCCGACATGTATTCGACCTGGGCCGCCTGCCGGGCTTATGTCTATGCTGTGGCCGCGGCCTGTGATCGTGGCGAGACGACGCGCAAGGACGCCGCCGGTTGCATCCTTTATGCCGCCGAAAAGGCCACCTGGATGGCGGGCGAAGCCATCCAGTGCCTGGGCGGCAACGGCTACACCAATGATTTTCCGGTCGGGCGGCTGTGGCGCGATGCCAAGCTCTATGAGATCGGCGCCGGTACTTCAGAAATCCGGCGGATGCTGATCGGGCGCGAATTGTTTGAGGAAACCAAGTGATGGTGGATATGAAAGCCCCCTCCGTCAGCGACACCAGCCCTGAAGGGCTTCGCGCTGACACCTCCCCCGCTTTGCAAGGGAGGATGAAAAGCTATGATTTTCTCTCTCCTTACCTGCAAAGCGGGGGAGGTGTCGCGGCGAAGTCCGCGACGGAAGGGGGCCTTAAGCTATGACATGCCCCAGGCACGTCACCCTTTATGAGGTCGGCCCGCGCGATGGTTTGCAGGCGGAAGCTGAGATTGTTTCGACCGCCGACAAGATCGCCCTGATTGACCAATTATCCGCATCCGGATTAAAATATGTCGAGGCCACCAGTTTCGTTTCGTCGAAATGGGTGCCGCAGATGGCCGATGCGGCCGAGGTCATGGCCGGTATCACCCGCGCGCCGGGTGTGACCTATCCGGTCCTGACGCCCAATCTGAAAGGCTATGAAGCGGCGCGGGATGCGAACGCTCAGGTCGTCGCCATTTTCGGCGCGGCGTCGGAAACCTTCAGCCAGAAGAATATCAACTGTTCGATAGAGGAGAGCCTGGAACGCTTTGGCTTCGTGATGGAATCAGCGGCGCGCGACCATATCCGGGTGCGCGGCTATGTCTCGACCGTCATCGCCTGCCCCTATGAAGGGCTGGTCCAGCCCGAAGCCGTGGTGCGGGTGGCGGAACGGATGCTCGACATGGGCTGCTATGAAATTTCGCTGGGTGATACGATCGGTGTCGGGACGCCTGGAGATGTGGCGCGCCTGCTCGATACGGTGCTGAAGGTCATACCGGCGGACAAACTGGCCGTGCATTTCCATGACACCTACGGCCAGGCCCTGGCCAATATCCTGACCAGCCTGGATTACGGTATTGCCACCATCGATTCCTCGGTGGGCGGTCTGGGCGGCTGCCCCTATGCGCCGGGCGCATCAGGCAATGTGGCGACCGAGGATGTGCTCTATATGCTGAATGGACTGGGCATTGAGACCGGTGTTGATCTCGATGCCATCGTATCGGCGGCCTGGCAGATATCGGATGTGCTGGGCCGTCCGCCGCGCTCGAAGGTGGCGGTGGCGAAAGGCCGGCCTAAAGTCTGAGCTTCAGGAGCTTAAGCACGCCCGCTGTCAGCAGCGCCGTGGTCAGGGTGATAACCATACCCCAGGCCATATCGATCAGGCTCAGGCGCAGCGGCCAGTCCCGGATCACCGCCAGGGCCGTCAGGTCATAGGTGCCGTAAGCCGCCAGGCCGAACAGGGCGGACTTTATCGACAGATCGATGAGAGAGGGGCGGCCGCGGCCACCGAAAAGCACCGGAAACAGGACCAGCCAGGTCAGGCTAACGCCGTAAAGCCCGTAAAAGGCCGCCGCCGGAACAAGATCGGGCTTCTCGCGCATCAGGCCGGCCATGTTGGGGCGGTAAAGGGATTCGGCCGTCAGGCTGAGCCAGGCAAAATCCAGGGCCAGCATGATGACCAGCACGAGTATGAGCGTGACGACAGAAGTCCGGATCATGGCCTATATCCTCGCAATGGGCTTCAGCAGCCAGCCCAGCCAGGTCTTCGGGATGATCGCGGCTTCCTGCGCCACCAGACACAGGCAATCGACATCGCCCATCATAATTGGCATATGGCGGTCATCGGCCTCGTCGCACTGGCTGAAATCGCCGCGCTGGTAAAGCCCCTTGTGGTCCCGGTATTGCCCCTGGAGCATGACGGTGATTTCACGTCCGCGATGGGTATGCTCGGGCATTTCCAT
>CAMLIY010000323.1 GCA_946480125.1 uncultured Asticcacaulis sp.
GTGACTACGCCACCAATATGGCCGAGCATATCAATTTCGAGCTGACCGGCGAAGATTATGTTGAAAGCCGCCCGAAGGCCAATACCCTTAGTAACCTGGAATAGCCAGACAGCCGCATGAAGCCCTATATCATTATCGCCGAAGACGAAGACGCACTTGGAACCCTCCTGAGCTATAACCTCGAAAAAGAGGGTTATGATGTCGGTATTGCTACCGATGGCGATGAAGCTTTGGTGATGATCAAGGAACGCCTGCCGGATCTGTTGGTTTGTGACTGGATGATGCCGAAGGTATCGGGCATCGAGGTTTGCCGCCGGCTGCGCCAGCAAATGGCTACACGCAACCTGCCGATCGTCATGCTGACCGCCCGCTCGGAAGAAACCGATCGTATTCGTGGTCTCGATACGGGCGCCGATGACTATGTTGTCAAGCCGTTCTCGATGGTTGAGCTGATGGCGCGTATTCGTGCCGTCCTGCGCCGCATCCGTCCGGCGCTGTCAGAAGACCGCGTCGAGTTCGGTGAAATTTCCGTCGACCGCCTGTCGCACCGCGTCCAGCGCGCCGGCCGCGATATCCACTTGGGCCCAACGGAATATAAACTGCTCGATTATCTGATGCAGTATCCGCGCCGCGTTTTCAGTCGTGAGCAATTGCTGGATGCGGTCTGGGGCAATGATGTTTACGTTGAAGCCCGCACGGTCGATGTCCACGTTGGCCGCCTGCGTAAGGCGCTGAATAATGGCGACCAGTTTGACCCTATCCGGACGGTGCGTTCCGCCGGCTATTCACTGGATATGCAAAACTGACAAAGCCGGCCGCCCGACTTGCAAAGCCGCGTGCGACTGCCGTTTATAGCCCGACGTAGAAGGTTTTCGAGCAATATTCGCAGGTGATGTGCACCTTGCCGTCGGCTTCGAGCATCTCCGCCTGTTCTTCATTGGTGAATGACTGGACCAGGCCTTCAACCCGTTCCTGGCTGCAACGGCAAAGTTTGTGGATTTGCTTCAGCGCGCTCAGGCGAACGCCATCCTCGTGGAACAGGCGGAACAGAAGGCGATCGGCCGGCAGGTCGAAATCAGTTAGTTCTTCCTCGCCCAGCGTCTCGAACAAGGCACGGATGTGCTGGAACGATTCCTTCGTGTCGCCGCGCGTTTCATCGCCGGCAATGGCCTGGATCATGGCACCGGCGGCCCGCCAATGCGGACCATCCATATCGCTATATTCACTACAGGCCAGCTTGATCTGGGTCGGCACCTGCTCGGACTGGCGGAAATAATTCTCGGCGCACAGGGCCAGGCTTTCGCCCTCAATCGGGGTGATGCCCTGATAGCGTTCACCGTGATCTTCCGGATCGAGCGTCATGATGAAGGTGCCCTTGCCGAGCAGGGCTTGGGCGCCCAGGCTCTGGAAGCTGCCTTCATTAGCCGCCACCAGCGCTGCCAGTTCCTCCGGATCGAACCGGCAGAAGCCACGCAGCCCGCCCTTGGTGTCATAATCGGCCACCACATAACGCACCACGCCGTCGCCCTGCGCCTGAAGGATCAGCCGGCCCTCGAATTTCAGCGAGGCGCCCACCAGAACGGCCAGCACGCAGGCCTCGCCCAGCAGGTTGGCAATCTGCGGCGGGTAGTCGTGCGCCTTCAGGATCTGGTCTAGCGTATCGCCCAAACGGACCAGCCGCCCATGGACGGGGTGGGCTTCGATGACGAAGCGGGCGGAATAGTCTTGGGTGGGGTCAAGCAGTTCGGGCATATATTCGCGCACAAAAGAAGAGGATTTGGTTACAGATTTTACGGGTTTGGCAGCTTTATCGGTCATTCGTCTACAGTTTTAAAGAATTACAGCGCCACATGCCATAATAAATGGCGAAGGCGGTTGTGCGGGGGGCACTTTTATCTTATCGGCTAGCGCATCTTTTTGGAGTGGGCGGACGGCCCCTGGCGCCGGATCAGCCTCTAGATAGGCGTGACCGCTATGAATGCAAGCTTTCCTCAACCGAACCTGGCCACTGTCGTTCTCGACTTCGATTCGACCTTCACCTCGGTCGAGGCGCTGGATATTCTGGCCGAGCTGCTCTCCGCCGCCGATCCGGCCCGTCATGCCGACGTGGCCCAGATTAAGGCCCTGACCGACCAGGCCATGTCCGGCGAGATCAGCTTCGCCGAAGCCCTCAGCCGTCGGGTGCAACTGCTCAAGCCGACGCGCGATGATATCGCTGCCCTGATCGAAGTGCTGAAAACCAAGGTCAGCGCTTCGGTGATCCGCAACAAGGCGGTCTTCGCCGAAAATCCCGGCAAGTTCCTGATCATTTCCGGCGGTTTTCATGACTTCATCGATCCGGTGGTCGCCGATTTCGGCATTGAGGCTGAATATGTGCTGGCCAATCGCCTGATCTGGAACGAAGAGGGCGTCGCCGTCGGTGTCGATCAGACCAATCCGCTGTCGCAGGATGGCGGCAAGGTCGTGGCCCTGACCGGCCTTGGCATCGCCGGTGCGGTCGCCATGGTTGGCGATGGCTGGACCGATTTCGAAGTTTACAAGGGCGGCGCCGCTGAACGCTTCTACGCCTTCACCGAAAACGTGGTGCGCCCCAAGGTGGTCGCCGCCGTCAATGGCGACACCAGCCTGACCGCCGCGTCGTTCGACGAAGTGCTGCACGCCGAAGGCTATCAGGGCCGTTACTCCTTCCCGCGCTCCAAGCTGAAAGTACTGCTGCTGGAAAACATCCACCCGGACGCCGTCCGCGCCTTCCGTGAGGAAGGTTACGATGTCACAACCGTCAAGGGCGCGCTCGATGAAGACGACCTGATCCAAGCGCTGCAAGGGGTTCATATCCTCGGTCTGCGCTCGAAAACCAACCTGACCGCCAAGGCCGTCGAGGCCGCTGACAAGCTGATGGCCGTTGCCGCCTTCTGCATTGGCACCAACCAGATCGACCTCAAGGCCTGTTCGCAAAAGGGTATTGCCGTATTCAACGCCCCCTATTCCAATACCCGCTCGGTGGTGGAAATGGTCATCGGCCTGATCGTCATGCTGACCCGCAATATCCCCGACAAGTCGATCGCCATGCACCAGGGCAAGTGGGACAAGTCGGCCACGGGCGCCCATGAGGTGCGTGGCAAGACGCTGGGTATTATCGGTTACGGCGCCATCGGCTCGCAGTTGTCGATCCTGGCCGAAGCCTTCGGTATGCGCGTCATCTATTTCGATCTGGCTGAAAAGCTGACCCTCGGCAATGCCAAGCGTTACCGCTCGCTCGATGCCCTGCTGGCCGAAGCCGACGTCATTTCGCTGCACGTCGATGGCCGGGCCGACAACAAGAACCTGTTCGGCGCGGCGCAGTTTAACCGCATGAAGGACGGCGCCCTGTTCATCAACCTGTCGCGCGGCCATGTGGTCGATATCGATGCGTTGGCCAATGCCCTGAAATCGGGTAAGATCTATGGTGCCGCCGTCGATGTCTTCCCGGAAGAACCGCGCACCAATGACGACCCGTTCGTCTCACCGCTGATGGGACTGAAAAATCTCGTCCTGTCGCCGCATATCGGCGGCAGCACCGAAGAAGCGCAGGAAGCCATCGCCGAGTTCGCTTCGGAACGCCTGCTGGGCTTCCTCAATCGCGGAGATACCACCTTCTCGGTCAACATGCCGCACGTCGCCCTGTCGGAAGTCTCCGGCCGCC
>CAMLIY010000324.1 GCA_946480125.1 uncultured Asticcacaulis sp.
GCACGGGGTATGGCGTATGGATGACGGAAAATCTCGATGCGCTCGATGCCGGCAAGAAGGTCGATTTTGCCTTTGAAAACAACAACCTTGAAGAAACCGTGATCCTGGGGCTTGAAAGCCCGCCCGCCGGGCCGAAGGTGCTGATGGCAGCCGGCGATGTCGGCGGCACGGCCTTTGATGATTTTTCAAAAACACCGTCGCATGGGCTTTTCAGTCCGATGAACAAGACCAACCAGTCGGTGGCCTTTGCCCCCATGAAGCCGAATATCGTCGTCCGCAGCGTCGATTCCGAGGATACACACGGCTATATCTCGATGGATGGCGCCGAAACCTGGACCGCGCTCAATCCGCCGCCGCCACTTTCGACCACCGAGTGGCACAATCACCGCGCCGGCAAGCTGGTCATTTCCGCTGAAGGCCAGTCGCTGGTCTGGGTGCCGGAAGGTGAGGGCGCTTATCATTCCAGCGATCTCGGCAAGACCTGGTCGTTGTCAACAGGCTGGCCGCAAGCGAGACGCGGACAGGAGGCCATTGCCGACCCGCTGAATGATGCTGTATTTTACGCTTTCGATCAGAGCACAGGCGCAGTCCTGGTCAGCCGTGACAGCGGCGCATCGTTTGCGCTTTTGTATCAACTAACGGCAGGCCAAGGACAATTACGCGCCGTGCCGGGCCGCGCCGGTGATCTATGGCTGGCGGCGGGGAATGCGCTTTATCACGGGCAAAAGGCCGTGACCGGTGTCGATGCCGCCTGGCAGGTCACGTTCGGCAAGGCGGCGCCGGGGACGGATTATCCGGCGGTCTTCCTGTGGGGTAAGGTCAAGGGCGAGGAAGGCCTGTGGCGTTCGGACGATGCGGGCGGCAACTGGCAGCGCATCAATGATGACGCGCATCGCTTCGGCCAGATGCGCGCCATTGCCGGCGATCCGCGCGAATACGGCACGCTGTATATTTCACCAGATGGCCGCGGCACTATGGTCGGGCAGATAAAATAGCTAAGCCATACTCATGTTGAGGATAAAGGCTGGCCCCAGATAGATGGTCTGCTTGCCGGTATTGAGGTGGATGGTGAGGGCGGCGGTCTTGGGCGCGTGGTCTTCGGTGGCGGTGAATTCGTAGGTCTGCATCTGCCAGTCCGGGCCGACGCTGATCGCCTTTTCGCCGAACGAATCGTAGGGTGGTGAACTGATCTGCATCCGCATATTGAGATGGGCCGGCGCATTATCGGCGGTCTTCGACTTAGCCCATACAGCCGCGACGATCTTGTCACCCTTGCTGATCTTTCCGGTAATCGCGCTTTCGGCGGCGGCGTCCCACGGATTGCCGCCGGCAGTGGAGATCTTGATCTCCATGGCCTGGCCGCCCTGAACCTTGTCATCCTTGACGCGTTTATTGGTCTGGGCGGCGCCGTAGATATTCCAGGCGCCTGGCTCGTTGATGAGCTTTTTCGAAATATCATCCTGCGCGGAGGCGCGGGTGGCGAACACGACGGCGCAGGCAGCGCCCGTCAGCAGATGACGACGATTCATAGCTTCTCTCCCGGATAGTCTTGTTATTTTCCGGCAGATTACATCAATTATCGCGTTTTTCCAGAGGCATAGAGGCCGATGAGCGTGCCGACGAAACCGCCGGCCTTCGATGTTGACAGATTTGTCACATCGACATCCGTCACAACGACTTTCCCTTTGCTGTAGCTGAAGGTCGCGCGGCCCCCCTTGATATCGGTGGTGAGGGCAATCGCGCCATCAGGCGCGGTAAGCGATGCGATCACCACGCCGTCACGCGGATCATTCGGACCGGCCCGGCGCGTGACTTCCAGAACGCTCTTGCCATCGCGCATGGCGAGGCCAAAGAAGACGTAAAAGTCGTCATTCTGCACGGCCAGAATACCGGCGCGGTCGCCCTCCGCCAGCGGACGATAAGTGACCACCGTGCTGAACGTGGCGTTCACATGCTTCTGGCGCAGGCCGATAAAGGCCGGATGCGACTGCACATCACCGACCGCTTCCGGCAGGGCGGTCAGACCGACGGTCTCATTATTGAAAACGGTCAGAAAATCGCTTTTGGGCGTACGGATTTGCAGCCAGTCCAGTGGCGCCAGATTGTCATAGCGGTAGCCGAAATGGTGTGACGCGCGGGTATAGTGGCTTTCCTGGGCCTGGCCGGGCAGGTTGGGCAGATCGGCCATTTGCGCAATGCTCTGGCCGTGCGGCAGGATAATCGGCCAGCCAATGCCGTTTGCGTCTTTTGTCCACGTCACCGGCAGCATGAAGGTCTCGCGTCCGGTATTATAGAGATCGCCGTCATAGGGCTGAACGGCGAGGAAAATCGCGTGCCAGTCGCCATTCGGCGTCTGGACCAGATCAGCATGGCCCGCAGAGGTAACGGGCGAGGGGCGCGCCGGATCAAGGTCGCGCTGGGTCAGGATAGGATTGCCGGCATAGGGCACATAAGGGCCGTCCACCTTATCCGAACCCAGAATGACTTCCGAATGGTTGACCGATGTGCCGCCCTCGGCCGCCATCAGGTAATAGCGGCCATCGACCTTGTAGATATGCGGACCTTCGATCCATACCGGCTTTTTCGTGATATCGACCCCGCCATTGACGACGACGTGCTTGTCACCGATCATCTGCTGTTTGACCGGATCGAACGGCTGAATCCAGATGGCGCGATGGCCTTCATAAAGCGGCTGGCCTTCAGGGGCGTCGTTCCACACGATCCACGATTTGCCATCGTCATTCCAGAAGATCGAGGGATCGATACCGCCGAAGGGCAGCCACACCGGGTCCGACCACGGACCGGCCGGGTCTTTGGCCGTGATGACGAAATTGCCGCCGCAATCGACGCAGGTATTAATGATGTAGAACAGGCCGTCGTGATGGCTGATCGACGGCGCGAAAACACCGCGCGACGTGGCGAGACCAGAGAAATCCAGCATGTTCGGCCGGTCGATGGCATTGCCGATCTGCTTCCAGTGAACGAGATCGCGGGAGTGGAAGACCGGTATGCCGGGGTAATAGGCGAAGCTCGAATTGATCAGATAATAGTCATCGCCGGCGCGGGTGATGCTGGGGTCCGGGTAAAAACCGGGCAGGATAGGGTTTTCATACTGCGGTCGGGTCGCCTTCGCCAGACCGGGCGCCTGGCTATCGAGGCGGATATCGGAAAAAATCGCCTGTCCGACTTGCGGCGTCGGGCCGTCTGGCAAGGTGGCGCAGGCAGACAGAGCCAGCAGGGCGAGCGCGGCGACGAAGATTTTCATAATCGATTACCTTTGCGGGGCGGTTTTGAAGGCCTGGGCGATGGCGTCATACAGCGGCTTGGGCTTGAAATCGGCATCAAACGGCGTCGGTCGCAGTGGCAGCTTATCCTTGCGCGGGGTGAATTCCTGCAACCAGTTATATGGGTCGGGCATCCCCCAGAACAGTACATCCTTGGTTTGTTTATAACTCAGCATCTGGTCGAGATAGATGCGGCCGACCGTGGCGACAATGGCGTCGCGCTGCGCGATATCGCCGGTCGGGATGGTCTGGTCATCGACATCGAATTCGGTGATCAGCAGGTCGAGATCGAGCGACACCACCTCATCGAGGAACTCTTTCCACTGATTGACCTGGCCGGCCATCAGGTCGAATCCGTTGCCGATATGGGATTGCACGCCCAG
>CAMLIY010000325.1 GCA_946480125.1 uncultured Asticcacaulis sp.
AACAACGCTCTTGATTTATATTATCATACAATTGACACAGCTTTGCGGCTGAATCAATCCCGAATCCCAACGATCGCCTCAGGCGAGGTGAAATGGCGGCGATTGAACTCGCCGCTCTGTTCTTCAAAATCCTCCCCTGCTAAGCGGGGGAGGAGGATCATTTCTCACTTCGCCGGACAGACGGCATCGCCCTCATCCGAAGCCAGCTTGATCTCGCTATAGCTGATCGACAAAGGCGTCGTCGTCGCCAGTGAGAACGGCACACCTACCTGATTCACGTCGAGACCGGCGGCCTGATAACAGTCCAGCTTGACCTTCAGCGTGGTCCACTGACCGACCGCGCCTTTCAGCTCAGGGCCGATATCCAGCGAGGTATAGGTCTTTTCATCCTTGCCCATGGTCAGCATGACCGGCCCGGAAACCGCGGAATCGAGGCGATAGGTGACCGCCAGCGCCATCTTGCCCGTGGTCTGGCGGCTGAGATCGACTGGCGAGCCAAATATGGCCACCGCGCCGATGCCATTACCCTTGAAGACGACCGAACGGCCGGCTTCCTGCTTGTTGTCGGCGTCCACCGTTGTCTGGGTGACATTGCCGCTGGCGCTTTCCACCGAAGGCCCGCTGATCATGGTGATGCCCTGGCTGTCCATCACCGCCGATTGCCACGGCGCCTTGATGCGGCCGGCGGAAAAATAGGTATCGACATTGACAACGGCGACATCGCGCAGACCGGAATCTTCCGAAAGCTGCGGCACATCGCCGATATCTTTATAGGTCAGGCCGTAACCGTAAGGGAACAGGGGATCATAGCCAGGAGTGCCGACATTGAGCGGGCCCTGATTGGCGTATTTGGGCCACGAGAAGGTCAGCTTGCCCTTGAAATCATAGCGCGGCTGCTTGTTGAGATCGCCCACGATGACATCGGCGATGCCGCCGCCTTCGGTGCCCGGCAGCCAGGCCTCGACAAAGGCATCCGAGGCGTTGATTTCCGGATTGGTCCATAGCGGACGGCCCGACAGGAAGATGGTGACAACCTTCACGCCCTGGCTTTTCAGCTTGTGGATCAGCTCCAGATCCGTGCGGTCACCGGTCTGGTAATCGAGATTGGCGCGATCGCCCTGGAACTCCGCATAGGGGTCTTCGCCGATCACGACGACAGCCACGTCCGGCTTTTCCTTGTAGACGCCGTTTTCGCTCCATGAGGCTACGCCGCCGGCCTTTTCAGTCGCCTCGGCAATGCCTTCCCAGATCGACTGGGCGTGTGGGAAATCGGCCCGCGTATTGCCGGTGCCCTGCCAGGTGATGGTCCAGCCGCCCGACTGTTTGCCGACATCATTGGCGCCGGAGCCGGTAACGAGAATACGCGCGCCCGGATCGAGCGGCAGGGTGTGGTTTTCATTCTTGATCAGCACCAGCGATTCACGCACCGCCTGACGGGCGATGGCGCGGTGCTCGGGCGAGCCCAACTGGTCCCACTTACCGGAGAGCGGCCGGTCCAGCGGTGCGCCCAGTGTAAACAAACCGCCTTTGATCTTGGCGCGCAGGATGCGGCGCACGGCGTCATCGAGGCGCGACATAGGGATGGTGCCGGCCTTCACATCGGCCAGGGTATTTTCATACATCGGCTTCCACGAATCCGGCGCCATGAACATATCGACGCCGGCATTCATCGCTTCGGGGCAATCGTCCTTGGCGCAGCTTTCGAGCTGGCGATGGGCATCCCAATCGGTGACGGTGAAGCCGTCGAAGTGCATCCGCTGTTTCAGCGCACCGGTGATAAGGCGCTTATTGCCGGCCATCTTCTGGCCGTTCCACGACGAGAACGACACCATGACCGACAGGGCGCCCGCCTCGATGGCCGGCGGATAACCGGCGCCGTGGATACGCGCCAGATCGGCCTCGCTCATCTCGGCATCGCCCTGGTCCTTGCCGTCCTTTGTGCCGCCGTCGCCCAGGAAGTGCTTGGCGGTCGACATGATATGGCCCGGCTTGATACCGTTGGCGCCGCCGCCCTCGCCTTGCAGCCCCTCGACCATGCGACCGGCATAGGCGGCGACATCGGCGGGGTTTTCCGAATAGCTTTCATAGGCGCGGCCCCAGCGCTTGTCGCGCGCCACGGCCACGGTCGGGGCGAAGGTCCAGTCTACGCCGGCCGCGGCCATTTCGGCGGCAGTGGCGGCGCCGATCTTCTCGATCAGGTCCGGATCATGCGTGGCGCCCAGACCAACATTGTGCGGGAAGATGGTGGCGCCGACGAGATTGGAATGGCCATGGACGGCATCGATGCCGAACAATAGCGGGATCGGCGCCTTGGTCGGACGATCAAGCGCCGCGCGCCAGTAGTCATCGGCCAGTTTCAGCCAGGCGTCCGGCGTGGCGCGTTCATTGCCGCCCGGCGCGGAATTGCCGCCGGCGAGAATGGAGCCCAGCGGATAGGTTTTCAGGTCTTCCGGCTTGATATAAGCGATATCGGCCTGGATGGTCTGGCCCACCTTCTCTTCCAGCGTCATCTGGCTCATGATCTCGGTGATCTTCGCCTCGGTGGCGGGATCGACCAGACCGGCCGGCTTCAGCTTGGGCCAGGCGGGATCAACGGCAATGACAGCCGGTGTCTTCGCCACCGCGTTCTTTTTGACCGCCGTTTTCTTTTTGACCGACTTGTGCGCGGCAGGCTTGGCCTTTGCTTCAGCCGCTTCAGGTAAACTGAAACTGAGGGCGCAAAAGACGCCAAGCGCCACGCCGAACATCAGGCCCGACTTCGACGCCGGCTTGAGCGATGATTTATAAGACAATGGGAGTGCTCCTTGGGTCGTTCTTCCACAACATTTTTTTGTCAACCTGACCACTCAGATTGGCAGTCATTTTTTTGTACGCGCTTTTAATCTGGAAAGTGCGGCACACTTTTATAAAAACGCTTCTGACCTGTAGCACGGCCCGACGGTCTGAAAAAGCCGCCCGTTATCGCCCCACCTGTCGCCGTTTACGGCCCGTTTTTACAGTCTGTGACGACCGGACCGGTCTCATTTAATGACAGCGCTATCACGGTCAGTCAAGTCGTCATCCCCTTGCGGAAGACCGGTTGCAGCGCAATATAATTCCTGTTTTCTGTCAAAAATGATATTTGCTTTCATTATTTATTTGACAGCGTTGTCAGATTTGCTATGACTACCTCACCCTGTTTTCCCGCCGTGCGGATTTCTTTGAAGTTCGTGAGTCGGGATCTGTGTTTAAAACCATTGTGCGACCCGGCGTCTTTCCCTTTTTCATAGCCGTTTCGCGTCTGTGGTTTTAAAGCGCCTTCCTGATGTGGCATTATTTGGAAGGCACTGGCCTTATATCCCGATGAACCTTGGTTCATCGGGTTTTTTTGATCTGTGCGTAGGGAAGTTATGGCCAGAACGGACATTGAGTTTGTTGATCACTTGTGCATCGATATCCGCAGTTGCTATCAATTTATGCCGGACATTGCCAAGACTATGCGGATGTATTGCCTCACGTTCTCTTTAGCGACTTTCGAGATTTATAATCACCCAAAGCACCGATCTAGAGCGCAACAGGTCTTTTCTTGAGTCATTCATGCTTGCGATGGAGGAGGCAATTTCAAGCAATGATGAGGATCTCGCCAATTTGGTTCACGTCTCTTTTGTTGAGAACCTTAT
>CAMLIY010000326.1 GCA_946480125.1 uncultured Asticcacaulis sp.
GCCAATGCGCCCGGCACCGGCATTGCCGACGACAAGGCGATCTATGCCTATGTGCCGAAAATCATCAAATACTATCTCGGCGAAGAGGCGATCTCGCACAATGTGCCGACCTACATCTGCGAGGACGACAAGGAGCGCGAATACGTTCTGGCCAATCTCGACAAGCTGGTGGTCAAGGCGGTCAATCTCTCCGGCGGCTACGGCATGTTGATCGGCCCGAAATCGACCAAGGCCGAGCAGAAGGAATTTGCCGCCCTGATCCAGGCCAAGCCGCGTGAATATATCGCCCAGCCGACCCTGGCCCTCTCCCGCGCCCCCACCCTGATAGGTAACAGTATCGAAGGGCGCCATGTCGATTTCCGCCCCTATTCGCTCTATGGCGAGGAAATCTTCACACTGCCCGGCGGCCTGACCCGCGTCGCCATCAAGAAAGGCTCGCTTGTGGTCAATTCCTCCCAGGGCGGCGGCTCGAAAGACACCTGGGTCCTTGAAGACGAAGCGGGAGCAAACTGATATGCTGAGCCGTGTCGCCAATTCCATCTACTGGATGGCCCGCTATCTCGAACGCGCCGACTGTGTGGCGCGTTTTATCGACGTCAATACCCACCTGATGCTCGATCTCGCGCTCGATCAGGACGCGGCGCAATGGTATCCGCTGGTCGCTACCTCCGGCGATGACGAGGACTTCACCAAGCGCTACAAGCAGGCCGATGAACGCGCCGTGGTCAAGTTCATGACCTTCGACCAAAGCAATCCCAATTCGATTCTGCAATGTATCTTCCGTGCCCGTGAAAATGCCCGCACGGTGCGCGAGGTCATTCCGGTTGAGATGTGGGAAAAGATCAACGAGCTTTACCACCTGACCCAGAGCCAGAGCCGCAAACGCAGCGTCGCCGATCTGGCCGATTATTACCAGGAAATCCGCCAGTCCGGTCATCTGTTCACCGGCCTGATGCACAACACCATGAGCCGCGATATGGGCTGGCAGTTCGCTCACCTCGGCCAGATGCTCGAACGCGCCGACAAGACCGCCCGCCTGCTCGATGTCAAATATTTCCTGCTACTGCCGCATAACGATGTGTGGAAAGACAGCGCCTATGATGCCGTCCAGTGGGGCGCCGTGCTCAAATCGGTCAATGCACTGGAAATGTACCGCCAGCAGTTCCACACCATCAACTACAAGGACGTGACCGAGTTCCTGCTGTTCTCGAAGGCCTTCCCGCGCTCTGTGCAGTTCTGCCTTGAGGATGCCGCCGCCGCGCTCAATACCCTGACCCATGATAAATCGGTAAACAGCCGGGCCAGTCACGAAATGACGATCCTGTGCAAAACCCTGCACAGTTCCGATACCAGCCATATCATTTCCGCCGGCCTGCACGAATTTATCGACATCTTCCAGGCCAATCTCAACCTAGTCGATGAAGCGATCTATGACAGCTATTTCAAGGTCTAGCCGCCAAAGCCTGCAGAACCGATTCATGCGTGGGCATATTGGCGACGTCCTGCGCCACCATCCGCCGCAAACGCTCCAGCCCGTCGATCATTTTACTCGTATCGACGCAATCGGCCAGCGGATCATAGGCTTGCGGCCTTAAGCCCTGCCCCAGCATGACGGTCAGCCAGCTCGGTTCCTGGAAAACCGTCTGCTGCGGAAAGAGACACAGGCCTCGCGCCTCGAACAGCTCGATCTTGTCGCGCAGGCTCCCCGGTATCGGCATATGGCGCAGATAGTCCCAGAAGGGCTCTCCGGTCCGGGCATTGGCGTGGTAGTGGAAGATCAGAAAGTCGCGGACATGGACCATCTCGTCTATCAATGTCTCATTGTAAAACCGGTCTGACACCGGATCGATCCGGCCGGTTGGGAAGGTCGCCGAGAACTTGATCAGCGCGAACTGAATGAAATGGATCGAGGTCGATTCAAGCGGCTCAAGAAAGCCAGCGGCCAGGCCAAGCGCCAGGCAGTTTTTGGCACGCACCACCACCCTTCGGCCTGTCGCGAAACGGATCATTCGGGGCTCCGCCGTCTCTCTTCCGTCAATGTCATTTCGCAAGACACACAAAGCCTCATCATCGGAAATGTGATGACTGGCATAGACATAGCCATTGCCGGTGCGGTGCTGAAGCGGGATGCGCCATGTCCAGCCCGCGCTCTGGGCTTTGGCGCGCGTATAAGGCACAGGCGGCGCCACGCGCTCGCACGGCAGGGCGATCGCCCGATCGGCCGGCAAATAATCCGACCAGCTTTCGAAGGGCACTTTCAGAGCCCCGCCCAACAACAGACTGCGGAAACCGGAACAATCGAAAAAATAATCGCCTTCGATGTGGCGACCATCCGCCAGCATGACCGAATCTATGCCGCCATCCTCGCCCAGGGTCACATCCTTGATGGTCGCTTCGATGCGGCGGACTCCGCGCGCTTCCGACAGGCTGCGCAGATGGGCGGCATACAGTCCGGCATCAAAATGAAAGGCATAGCCGATGGATGATTTCAGTGAATTGGGGTTTGGGTCCGGTTTGGCGAATTTGCCGTTATAGGCCGCCATGGTGTTCAGGCTGTAGGCCGCCAGATCCGCCGCCTGGCCCATTTGCCGGGCTTTGAGCCAATAGGCATGAAAGGAGATACCGTTTATCGGCACGCCAATGGTGCCGAACGCGTGCAGATAACGCTCCCCGGTTTTTGTCCAGCCATCAAATTCAATGCCCAGCTTATAGGTGGCCTGGGTTTTGCGCATGAAGGTCGCTTCGTCTATGCCGACGGCGCCATTGAAGAGACTGATCGGCGGGATGGTGGCTTCCCCGACGCCGACTGTGCCGATCTCCGCCGATTCAATCACCGTGACAGATCGGATGCCCTGCTCGATATCCGAGGCGAAAAAGCGCGTCAGGAAAGCCGCCGTCATCCAGCCCGCCGTCCCGCCTCCTACTATAACCAGTCTCGAAAGAGCGGGAGGCGCCTGTGTCATTCAATATACCTCGATGCTGACCCGTAATAACAGGATAATGCTGATAAATTAAAGCCTTAAGCACTATAAAAGCAATCTGCATATGGTGCATCTTGAATATGCCGAAGGATTGGCATAAACCGGACGAACGCTTTGTCAAGCAAAGCCCGCTACGCCTTTTTCTATAAAAAGCCCGTTCCAGACCGCCACCGGCACGAACAAAAAAGATGCTTAGACTTTGCCCCGGAAGGGTTGATAAATGGGTGCTTATGATCAGGGTAATGACGAACAGGTTTCCGATAGTCGGATAAACGGCAGTCGCCCTGAGCCAAGAGTCCATTCCCTTGGCGACTCCCTTTCGGGCACCAATCTGGAGCGCGCCGGCGATCACAATCAGCGCGTTACGTTACAAGCCGTGCGCGCCGCTGGCGGGCCCATTACCCGCGCGGATATCACCGACCTGACCGGCCTCACCGCGCCGGCGATCGCCAATATCACCAAGCGCCTGCTCAATGACGGCATGATCATGAAGGCCGGGCGCCTGCACGGCGGGCGTGGCCAGCCCGCCACCAAGCTGGTGGTCAATCCGGACGGCGCTTTTTCCATTGGCCTTAATATCGACCGCGATCACATCGCCATCGTGGCGCTCGATTTCGTCGGTAATGTGCGCGCCCGCGTCTGCCGCGAAGTTCACTTCGCCATGCC
>CAMLIY010000327.1 GCA_946480125.1 uncultured Asticcacaulis sp.
CGCAACGAGCAACGCGTTGAGCGTTATGCCGTTGGCGACCGTATCGACGCCCAGGTGACCAATGTCGACAAGGCGGCCCGCAAGGTCTCCGTGTCGATCAAGGCGCTGGAAATGGCTTCGGAAAAGGAAGCCATCGAGCAATACGGTTCGCAGGATTCGGGCGCATCGCTCGGTGATATCCTCGGCGCCGCCCTGCGCGGTAAGCAAGACTCCTAAGCAAGGGCACAGCCCCTGCACCCCCTATTGCCAGAGTGTGAACACGCTCTGGCAATAGGGGACGGGAATTAAAATCAGGCCGAAGTCTCATCTATGGGACTTCGGCTTTTTTGTTGAAACCCTGTGCGACGCCCCTGCGATACCCGCCAGGCGCCATTAACTCAAACGGCTCTGTTTTTTACCCCTCGTGATGTCAGTTTTGGGGCCGGTCAGGCTTACGCATTTTTATATGCTTAGCGTCTGATTTACCGCTTTCCGGACAGGAAATTTTCCTTTGCCTGACAAAAAATCTGCACTTGTTAGCGCTATCATTACGTTAATCTATCAACAAGCCCTTGAACTCATTTTCATTTTCGGACATGCTCGCCATTCACAGATTTACCGCGTGAGGGAGATCAATGCTCAAGTCTGAACTCATTGAACGTTTGGCTTCCGAATATCCACACTTGACTCAAAAAGACGTCGAGCGCGCGGTCAATCTTATCCTGGAATCCATGATCACCACGCTGGAAAAAGGTGGCCGCGTCGAGCTTCGCGGTTTTGGCGCCCTGTCGGTGCGTTCCCGTCCCGCCCGCGCTGGCCGCAATCCGCGCACCGGGGAATCGGTCAAGGTGCCGGCCAAGCACGTGCCCTTCTTCAAGAGCGGCAAGGAACTGCGCGAGCGCCTGAACCTCTCCGGCGACGATAACGGCGAATAGGGATACCCAATATGAGCATCGCCTCCGAATTCAAAACCTTCCTGATGCGCGGCAATGTCATTGACCTGGCGGTCGGTGTCGTGATCGGCGGCGCTTTTGGCAAGATCGTCACCTCGCTGGTCGATAATATCATCATGCCGCCGATCGGCTATATCACCGGCGGCGTCGATTTCTCCAATCTCAAGCTGGTCCTGAAGCCGGCCGATCTGGCCACCAAGACGGCCGAGGTCGCCATCGGCTATGGCGTCTTCATCAATACCCTGATCCAGTTCCTGATCATCGGCACCGCCATCTTCCTGGTGGTCAAGGCGATCAACCGGCTGATGCCGCCACCGCCGGCCGCCGATCCGGCGCCGCCGGGACCCTCTCAGGAAGAACTGCTGGCCGATATCCTGGCCGAACTGAAGAAAAAATAACCTGAAGGCCGGTGTTTCGCTCCGGCCTTTTTCTTTGCCGCGCACATAAAAAAGCCCCCGAAGCCAAGGCAACGGGGGCTGAGTTGGGTCAAAGGAGGGTTGAGACTTAATCTTTGACCTTGTTGGAATTGGGGTCGGAAAAACGCTGGTACGTAGCCGGGTTACGGTCCCAAACCTGACGGTCACGCACTGAGCGCAGAAGCTTGACATATTCGGCGTGCGACCAGGCCAGCGGTGTGGCGCTGTCCGTACCTTCGCCCACCGCATAATCATGGGCCGTCTTCGAGCCGACGCCATCAAACACCTGTTCGGGGATCATCAGGCCTTCATTGGCGAACAGTTCCATACCCTTCACATAGGTACCGCGAATGGCGGCGATATCGCTGTCGGTCACGCCGCTGGCCTTCAGACTGTCGAGCGCCAGCTCATAATGGCCGCGCTCACCGGTGAAGATCGGCCAGACGCGCCCCCGCTGATCGGCGGACATCGGGCCGTAATTGCCGCCTTCGGTGCCTTCGCCATAGCCGTCATTGCCATAGCGGCGGAAGCCGGGGACGGTTACATCCGTGCCAGGGAAGTGGAAATCGTAACGGACACGCAGGTTTTCCGGCAGGGTCTGGTCATCGATCACGGCCAGGGAGGCAGTGATGTCCTTGTCATCGGCCGGGCGCACGCCATAGCGCACCAATTCCAGGAAGCCGGCATCGACCATCAGGTCCGAAGGCAGGGCGGGGCGGCCATTGCGGCTGTCCTGGCTGCCCGGCGCATTGGCGTCGTCCGAGCGTGAAATACGCAGGAAATAGCTGGCGGGCTTATCCTGGCCGCGCACCTTGCCCGATGTGGTGAAAAGGCGTTGTTCCAGTTTTCCGGAATAATTATCTGCCTTTTCAGTATAAAGCTTTGCGCCCTCAGTATCGCCCGCCTGGGTGGCGATATCGGCGGCGGCGGTCAGACCCGCGATGACGGCCGCCGTGGTCGAAGGCGAATGGCCTTCCTGCTCCTCCCAGCGTTCCTGCTGGCTATAGGGCGGGGTGATAGTGGCGTGATTCCAGTCAAGCCCGACCGTGCCGCCATGGCTCAGGAAATCGGCGGCAGGCTTGAGCATCGTCTGGTAGGATGACAGCAGTTCATCCTTCGAGATCAGGCCCAGTTGTTCCAGCCGTTCACCCAGCAGGATCGGCATGGCGGTCTGGTCAAGCTGGACGCCGACCCATTCCGGCGTGCCGTCGACATGCGCCTTTTGCAGAAACCAGCCGGTGACGCCGGTATTGCCGGGCGTCGTGGCCTTGACCTGAATCGTCGGCAGGAAGCGGAAGGCGGCGACCGGCGTTTCCTTGTCGCCAAGCGCGGCCAGCGCCATCGAGACCTGATAAAAATCGCGAGGCCACACACCCTTATAGCCGGTGGCCGACACATCGGTGACGACTGTATCGCCCCACGGATTGCTCAGCGAAGCGATCAGGGCACCGGCAGCAGTGTGGTCTTCCTGCACCTTCAGCGCCAGCACCGAGGCATAGAGCAGTTTGCCATTGTCCTCTGATACCGGGATCAGACTTTTCAGTTCGGACAGCGAGGCGAGGTAATCCTCCCATCCGACAGCCGCGCCTTCGCCGTTATAATTGGCCAGCACTCTGGCATAGCCGGTTTTCAGGGTGGCGGTGGATTCGGCGCTGGCGGCTTGCGTCGTAGCGCCGAAGCCGAGGGCCAGATCAAAGGTGGCCGTTTGGCTGACCGCCGGCAATTGCCCCACCAGCACGATATTGCCCTTCTGGTCGGCGGCGCTGTGCAGTTCGCCCAAAGACTGACTGGCGGTCAGTGCCTTTATACCGTCGCTGACGCCGGTATAGCCAACCGTGGCCTTTTTGAACGGCACATTGGCCGAGAGATTGAGCGCGACCTTGCCTTGCCAGGCTTGCAAGTTGGTCACATTGGCGTGGCCTTCGTCATCGCCGGAGGTATTGGCCATGGAGGGATCGAGGATGACATAGGGCGTCACCGGTCCCTTAAGCGCCTTGACCGTGACGCGGACCATCAGAGTCTGGTGGTCCGGATCGGTGAAGACGTCCTTGAGGATGACGAAGCGACCCTGCTTGTCCGTATTGGTCAGGCGATAGGCGGGCGAGAGCGGCCGGCCGGCGGCGTCGGTATGGATATATTCAACACGGCTGGTCGTGTCGGTGCGCTCGAAAGCGGTCCAGCCCTTGCCTGAAGTATCCTGGCCAGTAACCGCGATCTGCAATTCACGGATTTGCGCCTCGTGGATGCGGCCATACATGGTTTCGGTCACCACGCCCTCGGCCAGTGAGAACCATA
>CAMLIY010000328.1 GCA_946480125.1 uncultured Asticcacaulis sp.
CCAAGTCGTGGAACATGCGCCTGTTCAAGCACCTGCGCCGCGAAGCCGACAAGGCCTCGGTCAAGCTGGCCGAAGAACGTGGCCCTTGCCTGGACGCCGAGGAACGCGGTGTCATGGAACGCTTCTCGCACAAGCTGGCCATTGCGCCTACCGCTTCGATCTCGATCATCTGCGGCGGCACCTCGGCCGGTATCGAGCCGATCCCCGCCAATATCTATACCCACAAGACGCTGTCAGGCTCCTTCGCGGTTAAGAATCCATATCTGGTCAAGCTGCTGGCGGAAAAAGGCCTGGACACGACCGATGTGTGGAACTCGATCGTCGAACACGAAGGCTCGGTCGCGCATCTGGAAGAATTGTCGCAGGATGAAAAGGATGTCTTCAAGACGGCCTTTGAAATCGATCAGCGCTGGGTGGTTGAACTGGCCGCCGACCGCACGCCGGAAATCTGCCAGTCACAGTCGCTGAATATCTTCCTGCCCGGTGATACTGATAAGTGGGACCTGCACATGCTGCACTGGACGGCGTGGGAACAGGGCGTCAAGTCGCTCTATTACCTCCGCTCCAAGTCAGTCCAGCGCGCCTCGCATGCCGGCAGCGACACCAAGGAAGCCGTCGAAAAGATGGAAACGCCGAAGACAGACTACGAAGAATGCCTCGCCTGTCAGTAAAGCTATGAATCACCAGTGAATATAAGAAAAGGGCTCCCGATCCGGAGCCCTTTTCCTTGGTTTACAGCTGGCCCAAGCTCTGACCGACCTATGGGGACGAGTTCCGTGACCCCACCTTATTTCGTCTCAGTCGGCGTCTGGCGGTCCCCGACCATCGGCGCGTTATGGTCCTTTTTCTGCATATCGCTAATGCGCAAAAAGACCGGCCCGAGAATGACCACAAACAACACCGGCAGGAAGAAGACGATCATCGGCACGGTCAACTGGGCAGGCAGGGCGGCGGCTTTTTTCTCGGCAGCCGATAGACGCAGCTCACGATTTTCCTTCGCCATGACGCGCAGGGCCGTACCCAGCGGCGTACCGTATTTTTCCGCCTGGATCATGGCGGTGCAGACGGCCTTGATTCCGGGGTGGTTGGTGCGCTTGGCCAAGCCCTCATAGGCCATGCGACGCTCCGGCAGATAGGACAACTCAGCCACCAGAAGGGATAGCTCCTCGGCCAGTTCTATGGAGGAAGGCCCCATTTCCGCAGCCACCTTATGCAGGGCGGTTTCGATCGACATGCCAGCTTCGACCGAGATGAGCAAAAGATCGAGCGAATCCGGAAAGGCCTGCATAATCGAAGTGCGGCGCTTGGTCGCCCGGTTCTTGATATAGAGGTTCGGGGCGTAATAGCCGATGACGAAGGCGCCGACCGTGATCAGCAATTTGATCTGTATGGTATAATGGCCGATATCGACCACGAACACTTCGAAAGCGGCGAGTGCGCCGAGCACGAACGGCATGGCGAAGCGGAAGAAGTAAAAGGTCGAAATCGGTTTCGGACCGCGAAAGCCGGCCATGGCGAGATTTTCGACCACCTTAGGATCTTCCAGCAAGGTCTTCAGGTTCAGTTTTTCGACAAGGGCGCGATACGGACTGGTATCGGTATGACGCAGGCTTGAGCCTTCCTTGACGGTCTGCCGCGACAGGCGGCGCAGTTCCTCTCGCCGCGTGGCCACGGATTTCATACGCTTTTCAAGCTGATTGCCTGAAGCCAGGCTCTGGCCCAGGGTCATCAGGCTGAAAAAAGCGAGAACGGCCACGAAGCCAAAGATCAGATTGCCAGGGTTCATGATGAAGGCGGCGAAATCGGTCATGTGGGTCCGCCTAGAATTTGAAGTTGATCATTTTGCGCATCATCATAATGCCCATAAACATCCATGTGGCGCCGCCCAGAAGCATGAGCTGACCGCGCATGTCTGTGAACATCGGCGCGATATATTCGGGCCGGACAACCGAGATCATGATGCCGACGCCCGGCGGCAGAACACCGATGATCGAGGCCGAGGCAATGGCTTCGGACGACAGCGCCTTGATTTTTTCACGCATCATCTTGCGGGCGCGCAGAACGGTCGACAAATTGCCGAGCGCTTCGGAAAGATTGCCGCCGGTCTTGGACTGAATAGAGATGACGATGGCAAAAAAGCGCAATTCCGGCGCGGGCATATTTTCACTCATCTTTTCGAGTGCATTATCCAGCGACATGCCAACGCCGACATTTTCCACCAGCCGTTGGAATTCGGGCCCCAGCGGCGCCGCACATTCCTTGGCGGCCAGTTTCAGACCGTCATGGACCGGCAGGCCGGACTTGATACCGCGGGTAATAATGTCCATGGCATTGGGAAACTCTTCGGTGAATTTCTTGACCCGCTTGGCGGCCATCGTTCCCAGAACCCAGCGCGGCAGTCCGTAGCCGGCGACAAAGGCGGCGCCACAGGCGATAAGTATCCGCATCAGCAATGGCAGGTGGCTGAGTGCCAGCAAGGGGATAATAAAAGCCACGGCGCCAAGCACACCGCTGTAAATCCAGAATTGAGTGATATCCATCGATACGCCCGCATGCAGCATTCGCGCGCGCAGGGTCAGGCGTGCCTTGCGTTCGCGCTTATCCGCTTCCTTGAGTTGCTCCGTAATGAGCTTGCGGCGTTCTTCCGGCGTCTTGGCGGCAGCTTTCTGGCGTTGTTTGGTGCGGGTATTGGTGCCCAGACCTATGGTCTGAGTGCGTTTGGTCAGGGCCGCCGAACCGCCGCCACCGCCGGTAAAGGCAAAGCCAAGACTGGCAATAATGACGAAGCCCAGAAAAGCGATCAATATGGTCATTAACATTTTTCTGCCTACCGCTTCGCTGCTTGAGGGCGGATGGCAGGTAAGCGCGTCGCGCCATCGGCTTTGGTGCTATTCACTTGCATCAAGCGCCTCCGCCAGTTCGCGCTCAAGGCCATAATATTTGGCGCGATCCCAAAAGCGTGGGCGGCCGATGCCGGTTGAGCGGTGACGACCGATGATCTTGCCTTGCTTGTCCTCGCCCTCGACCTCGTAAACGAACAGGTCTTGCGTCACGATAACATCACCTTCGAGACCCAGCACCTCTGTAATGTGGGTGATGCGGCGCGAACCGTCACGCAGGCGAGCCGCCTGCACGATGATGTCGATTGAGCCGACGATCATTTCGCGGATGGTGCGCGAGGGCAGGCCATAGCCGCCCATGGTGATCATCGATTCGAGACGCGACACGGCTTCGCGCGGTGAGTTGGCGTGCAGCGTTCCCATCGAGCCATCGTGGCCGGTGTTCATGGCCTGCAAGAGATCGAAGGCTTCCGGACCGCGGACTTCGCCGACGATGATCCGTTCGGGACGCATCCGCAGACAGTTCTTAACCAGATCGCGCATGGTGATCGTGCCCTGGCCCTCGAGATTGGGCGGGCGCGTTTCCAGGCGGACGACATGCGGCTGCTGGAGCTGGAGTTCGGCGGCGTCTTCGCAGGTAACGACGCGCTCCGTCGGGTCGATAAAGGCGGTCAGGGTATTCAGCAGGGTCGTCTTACCGGAGCCGGTGCCGCCGGAGATCAGGATGTTACAGCGCGAGGCGCCGATAACGCCCAGCACGCGCGCCCCTTCCGGGCTGATGGAGGCGAACTCCACCAGGTTGC
>CAMLIY010000329.1 GCA_946480125.1 uncultured Asticcacaulis sp.
GTCGCGGAAACGGCTTTCGTAATCGAGCACATAGTGGGCGATGCCGATCTTTTCGGCGGCCATACGGGCATCGTGGATATCCTGGCCGGCGCAGCAGGCGCCGGTTTTTTTCAGCGCCGCGCCATGATCATAAAGCTGGAGCGTGACGCCGATGACTTCGTAGCCGGCCTGATGCAGCAGGGCGGCGACCACGGTAGAATCGACCCCGCCGGACATGGCGGCGACCACACGCGATCCTGCCGGCAGCCCAACGCTTTTGCGGGTGGCTTCGATGGCGGCATCAAGATCAGCCGATTGGATAAGGGGGACGGCACAGACGGTCATGCGCGCGTAAATAGGCTAAAGCTGAGTAAATTGCTAGGGTATGGGGAGTCACTTTCTTTCTCCTGCCTCACAACGAAGTTGCCGCGTTGCAGGGGAGGAGAAGAACCTACTGCCGATAGCCCCAGGTCAGCATCCAGCGATCAATATTGCTGAACGAGATCAGGTCTTCGCCCTTGTCGTATTCGAGACCAAAGACATAGTGGCTTTGCGGCGTCGGGTAATAGGCGGCGCGTGAAATCATGCGGCTGGCGGTGGCGCCATCCCCGCGCAGGTCATCGCGGCGGCTGTATTGCACATTCAAACCAAAGGCCGGCTTATCCTTGCCGCGCTTGAGGCGTACGTCCCAGCCGGCATCGAAACCCACGCGGGCATATTGCGGCAGATTGAGCAGGGCCACCTTTTCACCCGGATTACTGACCTCAACATAATCGCTTACCAGGGTCATATTGGTGGTTTGGCAAATGACGCAATCCGACGACCCGTTGCCGATGAAGGTGCGATCGGTCCATTGCTTGAGCGGCAGGCTGAGTGAGGCCTCGAAACGTGTCAGGGACGACTGAAAATGGTCATCGGTTTCGTAGGCCGCCGTCAGGCCGCCGATATAGGCTTCCTTGCCATCATTGCGGGCGAAGCGAAAATGGCCGCGCAGGCCAAAATCGAGATTGTTGACCTCGCTGGCGGGATTGACGCTGGATATGCGTTCATAGCCGGTGAACGGGCGGATATCACCGAAGCCCTTGGTGGCCACGGACTGATCGCCCCAGGTGATAATGGCGGGCGCCGCAATGACGCCCTTGACCGAGACCACCGGCGCGCTGTCAGTGGCGCTGTCGACATAGGACAGTCGCGCCGGATCGCGCTTGGTATAATCATCCTTCTCGGTTTCGTTGACCGTCGAGGCGATCCGCCAGCGTGAAACGGCGGCGCGCAGACCCCTTTTGGGCTTGACGTCTTCCGGCGCGGGAATGGCGGCCACAACGGGCGCGCTGACCGGCGGCGGCGGCGGCGCGGCCAGGCACTGCACGGCGTAGGTCTGGCGAGACAGGTCAAAAAAAGCGGCGATGCGCTCCGATCGCGTGGCCGGTTCGGCGCCATTTCCCGCCCAGACAAGGCGGAAACGGCCATCGTCACGCGCATCCAGCATCTTGCCGACCGTGCGGTTGAGCGCGGCATAGCTGCCGGCGGTCAGATTGCCATCGGTCAGGCAGCCATCATCAAGACAGGCCGCGGCGACACGTTGTGCCAGAGGCGTCTGCGGACCGGTAAAGTCGGCGGCATTCATGATGATCGGATATTTTGTCAGGAGCAGGGCGACGGCTTTTTCAGGCGGCAAACGGCGTGCGGCCGCATCGCCTTCGCAATCCGCCAGATCGAAGGCCGCAAAGGCCGACGGGGACGCCGTGTCGGTGGCGGCAGGGGTTGCGGCTGCGGCGACAAGCAAGCTGGCTATCAGGCTGATCAAGGGCAAAACTCCTCCCTGAATTAGGCCTTACCAGGTAAGGCACTCACGGATGCGCGAGATATGCGCGCTATATCCCCGGACGGTCTGTTAAAGCGAACGGGGCAAAATAGCAGAGCCGACGCTGAGGTCTACCCCAAAGGGCAATAAAAACAAAGTTATCCGGATGGCTTCGTTTTTAGGCTTGATAATATCTATATATCATGCAATCTGGATATATGGATAAAAAGAACGCGCTCATTGTTTTTGCGGCCCTCAGCCAGCCAACCCGGCTTGACGTCTTTCGCCTGCTGATCACGGCAGGGCCGGAGGGCATGTTGGCCGGCGAAATTGGCGAGGCGCTCGGCGTGCGGCAAAATACCATGTCGGCCAATCTGGCGATACTGACCCAGGGCGGCCTGATCCGCAATGTTCGTGAGGGGCGGGCTATCCGATACTTTGCCGATATGGAGGGCGTGAGGGGATTGCTGGAATTTTTACTCGAAGACTGCTGCGGCGGCCGCAAGGACCTGTGCCAGCCGGTCATCGAAAAACTGGCCTGCGGGTGCTGATCATGCCGACCTTAAGCCGGCGGCTGTTCGCCGAATTTATCGGCACGTGTCTGCTGCTGGCCACGGTGGTCGGTTCCGGTATCATGGCGGAGCGTCTGGCGGGGGGCAATGTCGCCATCGCCCTGCTGGGCAATACGCTCGCCACCGGCGCCATGCTGGTGGTGCTGATCACCATGCTGGGGCCGATCTCAGGGGCGCATTTCAATCCGGCGGTCACGCTGATCATCGCTCTGCGACGCGAACAGAAGGCCGTGCCGGCTGTGGCCTATGTGGGGGTTCAGGTCATCGGCGCCATCGCCGGAGTCTGGCTGGCACACGCCATGTTTGGTGAGCCGATTCTTCAAGTCTCGCAAAAAATCCGCTCAGGCCCGGCGCAAGTTTTGTCGGAAGGCGTGGCCACTTTCGGCCTGATCCTGACCCTTTTTGCCACCCACAAGGCGCGGCGTGCCTTCGTGCCGGTCGCCGTCGGGCTTTATATCACCGCCGCCTACTGGTTCACAGCCTCGACCTCGTTCGCCAATCCGGCGGTGACGATGGCGCGCAGCCTCAGCGATACCTTCGCCGGCATTCGTCCGGTTGATGCGCCCGCATTTATTATTGCCCAGATCACAGGCGCTTTGCTGGCCCTGGCCGTTTGCACCTGGTTTTTGAAACCCGTAAAAGAGATCACCGCATGACCCCGATCATTTTTCACAATCCCGATTGCGGCACGTCGCGCAACGTTCTGGCCGTGCTGGAAGCGGCCGGCTGCCAGCCGGAGATTGTCGACTATCTCAAAACCGGCTGGACGCGCGAATTGTTGCTGACCCTGCTGACCGCCGCCGGACTAACCCCGCGCCAGGCCTTGCGCGAAACCAAGTCGCCGGCGAAGGACATGGGCCTGCTGGAGGAGGGTGTCAGCGATGAGGCCATCCTTACCGCCATGCTGGAAACGCCGGTTCTGGTCAACCGGCCCTTCGTCGTCACGAACCGCGGCGTGAAGCTGTGCCGGCCTTCGGAAGCCGTGCTCGACCTGATCGATCGCTATCCGCCGGGGCCGTTTACCAAGGAAGACGGCCAGCTGATGATCGATGCCGAAGGTAAGCGTCTTGTCTGAGCCGTTTGACGATATGCCGCAGATGGATGCGGCCAGTTTCAGGCCGGTTGACCGGACGGAACTGCTGGCGCCGCGAAGGGCCGGCCATGCGCCGCGTATCCTATTGCTTTATGGTTCAGTGCGAACGCGATCCTTCAGCCGGCTGGCGACGCAGGAAGCGGCGCGCAGATTAGACGCCTTCGGC
>CAMLIY010000330.1 GCA_946480125.1 uncultured Asticcacaulis sp.
CTGAACCTGTCGGTGTCGGCGGGAATCGCCGTCTTCGAGGCCATGCGACAGCTTCCGGCATTCGCGGATAGTTAAAATGGCCTTTTGTGGCATCAATCTGCGTTTGCAATTGCATGTAACATCTGGCTACAACGATTTCAAGTTCAACCAGTGCGCGTGTCCTCGGAACGGTATTCAAACGGGAAAATGCCAGCAAACCCTGGATCATTTCACCCAGCTTTGACCGCTTTCGATCACCAGATCGAGATGCAGCTGATCTTCAGCCTTTTCGACAACCGGCAGACTTTCTTTTAATAGCTGGGAAAACGCCACCATTGACCGCACAGGACCGGCGAGGTCGTGAGAGACTATGTAGGCAAAATCTTTGAATTCTTCGGCGGGATCGGCGGGAGCAGTCATGGTAATGTGTCGGGGTTCCTGCAAGGCGTATCCTCCTTATGCGTCTATGGTCTGAGGCACGCAGGCCAGAAGGAAAAAAAACTGTTCAATCAACGAAATGGCTTCGCGAAATCTGGGAAGATCCACCGGTTTGATCACATAAGCATTGGCATGTAGCTGATAACTTTTGAGAATATTACTGCCTGCGCCGGAATTTGACATGACGATCACTGGGATATGGCGAAAACGCGCGTCGTTTTTGATGTGGCTCAGTACATCCACCCCACTCATTTTGGGCAAGCCGAGATCAAGCATGATTAAATCAGGTAGGCGTTTATCCTTGTAGACGCCTTCCCTCATCAGCATAGCCAGAGCCATCTCACCTGTGGATGCCACAGTTAAATGGGTCTTAACCCTGGCTTCCTTAAACGCATGAGACGCCAGCAATGCGTCGCCCCGATTATCGTCAACCAGCAAAATTTCTGCTGATCTGCCTTCACCAATGAGCTTTTTATCCATGCGTACAAGACCCGATCATGTAGGTGGGTATGGACGACGGGCCTGCCCCGAATAACCGTCGATTCGTCTTTGACTTAACTCAGGGTAGCATCAAGTTTGGCTGCTGACCAACTGAAATTGCACATTAAAACCGAAACAGCGTTACCCGCACTTAACAGATTCAATAATCCCCGTCTCGCTGCTGAAAACAATCGTTTGACGATCAGAGCGATATTCCTGCGTGACGATACAGCTGGAACACACCACACGACGCTTACCGGGATCAAGGGGAACCGTAATCTCGGTGCGTGGTTTTCCAACCAGTCCCTGCAAGGCAGTGGCACCGCACTGGTCGTTGGTCACCGGCTTATAGGTGACGGGGGGCGGCGCCGGCTTATAGGCTGCGGGGGGATGATAGGCGGGCGTTTGCGGCGCAGGCCCCGTCACGGGTGTTTCCGGTGTGGATCCGCAGGCGGTCAGGCCGAGAAAGAACATAAAACCAAGGCCGTGCTTATATAATATCTTCATTGCATTTTCTCCCATCGACCTTGAGCATTTTGCTTCCAATAGGCCAGATCCGCGCCCTCGTTTTTCAGGCGCTTCCATTGCTCTCGCGCCCAGCCAAGGTGCGCGTTATCCGCACCTTCAAACACGATAAGACCTCTGCGGATATGTGAAATATCCGGAAAATCGACCGGCGCTACAGACACATATACATCAGGCGTATTTGTCATGTCCCCGGACGTTCCAAGCAAGACGGGCTGGCGTAATGCCAGATCGTTGCCCTCCCGTCCGTGAGCCAGAAAGGACGCCGCCTTATAGACCCACAGTTCATTATTCAACGCCTCAATCTTGTCATCGTCATGGCCATGAACATAGGCCCTCCATCCCTTTTGCACCACCTTCTCCAGCAGGTCCGGCAAGGCTTGTGTCAAGGGTGTCTTTTCAAGATGATAAAACCAGATATCCGGCATGAACAGATACTTATTGCTCGTAAAAACGCTCGACGAGTTGCGTCAGCGTCCGAACGCCAAAGCCGGTTGCCCCTTCGGGTACGGTCGGCACGCGCTGTTCATTGGTCCACGCCACGGGCGCGATATCCATATGCGCCCACGGCACATTGTTGACGAACCGTTGCAGGAACAGAGCCGCTGTGATCGACCCTGCGGGACGGCCGCCTATGTTGCGGATATCGGCAATTTTTGAATCGATCTGCTTTTCGTATTGTGATGGTAAAGGCATCCGCCAGGTATTTTCACCCGCCGCCTTCGACGCCTCACCGATTCGCTCAGCCAATTCGTCGTTGTTGCTGAAGACACCGGCATAATCCATGCCGAGCGCAATAATCATGGCTCCGGTCAGGGTGGCGAGATCAATCATGAACTGCGGTTTGAAACGCGACTGGCAATACCACAGGGCATCCGCCAGAACGAGGCGGCCTTCGGCGTCGGTATTGATGACCTCGATCGTAGTGCCCGACATAGCTTTCACCACATCGCCGGGGCGCTGGGCATTACCGTCCGGCATATTTTCGACCAGACCGATAATACCGATCGCATTCACCCTGGCTTTGCGGGATGCCAGCGCGATCATGGCGCCGACCACAGCGGCCGATCCGCCCATATCCCATTTCATGTCTTCCATGCCTTCCGCCGGCTTGATAGAAATGCCGCCGGTGTCAAAGGTCACGCCTTTGCCGACAAACGCGACGGGTTGAGCGTCACCCGCGCCCTGCCACTGCATGATCACCAGCTTGGATTCCTTACGACTGCCCAGGCCGACGCCGAGCAGCGAGTGCATGCCAAGCTTTTCCATTTCCGCCACACCCAGCACTTCGACCTTGAGACCGGTCGGCTCCAGCGCCTTGACCCGATCAGCATAGGATTGCGGATAGAGCACATTCGCGGGTTCAGATACCAGGTCACGAGCAAACAATATGCCGTCACGCAAGGCAGCCAGCGGAGCGAACGCCGCTTCGGCCGCCTGGATATCGTCACAGACGATCGTAATGCTTTTCAGCGCAGGCGCCTTTTCCAGCTTGGCCTGGCCAAAATATTTATCGAAGCGGTAGGACGCCAGGTAAAAGGCGAGTTGAGCACGGGCGACCCGTTGCGGCGTAAAGCCTTTGAGGTCAAGTGTGAGACTGTCAAAACCTGACGTTTTCACAGCATGATAGAGACTGGCGGTGATCGTTTCCATGCCCGTATCATCAAGTTTGGACAAATCGCCGCCACCGATGACCGCCAATGCAGAGGCATCCAAGTCGGCTTCACGTCCGAGCGTCACCGTCGCGATCCGCCGCACGAACCTCGGGCAGTCGCCGGGCGAGCCCAACCTGCTCGATATCCTCCCGCCCGACCGCTACACGCTCCTCCCCAACACCGCCGGCTGCTACACCGCCGACGACGCCGTGCGCACCTGCCGGCTCGCGCGCGAACTGCTCGACGGCCACACGCTGGTGAAGCTCGAAGTGCTGGGCGACGCGCGCACGCTCTTCCCCGATGTCGTGCAGACGCTCGCCGCGGCCGAAACCCTGGTCAAGGACGGTTTCGACGTGATGGTCTATACGTCCGATGATCCGATCCTGGCCAAGCGCCTGGAAGAGATCGGCTGCGTCGCGGTGATGCCACTCGCGGCGCCGATCGGTTCCGGGCTCGGCATCCAGAACCGCTACAACCTGTTGGAGATCGTCGAGAACGCGAAGGTGCCGATCATCGTCGATGCCGGCGTCGGCACCG
>CAMLIY010000331.1 GCA_946480125.1 uncultured Asticcacaulis sp.
CGGCGCAGGATGGCCTCGATGCGCAGCAGCAGTTCCTGCGGCTCGAACGGCTTGGAGAGATAATCGTCGGCACCGATGGAAAGGCCCATGATCCGGTCATCGGGTAGTCCGCGCGCGGTCAATATCAGGATCGGCACACTGGAATTGGCGCGCACCCATTTGGACAGCGAAAAGCCATCCTCACCCGGCATCATGACATCGAGGATAAGCAGGTCGAAATCCAGCAGTTGCAACATCCGCTTGGCGGCGTCGGCATGGGCGGCGGCGGTGACTCGGAAGCCTTGCCGGCTCAGGAATTCCTTCAGCAGGGTGCGGATGCGGTCATCGTCATCGACCACCAGCAGATGGCGGGTTGTCGCGTCGTTCTGGGGCGTGGCTTGCCCTGCGGCCAGGCTCATATCGGCATGTCTTTCTGTCAGAGTGCGCGGACGACTCTAAACGTCTTTGGTATCCGTGACTGATCACTATTCGTTGAAGTTTGTAAAGATGGCGATAAGCGCCAGTGTCACAAAAGATGTGGGTTTCATCATTATATCCGAAGCTTTACAGACTTACGGAGACAGTCTTGCCTATTCATTATGGCCTGGAAAACATACAGAGTCTGCTTGGTATAGCGGTCATTATTTTGTTTTGCTGGGGACTGTCGGAAAACCGCCGCAAGTTTCCGGTGCGCCTGGCCATCGGCGCCATTGCCATCCAGGTGGTGCTGATCCTGGCGCTGTTCGCCATTCCGCAATCGCATGTCCTGCTGGGGGCTGTGGCCAACGGCATGAGCGCGCTGTCGGCCGCCACCGACCAGGGGATGCAGTTCGTCTTCGGCTATATGGGCGGTGGCGACCAGCCCTATGCGGTGACCAATTCCGGCGCGCTGTTTGTCTTCGCGCTCAAGGTTCTGCCGCTAATACTGGTTATTTCGGCCTTGTCGGCGCTGTTGTGGCATATCGGTGTGCTCAAGATCGTCATTCGTGCCTTTGGTTATGTCTTTGAAAAAACAATCGGACTGGGCGGCGCCACATCGCTCGGCGTGGCATCGGGTATCTTCGTTGGCAATGTCGAGAGCCTGATCATCATCAAGGCTTATCTCGACAAGCTGACCCGCTCGGAACTGTTCGTACTGGTGGTGGTCGGCATGGCCAATGTCGCCGGTTCGACCATGGTGGCCTATGTGCTGATCCTGCAGCACGTCCTGCCCGATGCGGCCGGGCATATCCTCGCGGCCGCCGTGGTGTCGTCACCGGCCGGGGTGCTGCTGGCGCGGATCATCGTACCCGACCTGATGAACCACAAGATTGAAAAGCTCGATTACGGCAGCGCGCTGAAATATGATTCCGCCATTGATGCCGTTTCCAAGGGCACAGTCGACGGCATGACGGTCGCCATCAATATCGCCGCCATCCTGGTGGTCATGGTGGCGCTGGCGGCGCTGGCCAATGCCATACTGACGGTGGTTCCGCCCATCAACGGCCAGCCGGTGACGGTTGAACGCATATTGGGCGTCATTTTCACGCCCCTGGCCTGGTTGATTGGTGTGCCATGGCAAGAGGCGGCTAAGGGTGGCGAGATTTTAGGCGTCAAGATGGTGCTGACTGAGTTCGTCGCCTTCCTGAAACTGGCGGCGATACCGCTGGCCGACATGACGCCGCGTACGCGTATTCTTCTGACCTACGCCACCTGCGGTTTCGCCAATATCGGTTCTGTGGGCATCACCGTCGCCGGTTTCGGGGCCTTGATGCCGGAGCGCCGGCCGGAAATCATCAGCCTGATCTGGAAAGGTCTGGCGGCGGCGTTCCTCGCCACCTGCCTGTCGGCGGCGGTAGTCGGTGCCTTGCCGAATGCGGTGTACGGGCTGTAGTTCCCGCTTTCAGTGGCAAGGGCGACTACCCGCCCGAGCCGTTGCGAGGTGGCCATGCGTTTGAGCTCTGGTTAAGCATCCCCGGAAGGCCTGGCGGCCAGGCGCGACATAATGCCGGAATAGCTCAAAAGGATGCGGTCACCACAGGTCAGTTGTCCGCGGCCGAAGATCACCGATTTGCCGGCGCGGGTGATTTCGCCGGTCGCCACAATGATATCGCCCTCACGGCCCGGGCTCTGGAATTGCGAGTCGAGTTGCAGCGTCACCGCGCCACCATCGCCCAGATGGGGCAGGGCGAAAATGAAGAGGGACGTGTCGGCCAGGGTCAGCAAACAGCCGCCATGCACTGTGCCGCCGGCATTGAGATGTCGCTTTTCCGCCTTGAAAGCCACTTTGACGTTGGCGGGATCATCCGACTGGTAGTAATAGGGCCCGACCAAACCGTTGAAGCTGTCGCTTTCCGGCGCAATCAACCAGCCGGCAAAGTCGCCTTCAGCTATTTTTTCATACGTGTTGGCATCGGCGCTCATTATCGTACTCCGGAGAAATTATCATGTCTCAACTTATCGAAGAGACCCTGTTCGATCTCTTATCGCAGGTGCGAACGGGTGACTCCATTAGCCCTAATGACGTGGCCAAGGCAATAGATGCGACCAACTGGCGACGGGAATTGCCCAAGGTGCGCGGCGTCATTATCGGTCAGGCGCGTCAGGGCAAGATTGAGGTTTTACGCAAGGGAAAGCCCATCGAACCCGACGGTTTCAAAGGCGTTTACCGGGTGCGTTTGCCACAGAGCGAAACACAGTCGGTATAAAAGTGAACGGCCCTGTACAGTTTTTTTGTGTTCTCTATTGCCATTTTATCAATATGCGGCATCTATGATCGCATATTTAAGCCACCAGCATAAAGCCATTTAAAGTCAGAATGATCAGGGCGACCTCTAAAGCGATCAAAGCCGAGTTTACCATTACGCCGTCCGGAAAGGGCGACGCAGGTGTGGCCGTGCTGAATTTAAGCGGTCACTGGATCATTACGCGCCTGGAAGGCATAGCCGGACGGATGCAGGCCGCCTTAAAAAAATTCGATAAGGTCAAGGTAACGACCGATGGGCTTGAGGCCCTGGACAGTGCGGGTGCTTTCGCCTTGCACTATGCCCTTGATGACAGGCTCGAGGGCGAGATTTTTCCCGGCAATGAAGCCTACACACGTCTATATGCCCTTGTCGGGTCCAATCGCCCGACCATGGATAACTATACGCGCGAACACCCGGAGGTGCGCAAGTTCTGGCTGCATCCGGTCTATTATGTGCTGGTGCATCTTGGCCGGATCATGTCGGCGTTCTGGCGCGGCTTTATAAATCAATCGATTTTCATGGGTCATGTCATGACCCTGATCATGTTATCTATCGTCAGGCCCAGCCGCATTCGCTTTGCCGCATTGTTCAATCTCATGCAGCGGGCTGGCCTGGAATCCCTGCCCATCGTCGCCGTCACCAATATGTTTGTCGGCGCCGTGCTGGCTTTCCTGATGGTGCTGTCGCTCCAGCAATATGGCGGAGCGGTGTTTTCAGTCGATCTGGTCTGTATCGGCGTTATGCGCGAATTTGCCCCCATTATTGCCGCGGTCCTGCTGGCCGGACGCAGCGCGTCTTCGTTTGCCGCTGAAATTGGCTCTATGAAAATGAACCAGGAGATCGACGCCATGCGGGTCATGGGGATCGATCCTTATGAAGCCCTGGTCGTGCCGC
>CAMLIY010000332.1 GCA_946480125.1 uncultured Asticcacaulis sp.
CGATCATGCGGTCGAGGAAGCTTTCGCCGGGATCAGAGGTGACGCGCACCTTGATCTGGTCGGAGAGAACGCGCGTGCCGCCGGTGACGGCATCGCGGTCGCCACCCGATTCGCGGATAACAGGCGCGCTCTCGCCCGTGACGGCGCTTTCATCGACGCTGGCAATGCCCTCGATAACCTGGCCATCGGCGGGCACGACATCACCTGCCTCGATCAAAATCAGGTCACCCTTGCGCAGGCTATTGGCAGGGACCACGGCTGGCTTACCAGACTTGTCGAGCTTTTTCGCCGACACGTCCTTGCGGGCGGAGCGCAAGGAATCGGCCTGGGCCTTGCCCTTGCCTTCGGCGATGGCTTCGGCGAAGTTGGCGAATAAAAGCGTGAACCACAGCCAGAAGGTGATGAGACCGATAAACCACAAGGGCTGACCGCCACCAATCACGTTTTTAGGCGTGACCAGCATGATGGCCAAGATCAGGGTAGTCACGATCGAGCCGATAAAGACGACGAACATCACCGGATTGCGCACCTGATAGGCCGGATTGAGGCGCAACAGGGTTTGCTTGAGGACGGAGCCGAGGTCGGCGCCTTCGAACAGGCCGGATTTTTTAGCTAAAGCGGACATGAACTTTATTCCTTTACCGCAATTTCTCTTAGAAATTGCTTGGGCCCTTAATCATGATGAGGTGCTCAACGATTGGCCCCAGGGCCAATGCCGGCAGGTAGGTCAGGACGCCGACCAGCAAGATGACGCCGATCAGGACTGCGATGAACAACGGGGTATGGGTTGGCAGGGTGCCGGCGGAGTCAGGCACGGCCGTCTTGGCGGCCAGTGAACCGCCGATCGCCAGGACTGGCAGCAGGACGAAGAAGCGCCCAAACAACATGCAGATTCCTAAAGCTGTATTATAGAAGGGTGTATTGGCACTTAGGCCTGCAAAGGCCGAACCGTTATTATTGGCCGCCGAAGTGAAGGCATAGAGCGCTTCGGAAAAGCCTTGCGCGCCGGGATTATACAGCCCCGCCCTGCCCCAGGGGGTCAGTACCGCCACCGCTGTGCCGAGCAACACAAAGGCGCAGGGCGTGAGGATGGCGATCGAGGCCATCTTTATTTCAAAGGCTTGAATTTTCTTGCCGAGATATTCGGGTGTACGGCCCACCATCAGGCCGGCGATAAAGACGGTGATGATGACGAAGACCAGCATGCCGTAGAGCCCGGAGCCAACACCGCCATAGATGACCTCGCCGAACTTCATCATCAGCATGGGAACCGCGCCGCCCAGAGGCGTGAAGCTGTCGTGCATGGCATTGACGGAACCGTTGGAAGCCGCCGTGGTGGCCGTGGCCCATAGCGCGGAATTGGTAATACCGAAGCGTGTTTCCTTGCCTTCCATATTGCCACCGGCCTGCGTGGCGCTGACCAGTTGATCGACGCCCAACGCGGCAAAATGCGGATTGCCGCCCTGTTCGGCCGAGATGCAGAACAGGGTCAGTGGCACGAATACCAGCGTCATGGCAGCCAGGATAGCGATGCCCTGGCGTTTGTCGCCGATCATTCGGCCGAAGGCGAAACAGCAGGCTACGGGGATAAGGAGGATAGCCAGGACTTCGAGGAAGTTACTGAGTGGTGTGGGATTTTCAAACGGATGGGCGGAATTGGTATTGAAAAAGCCCCCGCCGTTGGTGCCGAGCATCTTGATCGCTTCCTGCGAAGCGACCGGTCCCAGCGCCAGAGTCTGCTGTGCGCCTTCAAGTGTATGGCCGGTAACATAGGCATCCAGGGTCTGGATCACACCTTGAGCGCCGAGCAGAACGGCCCAGATCAGTGCCAGTGGCAGCAAAACATAGAGTGTGCTGCGCACCAGATCGACCCAGAAATTGCCGATGCCTCTGGATGACTGACGCGACAGGCTGCGGATCAGCGCCGCCATCACGGAAAGACCCACAGCGGCCGACAGGAAATTCTGCACCGTCAGCCCGATCATCTGGCTGCCATAACTCAAAGTGCTTTCGCCAGCATAGGCTTGCCAGTTGGTATTGGTTATGAAACTGACCGCTGTATTAAAGGCGAGCGCCGGCGTCAGGTCGGCCATACCCTGCGGATTGAAACCAATATGACTCTGGAATAACAGCAGCAAATAAAGAGTGACAAAGCCCCCGAAGGAAAAGACGATCACGGCTGTGGCGTAATTTTTCCAGCTCATTTGTTCGTCGGGCTTGATTCCGAGTGTGCCATAAACGGCCTTTTCGACCGGTGCCAGGAACAGGCGCTCGGCCGTCAGAATGCGTGCCATGTAAAGGCCCAACGGCCACGCAAGAGCGATGAGCGCAAGAAGGTAAAAGGCAAGCTGCGACCAGCTATTGCCCGTGAGTGCATATGACATTTTTGGGTCTCGATTTTACGGAAAAAGTTCTGGCTTTATCAGGGCTGTAACGAGGTAGCCCGCCACTGCCACGGTAATGATACCGGCCATGATATAGAGGAATGTCATTGGCCATCCCCCCTCAGCGTCTCGCAAAACTCAACAAACGCCTTGCAAATGACGAAGAACAAACCCGCCACAAGTAAATAAATAATAGCCATGAAAACCTCCTGCGATGGAGGCTGATTAGACATTAAGGCATATACAGGGTGTATGAATGCCGGTCTTTTACATATAGTTTTTGTATAGACCGCTTTGGTTCCCCTTAATCAATTGGAACCACCAGACCATAATTTAAAGCCGCGGCATCGGCAGATGCCACGGCTTTAAATTACGCATATTTTCCGCCTGTCAACCGTAAGATTGACGTACGGGCACAGCCCCTTGCGATTGGGTTTGTGGCAGCAAGCCCTGCATGATGATGCGATTGACATCGATCAGTGGTGCAAAGTCTTCCTTATTACGCATGACAAGCGAGGTATGCTTGTTTACCCAGATAGACAGTGAAACAATATTGGCACGCAGTTGTTCCGGCAGTCCGTTAGTGGCCAATGCGCAGTCTGATCCCAGCATTGACCACATGCGACGATTCCAATCCAGGGCATCCATGCGTTCGCGGATAAAACTCTTGTCGAGCTGTTCCGCCTCCATCAAGGCGCGGGTGACCTGGCCAAACAGACGGTATTCCGTCTGACGAGGATCTTCTGCACGGGCAGCCGTCGTCTGGTACGCTTTAAGCGACATTTCCTAATCTTTCGTCTTCGTACTCTATAAGCCGGCGGCAACTCATCAATGCCTTGTAATATTCCCTCGCCATAAGGCTTTTGGAGATACTAACGCATTCCGCCAGGATAACCGGATTGGAGATCACCGTCATGAATTCCGACATGCGGCGCAGGAATTCATCATAATATTTGTCAGCCCCGGCCTCGTCGAGATACATCATCATCACCGGAAAATAGACGTGACGCGCCGGCGTTGTGACGTCTTCGGTCTGCATGATGTCTTTTTCGCGGAGGACAGATGCCTTGTTTTGCAGGACGAGAGAACAGCGACGATCACCGTTTTGCACAACGGCGCCGTTCAGAACGAACTTTTCCCCAGGCTTCAAGGACAGTTTTAAGGGCATTTTTTTTCCTTCGGGTCTGCCGGAACGCACAGGCCCGTAT
>CAMLIY010000333.1 GCA_946480125.1 uncultured Asticcacaulis sp.
CGGCGACGAGGAAGACAGCCACCTCGGCGACTTCATCGAGGACAAGAACGCCGTCCTGCCAATCGATGCGGCCATCCAGTCGAACCTGCGTGAAACCACGACGCGGGTTCTGGCCTCGCTGACCCCGCGTGAAGAACGGGTTCTGCGGATGCGTTTCGGCATCGGCATGAATACCGACCACACGCTGGAAGAAGTCGGCCAGCAGTTCTCGGTGACCCGCGAACGGATCCGCCAGATCGAAGCCAAGGCGCTGCGCAAGCTGAAGCACCCGTCACGGTCGCGCAAGCTGCGGTCATTCCTTGACAGCTGATAAATGCAGTCGCTGAATGCCTTTTGCCTGATGAAGCAAACCCAGCCTGGAAGGGCTGGGTTTTTTTCTTTTAATAAATAAGAACATGGGCCGTGACCGTAGATCCCGTCAAGGGAATGTGGTGATTCCGCATTGATCCTTTACGGCGAAATGTCATGATCTCGCGCGTAAGCAGTGGGCGCCTGCAAAATTTCAGTTTGGGGTAAAGGGCATATGCCGCTCAGTAAACTTTCGCCGGGTGAGCAGGCGGATTTCTTCCGTCTCGTCCTTGATTCGACCGTCGAAGGCGTATGCACACTCGATAGACAAGGCCGCGTTACCATGTGTAATGCTGCCTTTTTACGGATGTTCGGTTTCTCGGCAGCCGATACGGTTATCGGCACGATTGTTCATGAACGCATCCATCATCACCATGCGGATGGCAGTCCTTTTCCGCTGGCGGAATGTCCGCTTTATCGTGCGTCACTGAATGGCGAGAGCTGCCATGTGCCTAACGATATGTTCTTTCGTCAGGACGGCAGCAGCTTCCCCGTTGAATATCGTGTCCAGCCGTTAAAGCGCGAAGCGGGTATTGACGGGGTTATCTGCACCTTTGTCGATATCAGCGAACGGGTGGCGCAGACAGAAAATCTGGCGACCATCCAGCGTGTGGCGGATTCAGCCTCCGAGCGTATCAATCTGGCGCTGGATTCCGGCACAGTGCTTGGCACCTGGGTCTGGGATATTCCCAATGATCGTGTCATTGGTGACGACCGTTTCGCCCGCACCTTTTCATTGCCTGATGCGCAGGATGGTGTCCCTTTTGAAACAACCGCTCAGGCCATCCATCCCGATGATGTAGACGCACTTCGTGACGCGGTATCCAAAGCCCTTCGAGACGGGGATGCGTTCCGCTCGGAATATCGTCTGCGAAATGGCGATGCCTGGCAATGGGTCGAGGCGAGCGGTGCGGTCGAGCGTGAGCCCGGCGGCAGACCGGTCCGTTTTCCCGGAGTCCTGATCGATATTGATGAGCGCAAACGCATTGAGCAGGCCCTCAAGGAAAGCAATGAAAAGCTGCGGCTGGCGCAAAGCGCCGGCGGGGTTATCGGCACCTGGTTCTGGGACCTGCCCAGTCAGAAAGTCACGGGCGATGCGGGTTTTGCCCGCACCTTTGGCGTTGATCCGGTCGATATGGCGAATGGCGTCGGGTTCGACGTCGTAGCCAAAGCCGTGCACCCCGACGACCTGCCCGGTTTGGTGGCGGCTGTGGAAAAGACGATGATCTCCGGTGAGGCCTGTATCATCGACTACCGTGTGAAAGAGGGTGACGGCTGGCGCTGGGTCAATGCTACAGGCAAGGCAGAACTGGATGCGCAGGGACGGGCGATCAACCAGTCGGGTATTGTCATCGACATCGATGACCGGCGCCGTACTGAACTGGCGCTGGATGAAAGCTACCATCAGTTGCGCATGGCGCAAAAGGTAGGCGGTATCGGCGTGTTTGCTGTACCGGCGGGCGCTGACGATCTAACGGTTTCGGAAGAGTTCTGTACGATTTTTGGCTTGCCGCCTGCCGCCACGGTTTCCTTGTCGAAAACCATCGAACTGGTTGTGGATGAAGATCATGCGGCCGTCTCAACCGTAGACGACCGCGCCTCGGGCACGACACCGTCGGAAACCGAATATCGCATCCGGCGGCCGGATGGAGAGGAGCGCTGGATTTATCGTCGGGCAGAATTTATTCATGACGCCGATGGCAGGCCTTCGCATATGGTCGGCATGGTGCAGGATGTCACTGAAAGGAAAACGGCCGACCTGCGCCTCAAGGAAAGCCAGTCATACCTCAATCTGATGCTGGAAAGCGTCCAGGATTACGCCATAATTTCATTGGATGAGGCCGGCCGGATTGTGCTGTGGAATGCCGGCGCCCAAAAGATTTTTGGCTATCGGCCCAAGGATGTGCTGGGCAAACATATTGAGGTTATTTTTACGCCCGAGGATCGCGCCCATGAGGCGGCGCGTGTCGAGCTGGCGACGGCTGCCACCAATAACCGTGCGTCCGATGAACGCTGGCATATCCGTCAGTCCGGCGAGCGCTTTTATGCCTCCGGCACCATGGCGGCGATGTATGACGAACATGGACGGGTGAAGGGCTTCATCAAGATCGCCCGTGACATGACCGCCCAGCAGCAGGCGCAGGAAGCCCTGCTTGAAGCCCGCAATGCCGCCGAAGCCGCCAATATCGCCAAGACTGAATTTCTCGCCAATATGAGCCATGAAATTCGCACACCAATGAACGCCATCATTGGCCTGAGCACCATCTTGTCAAAAAGTCAGCCCCTGACGCCGCGTCAGAGTGACTATATCCGCACCTTGTCCATGAGCGCCGACAGCCTGCTGGCCCTGATCAACGATCTGCTGGATATTGCCAAAATCGAGGCCCGAACGGTCGAGCTTGAGCATATTCCCTTTAGTCTCACGCGGCTGATGCAGGAAGTGGCCAGCATGATGGCGGTGTCGGTGCGTGACAAGGGGCTGACCTTTACCGGCGATGGCGAGTGCGTTGAGGAGCGCATGTTTATCGGTGACCCGACACGGTTGCGTCAGATTATAGTCAACCTGTGCAGCAACGCGATCAAGTTTACCGAGCAGGGCGGTGTCCATGTTTCGATCACCTGCCATCCATCGGACGTATCCGAAGATGAATTGATCTGTATTTCAGTCAGGGACACCGGCATCGGCATCGCGCCGGAAAAGATGGAAACCATCTTCCACAAATTTGTTCAGGCCGACACCAGCATTAATCGAAAATATGGCGGCACCGGCCTGGGTCTGGCGATCACCAAGACTCTTACCGAGATCATGGGCGGCAGTATTTCGGTGAAAAGCGAGGTGGGGCAAGGATCGGTATTCGAAGTCCGCATTCCGCTCAAGATAGCGACCAGAGATCAGGTGGTGCGGAGTGAGTATTCTGTCGAAGCGATCGTTGCCAGCACGGTCGAAGCCCATATCCGGCCGCATGTCCTGCTGGTCGAGGACTATGAACCCAATATCATGGTCGCCACCACCTTCCTTGAGGATTTCGGCTATTATGTCGATATCGCCAATAATGGTCAGGAAGCGTTTGAAGCCGTACAGCTGCGCAGTTATGTGGCTGTCTTGATGGACGTGCAGATGCACGGCATGAACGGACTGGATGCGACGCGTCGTATCCGTGAATGGGAGGCGGCTGAGGACCGTGGACGTGTGCGTATTATAGGTATGACCGCCCATGCCCTGGCCGGTGATCGTGAACGCT
>CAMLIY010000334.1 GCA_946480125.1 uncultured Asticcacaulis sp.
CGATATGCGGCGGGAAGTCGGCGGAGATTTGACCGCAGCTTCGGTCACGCCGTAAAACCGCCATCGACGGACAGCACCGTGCCGGTGATCCAGCGTGACGTGTCGGCCAAAAGAAAAGCGATAGCCGCCGCCACGTCATCCGGCTGCCCAAGTCCCAGCGGGTGCATATCGATGACCTTCTGGAATCTTTCCTCGGAAATCTTGATCTTGAACTGCTCCGACATCGGCGTTTCCACCATACCGGGGGCCACGGCGTTCACCCGTATGCCGTCACGCAGCAATTCCACCCCCAGGCCCTTTGCCGCAGAAATCATTCCGCCTTTCGAGGCTGCATACACCACATTGCCCGGCGCAGACCGGATCGCCGCCGAAGACGCCACCAGCACCAGGGCAGCGCTGGCCGTATGGCAGGCCCGCAGACGGAAAGCCTGCGCCAGCATCAGGGTGGCGGCCAGATTTTGCGACAGGACGTCCTGAACGAAGGCCGGTGAAATGGCCTGAATGGGCAGCGTGCTCTGAATGCCTGCGCAATGGGCGATACCGTTCAGGGGGCCGATCTCGGCGCAAAGCGCCTTCAGCCATCCAACGATGCCCTGCGTATCGGCCAGGTCAAAGCTGCGGACGATATGATCGTTGCCATGCAACAGGCCAAGCGTAGCCTCAAGACGCTCCGCATTCCGGCCCGTGACAACAATGCGCGCACCGAGTTTCGACAGATAAACCGCTGTCGCCTGCCCGATGCCGCTGCTGGCGCCGGTAACCAGAACCGTGCGTCCGGTCAGGGAGAGCGGGTTGAAGGCTTCAGTGGTTTTCATGTGGCTCTCCGGGGAGGCATATGGCGGACATAGGCCTGTTGAAAATGTTTGATGCGAGCTTCCATATCGCCCAGAACCGGCCGCTGGCTCAAGGCGGCGTCGCGGGTGCCCGCTTGCGCCACCTTGCAGATTGCCTGGTCTTCCTCACGCACCTGCCGCGTGAAGCCTCTCAGGGTTTCAGCTACCATATCGCGCGCGGCGCGTCCGTTATTGTGCGCCAGCCAGCTTGAATTATTCAGGCGCAGGGTCTGCGGCCCCACCGGCTCGATCGTCTGGAAGGTCAGGAAAGCGCCATAGGAAAAAGTGGCGATGATATTGGGAAAGATCAGGAAGTTGCCATACTGCGGATAGATATCGCTGCGTTGTAACTCGACTGCCTTGGCGACGGCGCCCCGCCATTTCAACGAACGGTCGCGTAAGCCGCCCGTATAGCGGCTATGGTCGCCTTCGGTGGTCAGGTCGAGGCCCATCGACAGGATGGCCCCAAAGCTGTCGGGATGCACCATAGGCACATGATAGGCCTCAGCGGCATTATCCATGCCCAGCTTCCAGTTGGCTTCCCATTCGAAACTTTCGGCCTCGATACGATCCGGGCATATCTGCGACAGATGCAGCAGATCGTCGTAAAAGCCGCCGAGAAATGTCTTTAGATCGCAGCCTTCAGCCTGCATCCGTACAAAGACGAAGTGCCCCACCACCTCCAGCGCATAGGCTTCAAGAGCAAGCACGTCCTTATCGGCATCTTCAAGCCCAAAGCTTTGACGATTCATGGGAATGCCGGCCGGGCGTCCGCGCGCGTCATATGTCCAGCCATGATAGGGGCACGTCAGGGGCCGGTTGCCTTTCGCCGCGCATTGAATACGCGCGAAACGGTGCGCGCAGACATTGCGAAAAGCCCGCAACTCACCTTCGAAATTCTGCACCACGATACTGTGCGGGCCGATCTGCGTGGTAATGAAATCCTGCGGTTGGGACAAATCCTGTTTGTAACCGACGCAGAGCCACGATGGTTTGAAAATGCTGTCGATTTCCTGCTCCAGCACATCCTGACGGGAGTAAGCGTCCGGCGAAAAGACGCCCAGCCTTTGGCTCAGGACTTGGGCCTCTACGTCAGCTGCCACCGCGTCATTCATCTTCATCCACCACACAGTCAGGCATCGCTCCAAGATCGAGCTTAAGCGCTGCCCATTACCAGCCGATGCCAAAACCGACCAGCACCACCGGCCTCGGTGTGAGGAAAGCATCGGATAGGCGCGCCGCTATCGTCAGGGGGATGGATGCCGAAGAGGTGTTGCCATAGGTTTCCATCGCCACCGGCACCTTCTCCGGCGGCAGACCGGCTTTTTTACGCAGGTGATCCAGCATGAAGGCGTTGGCCTGATGGAAGATGACATAATCGATATCATCAACTGTCGTGCCGGAAGCGTCGAAAATTGCCTTAACCAGCGCCGGAACGTTTTTCAGGGTAAAGGTGAAAACTTCCGGTCCGTTGAGATAGAGGCGGGACGCCTTGTAAAGTGCTGCATGGGTGGCTGCGTCCCACGGTTCGACATCGGGCATCAGCGGCATTTTCGCGCCGCCCGCCTCGATCATGATGTGCGCGGCGCCTTCACCATCCGTGCCAAAAACCCCCGTCATGGCCCCCGCCGACGGATCGGTTTCGAGTGCGGTGGCCGTACCGGCATCACCGAACAGCGGCACCGTGCCGCGGTCTGTGCTCAATAGACGTGGGCTGCTGACATCGCCCGCCAGCAACAGTGCCCGCGCCGGACGCCCGGATGTGCTGACGGTCTTGAGCAGGGACGCGGCCATCCACAAACCGTAGGTATAGCCAGAGCAGCCTAGATTGATATCGAACGCCAGACATGAACCCAGCCCCAACCGCGTTTGCAAGGTGCAGGCAGTGGCTGGTGCAACATAGTCAGGATTTTGGGTCACAAAAATCAGCACGTCGACCGTATCGCGCGCCCATCCCAGTTGCTCAAGCAAACCATTGGCCGCCACCTGGCACAGATCGGAGGTAAGGACACCCGCGGGCGCCACCCGGCGCGAATAGACGCCGATGGACTTCATCAGACGCTCGCGCTCAGCTTCGGGGATCAGGTCATCGTCGGCCAGGGTGCGGCTTTGTTTGGGCACACATGCGCGAATTCCGCGGATGGCAATACCCTCAAGCGTGGCTTGCGTCATGGTAGGCTCCTTAAGGCGAATCACTTCACGATTTAAGTGCGATCCTCCTTATGACTTAAGAACGATAGCGTTAATAAGCGCTAAAAGCACCTTGCAGTTTAAGGAATAATTCATGGAATCATCATCTTCTGATTTATAATATTTCATCTCGTTTCGACTATAATTCAAGGACCGATAGCATGGACAAACCCGCCTTCATCACCGCCGTCGCCGAAATTCTCGAAGCCGACCCCACGGGTCTGACGGGCGGCGAGGCCATCAGCGACATCGGCAACTGGGACAGCCTGTCGGTCATCACTTTCGTTGCTATGGCGGATGCCGACATGGACCAGATTGTCGACGCTGAAAAGCTGAAGGACGCCAAGACTCTCAACGATCTGGCTGCCCTCGTAGGCCTTTAATGGTCTCTTTAGCTGAACGCCTGAAGACGCGTGTGCCCAACTGGCAACGCTTCTTCGAGCGCGTCCGCGAAGACGGCCGTAATGCGGCCTACGACCTGCTGCCGGTGCTTGGGCTTGACCAGCGCAATGCCTTCTCCAAAACCCTGGCGGCTTTTTCACCGAAGACACCCGGTTTTAA
>CAMLIY010000335.1 GCA_946480125.1 uncultured Asticcacaulis sp.
GACATCGATCAGGCGTTTCGCCTTGGGCGCCACGACCCCGACCTCATACATGCGCGAGGTGTCGCCATGCCAGCCATCGACGATGCAGGTGACATCGATATTGGCGATGTCGCCTTCACGCAGCGGCTTATCCGACGGAATGCCGTGGCAAACGACATGGTTTGGTGAGATACATACCGTATGCTGGTAGCCACGATAGAAGAGACAGGCCGACAGCCCGCCATGATTGGCGATAAATTCCCGCGCCAGATCATCGAGGTATGAGGTTTTCACCCCAGGCACCACATGGGGGATGAGCATGTCGAGGCATTCGGCGGCGACACGGCCAGCCTTCCTCATGCCTTCAAAATCCTCATCGCTGTGGATGCGGATGGTTTCGGAGCGGAGCATATAGTCGGAATCTGTGGTCATAGCGGCAATATAGTCCTGTCACGCCGCTAAATCCAGTAGGCCCAAAAGAAGTTAAGCCATAACTTACCCACGTTAAAATTTAACGAATGGTTAACCGGCCTCTGGCGACTTGAGGCGGATCAGCCTACATCTGCCGCATCATCGGGGTTTGATGGGCGGGAGTAAATATGTCTGATACGCGTATTCTGGTGTTCGGTAATGAAAAGGGCGGAGCGGGCAAGTCCACGGTTGCCATGCATGTCGCTGTCCATCTGCTGCATCAGGGGAAACGTGTCGCCTTTATCGATCTGGATTTGCGCCAGCGCTCGCTCGCCCGCTTCTTCTCCAATCGCGTCAAGTGGGCGGCGGCCAACGAGACGCCATTGCCCATGGCTTTCGAGCCGCATTTGGGTGAAAAACCCGCTTCTTTGCTGACCTTGCCGGAATCAGAGGCTAAGGCGGCCTTTGATCGGGCGCTCGATGAAGCCATAGAAAAGGCCGACTATATTATCATTGATACGCCAGGCGGGGATCACGTTCTGTCGCGGCGCGCCCACGCCGTGGCGCATCTGATCATCACGCCGATGAATGACAGTTTTATCGATTTTGACCTGCTGGGGGAGGTCGATCCGGTAACGCTCGATGTCAAACGACCCTCCATCTATGCGGAGACGGTATGGAATTCGCGCAAGCAGCGCGCCGTCTGGGATGGCAAGTCGATCGAGTGGATCGTCCTGCGCAATCGCCTGGCCGCCAATGAGGCGCGCAATCGCAAGCGGGTCGATGAACGTGTGCAGGCCCTGGGCAAACGCGTCGGGTTCGAGGTTCTGGCCGGCCTGCGTGACCGGGTGATTTACCGTGAACTGTTCCCGTTCGGCCTGACGGTGGCTGACCTGTCGGCGGATATCCGGCCGGTGGCTGTGTCTTTGACGCACATCGCCGCGCGGGCCGAACTGCGCGCCCTGATGGGATCCCTGGGACTGGAAGCCGGTGAAGACGTGCCACACGTTGCGGAAGACATAGAGACGGCAGACGCCTGATGATCTGGGTTATTGGCGCCATAGCGGTTTTTCTGTGCCTGGCCTGGGTCGGGAAGCAGTCGCGTCTCGGCAGGCTCGGTGCCGGGCCGTGGATAAGGCAGTTCCGCACCCTGCGCAGTGTAATCGGCATGGGATTTCTGGTTCTGGGCGTAACCCTGTTGATGCGGGGCCTGGTCTGGGAAGGACTTGTGGCGTTTCTGCTGTCGTTCGTGCTGAGTGGCAGCGTGCGTTACCCAGCCCATTTCCGCCAGCGGCAGGAACCGGCCACCGCGGCCAGCTATACGTCAGAAGAAATTGCCGCCTATGGTACGCTCGGTTTGGCCATTGGCGCGGATCGCAAGGCGATCAAGGAGGCGTGGAAGCGCCTGATGAAGGGCGCGCATCCGGATCAGGGCGGAAGTGACAGTCGCGCCAGTGCGCTGAATGCGGCGCGGGACGTGTTGCTCAAGCGCCGGCGCTAAGCGAACGGGGGCGCCCAGCCAAACCCCATAAGTTAAGCGTCAGGCTTGATCACCATGCAATCGAGATGCTTGGCCGATATGCTCTTGCAGGCGGCCGAGGCCTGCGCCTTTGTCAGGGTGGCGAAGCGCGTGCGATACCAGCCGTTATCGTTTTTGCTGATATCGGTGGTGCCGGTGGCCAGGTGATCGCTGAACTTAGACTTCATCTTCTTTGCCCAGTCATTGGCCAGCGCCTTATCCTTGAAGGCGCCGATCTGCACGGCGTAGACCGCTGTTGGGTCTTTCTTTTTCTTACCCTTGGCATCCTTAGCCTTGGCAGCCAGTTCAGCCTTCTTCGATCTGGCGGTCGGCTTGTCCGCTACAGCCACCTGGGTGACCGGCTTCTTAGCCAGCGCGGCGGTATTGGTGGCGGCGCTCAGGGTTTGCGCCACTTCCGGCGCCCTGATGGTTGAACTGGCCCGCTGTACGCCGGCATCGGTGGCATTGGCCTGTTCGCTGCCTTCCAGCGTCGCCCGCAACTGGGCATCGCTCAGTGGCGCATTGCCTCCAACCATCTGACCGTTATCAGCCAGAATCGTGTAGGGCATCGGGCCGTCCGGCAGGCGCGATTCGCCATCCATGGCGCGTGTGAATTCATTTTGCGCCACTTCGATCTTCTCACCGCGATCCCGGCGGGCGATAACGTCGAAACCGGTATTCATAAGCGCGGTCACATGCTCACGACGCTGGGTTTTGTTTGATCCGCCCATCATGACAGCGATCAGGCGATGATTATTGCGCACACCGGAAGCCACCAGGTTATAGCCGGCGGCATTGGTGAAGCCGGTCTTCATGCCGTCAATGCCCGGCATGCCGCGCAAGGGGTTGTGGTTGACATAGGTGCGGCCGCGGAATTCCTGCGAGGGCAGGTTGAAATAGTCATAATATTGCGGATAGTCGCGCATGACGGCGCGCGCCAGGACCGCCAGATCACGGGCGGAGGACAACTGACGCGGATCGGGCAGGCCATTGGCATTGACGAAACGCGTGCGAGTCATTCCCAGGTCCTGCGCCTTGATCGTCATCATGGCGGCAAAGCGTTCTTCGGTGCCGCCAATCTTTTCAGCCAGGGCCACGGCCAGGTCATTGGCCGAATAAAGGGCGATGATCCGCATGGCCGTATCGACGTCAATGGTATCGCCCGGCTTGAGATAGACCTTGACCGGCGCCTGCGACGTCGCATGGGCGCTCATGGTGATCTGGTCTGTCGGCTTGAGCGTGCCGTGGGCCAGGGCATCGAACGCCATGTAAAGAGTCATGATCTTGGTCAGCGAGGCGGGATAACGGGCAGAATCAGCCCGCTGGGCGTAGAACACTTCGCCGGATTGCGCATCGACGACGATAGCGGCGTAACGCGCATTATCGGTCAGATCCTGAGCGGCGGCGGCCATAGGCAGGGCCACAACCGTCGCCACTATAAGAATAACCGCATTTATGCGCTTACCTTTCAGCGAGAATGTCTTACCAGCCCGTTTAAATATCCGCCCGATCATACGCATCAAAAGCTATCCTCAACTCGTTACAAACTCAGATTCCGCCGGATGCTCAAATGAGAAATTCCAGAGTCTTAAAATAAGAAAACCCAGAATCTTAAAAATAAGAAAACAATGTGTTCTCAATGTGAGCGCTATAACATCATAACGTCAGAG
>CAMLIY010000336.1 GCA_946480125.1 uncultured Asticcacaulis sp.
GATTTTTGTTTCACCAGAAGCCGGAATGATAACATCATTCTTCTTATTGAAGCCTCGCGCGCGCCTTTGATGGATCACCTGATCGAGTTGCGTTCGCGCATCATCATCATGGTTGTGGCGTTTCTGGCCTGTGTGATCTTCTGCTACGCCTTTCACAATACGATTCTCTCCCTGCTGACCCACCCTCTGGCCGTGGCTTCGGCGCTTTATGAGGAGCAGAAGCTGCATGGCCATTCCGGGCCATTCGACCTGATTTCCGTCCTGCTGGGCCTGAAAACCATCAGCGCAGTCAAAGACATTCCGTTGATCGCTACGGCGCCGATGGAGGTCTTCTTCACCAATCTGCGCCTGGCCATGTTTGGTGGGGTGATTGTCAGCTTTCCGGTGCTGGCCTTTCAGGTTTATCGCTTCGTCGCGCCGGGCCTCTACAAGCGCGAACGCATGGCCTTCCTGCCGTTCCTGGTAGCAGCGCCCGTATTGTTCATTCTCGGCATGGCGATGGTTTATTTCCTCATGTTGCCAATGGTGCTGTGGTTTTCGCTGAACCAGCAGGTGACCGGCGCCGGCGGCGTGGTCGTGCAATTCATGCCGAAGGTGTCGGAATATCTGCAACTGATCGAAACCCTGATGATCGCTTTCGGGCTGTGCTTCCAGTTGCCGGTGGTGCTGACCCTGCTGGGCCTGACCGGCTTGGTAACCTCGAAAATGCTCGGCTCCCTGCGCCGCTATGCCATTCTTGGTATTGTCGTTGTCGCCGCTGTGGTGACACCACCCGATCCGATTTCTCAGTGTATGCTGGCCATTCCGATCGTGCTGCTCTACGAAATCTCGATACTGTGCGTAAAGGTCATCGAACTCCGCAAGGGACGCAAGGGGGCTTAATCCCCTTGACCCGTAACTCGACAGCGTGTGTGGCGCGGTCTATGGGCTTGCCTGTTACAATCCAAATCGTATAAGACGACCTACTTCTCCTCCCTTGCGAGCCTCTTGGCGAAGCGGGGGAGGTGGCGCGCTTGTCGCGCCGGAGGGGGCCATTCCCCGCTTTCACGTCAAGGCTTCTAAAATGCACGATATCAAGGCGATCCGCGAAAATCCTCAGAGCTTTGTTCAGGGCTGGACCCGGCGCGGCCGTGATACCGCGCAGTCGGATGTTGATGCCCTGCTGGCCACAGACGCCGACCTGCGCGCCGCCAAAACCGCTTTCGAGACCAATCAGTCGCAACTGAAGAAGCTCTCCGGCGAAATCGGCAAGGCCAAGGCGCAGAAGGACGACGCCCGCGCCGCTGAATTAATGAACGAGGTCGAAGGCCTGAAAGGCGCGATAAGTGCGGCGCAAGAAACCGAACGCCTCAAGACCGAGGAATTGCGCAACCTGCTGGCTTCACTGCCAAATATCCCGTTCGACGATGTGCCGGAAGGCGCCGACGAGCAAGGTAATGTGGAAGTGCGCAAGCACGGTGCGCCGAATATTCTCAACTTCCCGGCCAAGGATCACGCCGATCTCGGCGAAGCTTTGAAGGGACCGTTAGGCCCACTGATGGACTTTGAAGCGGCGGCCAAGATGTCCGGCGCACGCTTTGTCGTTCTGAAAGGCCAACTGGCACGTCTGGAGCGCGCAATCGGCCAGTTCATGCTTGATGTTCAAACGATCGAGCATGGTTATATGGAAGTTAATCCGCCGGTACTGGTGCGTGAACCGGCTCTGTTTGGTACAGGCCAATTACCGAAGTTTGAAGAAGATTTATTCTTCGCTAGTTCCCTTTACAAGCTTGAGCAACCTGATGGTTGGCCGGGGCTATATTTTGAAAGAGACGGCGGAGTTGATGTATATCTAGATAGTGAGGGGAATTTCGATCTTAAACGAAAGCCCGGTTCAGCTCCCAAAGCTGTAAATCCCCCACACTACCTGATCCCGACCGCCGAAGTGACCCTGACCAATCTCGTCCGTGAAGCGATCACGGCCGAGGAAGAACTGCCGCTGCGACTGACCGCCCTGACCAACTGTTTCCGCGCCGAGGCCGGTTCGGCGGGCCGCGACACCAAGGGCATGATCCGCCAGCACCAGTTCCAGAAGGTCGAACTGGTGTCGATCACCACGCCGGAACAATCCGTTGCCGAACACGACCGCATGACCAACTGCGCCGAGATCATCCTGAAAAAGCTCGACCTCAGCTTCCGCACCATGCTGCTCTGTACCGGCGATATGGGCTTTGGCGCGAAGAAGACCTATGACCTTGAAGTCTGGCTGCCGTCGCAAAATACCTACCGCGAAATCTCCTCCTGCTCGAACTGCGGGGATTTCCAGGCGCGCCGCATGGATGCCCGCACCCGCAAGGCCGGCGAAAAGGGCACCCGCTTTGTCCATACGCTCAATGGCTCCGGTCTGGCGGTTGGCCGTACCCTGGTGGCCATCATGGAAAACTATCAGGACGAGGGCGGCCGCATCGCCATCCCCGCCGTGCTCCAGCCCTATATGGGCGGCCTGACGCATATAGGCTAGTTAAAGGCCCCCTCCGTCTCGACGCGCTGCGCTTGCTCTGACACCTCCCCCGCTTCGCAAGGGAGGTGGGTTTTTGTTCTCCTCCCTTGCGAGCCTATTGGCGAAGCGGGGGAGGTGGCGGGCTTGTCCCGCCGGAGGGGGCCACTAAAACGCTTCAAAAAAAGCCGCCGTACCGCTTGCCCCGGCATCTGAAATCGCCGTACAAACGCCCTATGCGTATCCTGTTGACCAATGATGACGGTATCGACGCCTTCGGGCTGAAGGTGCTTTACGATATCGCCGCGGCGCTCAGTGATGATGTCTGGGTGTGCGCGCCCATGCTGGAGCAGTCTGGCAAGGGCAGGGGCGTGTCGCTGCACGATCCGGTGCGTGTCCGTCGTCTGGGCGAGAAGCGGTTTACGGCCGGTGGCACGCCGACCGACTGCGTGCAGATCGCCGTCAGCGACCTGATGGACAGCCCGCCTGATCTTTTGCTTTCCGGCGTCAATCGCGGCTTCAATCTGGCTCAGGATGTGACGCTTTCGGGTACGGTGGCCGGCGCGCTGCAAGGCATGTCGCTCGGCATTCCTTCCATCGCCCTGTCGCAATGCCTGGACTTCGATCTCGATATCGAAGCCCAGTGGCAGGCGGCGCAGGTCTATGGCGCACCAGTCATCAGCAATCTGATCCAGCAGGGCTGGCCGGCCGATGTCATCATGAATATCAACTTCCCCGATTGCGGCGCCGATGAGGTGACGGGCGTCGAGGTGACGCGCCAGGGTATCCGCAATTTGCATGAGATGCACGCCGTCCGGCGCACCGATCCGCGTGGCCGTGACTATTACTGGATCGATTTTCACGCCTTCGAGCAATCATTGATCGAAGGCACCGATCTCAAGGCCGTGGCGGAAAAGCGCATCTCGGTGACGCCCCTGCATCTCGACCTGACGCACAATGAAACCCTGTACCGTCTGAAGAAGACTCTCGGCGGCGTGGCGCCCAAGAAAGTGGAACCAATAATGGGTGCGGCACAATGAGCGAAGAACCCACCCGCCTGCAACGCCTGCTTCATGCTCTGAAATCACAGGGCATTGA
>CAMLIY010000337.1 GCA_946480125.1 uncultured Asticcacaulis sp.
ACTTCGCCGAATTCGGCGTCATCATGATGATGTTCCTGATCGGCATGGAACTGGAACCGGCCATTCTGTGGCGCCTGCGCCGGCAGATCGTAGGACTTGGCGGTTTGCAGGTGACCCTGACCGCCCTGGCCCTGATGGCGACCGGCATTCTGCTGGGCCATTCGTGGCAGGCGTCGCTGGCCGTTGGCATGGCGCTGGCTCTGTCATCAACCGCACTGGTCATGCAGATGCTGAGGGAAAAGAACCTGACCCACACGCAGGTGGGCGAAACCTCCTTCGCCATTTTGCTGTTTCAGGATATCGCCGTCATCCCCATCCTGATTATCATCCCCTTGCTGGCATCGAGCCTGCATCTCAGCGTATTGCCAATAGATGGCGAACACTCGACCAGCCTGATCGCTCACTGGCCGGCGTGGTTACAGCCGGTCGCGGTGGTGGCGGTGATCGCAGGTGTGATCTTTAGCGGCAAGTACCTGTCGCGTTATGTCTTCGGCGCCATCGCCCGCGCCAATCTGCGTGAGGTGTTCACTGCGGCCTCGCTGGCCCTGGTCATCGGTGTGACCATCCTCATGGAACTGGTCGGCGTGTCGCCAGCGCTCGGCGCCTTTATCGCCGGGGTGGTTCTGGCCAATTCGGAATACCGTCGCACCATCGAAACCGATATCGAACCGTTCAAGGGGCTGCTGCTCGGCCTGTTCTTCATCTCCGTCGGCATGGGCATGGATTTCACTGTGCTGATGGCGCATCCGGTCGGGCTGATCGCCGCCGTGGTGTGCGTCATGGTGGTGAAAGGCCTGCTGTTGTTCGGGCTGGGGCGCGTTTTCAAGCTGGATACGGCGCCGGCCCTGGGGCTGGCTTTTGGATTGAGCCAGGGCGGGGAGTTCGCCTTTGTACTGTTGCAATTGATCGGTGGTCTGCGCCTCATTGATCCAGATATTCAGAAATTCCTGGTGCTGTTGGTGGCGCTGTCGATCGCCCTGACACCGATCCTGATCTTCCTTTACGGCAAATATATCCAGCCGATGTTCATGAGCACGCTGCCGGCGAACTATGATGAGATCGACGAGCATAATGGCGTCATCATCGCCGGCTTCGGCCGCTTTGGTCAGATCGTTGGCCGTTTCATGGTCAGCCAAGGCGTGGAGATTACTGTTCTGGAAAAAAGCCCGGAACAGGTCGAATTGTTACGCAAGTTCGGCTCCAAGGCCTATTTCGGTGACGCTACGCGGCTCGACCTGTTGCGCAGCGCCGGTGCCGAGGAGGCGCGGATGCTGGTGGTGGCGGTCGATGATGCCGACAGCGCCGTTGAGATCGTCAAGCTCGCCAAGGAGAATTTCCCGCAACTCAAGATCTTCGCCAGGGCGCGCAACCGGCGCCACGCCTTCGACCTCGATCGGGCCGGCGCGGACTATTATCATCGCGAACTGCTCGATTCGTCGCTCACCCTGGCGCGTGATGCCATGATTGCTCTGGGATATCCGAAGGCCGATATCGAGCGTCGGGCGAAGAAGTTCCGCAACCACGACATCGAAACGCTCAGGCGATCTTTCGAGTTCTTCGAGAGCGAACCCGACATGATCAACTTCGCCAAACTGTCACGCGAAGAACTGGAAGGTATCCTGCGCGAGGATCAACAAGATACCTAAGCGGAAACAATGGCCGCCAACCGGCTTTCAAGCTCTACCGGATTAACGGGCTTGGCGAGATATTCATCCATGCCGGCAGCCAGGCAGCGTTCACGGTCGCCTGACAGCGCATGAGCAGTGATGCCAATGATTGGCAGATGGCTTTTGTGTTCCTGAGTCTCGAAATCACGGATGGCCATGGTCGCTTCTATACCGTCCATGGCGTGCATCTGGACATCCATCAGGCACGCAACATAGCGGTTTTGTTTGGCCAGGCTGACAGCATCAATTCCATTCTCGGCGATATCAAAATCATAACCGAATTTTTCGAGGTAGGTAGCGACGACAAGGGCATTTGGTGCGTAATCATCAACCAGCAATACCTTGGGTTTCGCTTCATCCTGCGGGTGTGAATGGGACGTATCCATAGGCGGGCATACGGCCGTTTCTAAACCCTGGCCATTATTTTCCAGCAAGCGATTAACCTCATCCATCAATAAACCGGCCGATGCCTTAAGCGCGCGAACGAACTCCTTTTGACGGTCGGTAAGAGGCTCGCTCAATGACAGCAGGTCGCATAAACCCAGCACAGCGTTCATAGGAGACCGGATGTCGTGGGCAATCTTCCTGTTCAGGTCTGCGTGTAAGGCCGCCGCTATCACGCCTGACTCCTCTTCGGGCGTATCTCTGTTAAAATTCGAATCTTGCAGCAACGGTCTTTCGGACATCATGGAGGCCTTGTGCGAGTCAAGATATCAGGGTGCGGCATGGCGCATAAGGGATCAATGAGGATAAAGCGCAATGTTATCGCAGACTTGTCAATGCGGTCGGCCCTGCTATGCTCGATAAAATGGAGGGCCCGAATGCTTAGATCAGGTATCATGACCATTGGGATATTCGGTCTGGCGGCGTTTTCGGCCCATGCCGTCAACCCCATCGTGCCCGGCTGGTATGCCGATCCGGAAATCCGCATCTTCAACCATGAATACTGGATATATCCGACCCTTTCCGCGGAAGAGACCCTGACCGTTGAACGAGATGAATTTAGCGATACGCAGAAGATGTTGCGCGCCAATCCGAACATCTGGTCGCCTTTTCTCAAACAGACCTACATGGATGCTTTCTCATCGGATGACCTCGTTCACTGGCAGAAACATGAGCATGTGCTGGATGTGAAAAATGTCAGTTGGGCGGCCTATGCGCTATGGGCGCCATCCGCCATCGAAAAGGACGGCAAATATTATCTCTTCTTCGGCGCCAATGATGTGCATGCGGGCGAGTTAGGCGGCATCGGCGTGGCTGTGGCCGATCATCCCGAAGGGCCGTTCAGGGATGCCCTCGGACATCCGCTGATTGCTGACATTCATAACGGTGCGCAGCCGATTGACCAGATGGTTTTCCGCGATGATGATGGCAAGTATTATATGTATTATGGTGGTTGGAAGCACTGCAATGTGGTGAAACTGGCGCCCGACCTGAAAAGCGTGGTGCCGTTTCCCGATGGTGAAACCTATAAAGAGATCACGCCTGATCCCGACTATGTCGAGGGTTCCTTCATGGTCAAACGCAACGGCATCTATTACCTGATGTGGTCGGAAGGCGAATGGACCGGACCGGATTACAGCGTGGCCTATGCCATGAGCCAGTCCCCCTTCGGCCCGTTCAAGCGTGAGGGCAAGATCCTTCAGCAGGACATGCGCATCGCGCGCGGCGCCGGTCACCATTCGGTCGTCAATATTCCCGGTACGGATGACTGGTACATCGTCTATCATCGTCGGCCCCTGAATGAGACCGATGGCAATCACCGTGAGATGGCGATCGAGCGGATGTATTTTGAGCCGGATGGGCACATCCGGCCGGTGGTGATGACGAATGAAGGGGTAGGGAAAAGGCCTCTGCCA
>CAMLIY010000338.1 GCA_946480125.1 uncultured Asticcacaulis sp.
CCAGAATTAAGCTTTCGGTGACCGCTGTGAAGATATAGTTAAAGCTCTTAACAATGGTTAACAGCGATTAAATCATGCCCAAACCGATCAAAGCCCCCAAAGCCGCTGCTGAAAACACCCTCATTGCGCTTTTCGAGGACGAAGCAGCCGCCGTTATTGCCGCGCTGAAACCGGCGCAGGCGAAGTTTCTGAGTGTGAAGGGTTTCAGCGGCAAGGCGGGCAGCCTTATCGTGCTGCCGGAAGACGGTGGGTGCCGGGCGTGGTTTGGTCTGGGTGCGCGCAAAAATTACACGCCGATGAGCTTCCGCGCCCTGCCGTCGCAATTGCCGAAGGGCCCGTGGGCCTTGCAATACGACGTGGAGCTCGACGCCCGCGCCATCCATGTCGCCTGGGGATTAGGCGCCTACAGCTTCACGCGCTATAAATCGGCATCGGCGCCAAGCGAAGTCCGGCTCGATGACAGCGCGCTCGACGAAGCGACGAAGACGGCGGTGGCGCGTGAGGTCAGGGCGCATAATCTGGTGCGCGATCTCGTCAATACGCCGACCAACGACATGGGGCCGGCGGAGATCGAGGCCGAGGCGCGCCAGATTGCCGAACAGCACGGCGCCACGATCAAGGTGATTGTTGGCGACGATTTGCTGAAAGAGAATTATCCGGCCGTTCATGCGGTCGGCCGCGCCGCCGGACCGAACAACCAGCCGCGCTTTATCGAGATCACTTGGTCACCGGCCGGCATGCCCGGTCCGCTGCCGGTCGTGGCGCTGGTCGGCAAGGGCGTGGCCTTCGATACCGGCGGGCTGAATATCAAGGGCGGCGCCGGCATGGGACTGATGAAGAAGGATATGGGCGGCTCGGCCCATGCCCTCGCTTTGGCCGACTGGGTGATGGCCAGCCAGTTGCCAGTGGCGTTGTCCGTACTGATCCCGGCGGTAGAAAATTCGATTTCCGGCGATGCCTTCCGACCCGGCGATATCATCGCCTCGCGGGCGGGGCTTTCGATCGAAATCGGCAATACCGACGCCGAAGGCCGGCTGATCCTGGCCGACGCCCTGACCCGCGCTGGCGAACTGGAACCGGCCCTGACCATAGATTTCGCCACCCTGACCGGCGCGGCGCGCGTGGCCCTGGGGCCGGAAGTCATTCCCTTCTATACCGATAACGAGGATGTGGCCCGCCAGCTTGAAGTGGCCTCGATCGCGCAGAACGACCCTTTGTGGCGGATGCCGCTGTGGAAAGGCTATACTGACGCGCTCGATAGCGACATCGCCGATATCCGCAATGATCCGGCCGGCTGGGCACAGGGCGGCTCGGTGACGGCGGCGCTTTTCCTGCAACGCTTCGCGCCGAAATCGGGCGCCTGGGTGCATTTCGACATCTATGCCTGGAACCCGCGTGGCAAGGCCGGATCACCCGTCGGCGCCGAGGCTCAGGCGATCCGGGCGGTCTATCAGTTGCTGACGTCTTATTGAAATCATCCGTGTTAAGACCTGCTTCAGCTTTCATAAATCTCCTGTTGACCTTGGCCGTTAAGGCGATCTTTGCATCCATGTCGTACAGTACTCATATAAGGCGCAAAATAGCGCCACGGTGATAGTGACCTGTAGAAGGTAAACGGCTTTATGACGCAGATGAGTGATGATCCTTTCGACAAGCGCACCACGCCCTTCAAGGATGGCGTGACCGATCAGGCGTATGAGGGCGTGATCCGGGCGAAAACCTTTGTCGCCGGTGAAGTGCTGTCCTGCTACGATGCCGCCGCGCCTGTCCTGTCGCAGCCTGAGCAGGGCGCCGAGCAATTAGATCAGTTGCTGATGGGCGAGCGCTTCAAGGTCATCGAACGCAAGCATGACTATTTCTGGGGCCAGGCCCTGCGTGACGGCTATGTCGGCTATGTGCCTGTGTCCGCCTTCAAGCGCGACTGGTATCTGCCGACGCACTATGTCTCGACCCTGCGCACCTATGTTTTCGCCGGTCCGAACCTGAAATCCCCGACGCACTCCGCCCTCAGCCTGAATGCGCTGGTTTCGGTAACGCGTTATGAGAACGGGTTTGCCTATATCAACGAGATGGGCTGGGTCTTCGCCAATCATCTGTCGACCTTTGAAAGCTTCGCGCCCGATTTCGTCAGTGTGGCTGAAAGTTATATCAACGCGCCCTATCAGTGGGGCGGCCGCGAAAGTCTGGGGCTGGATTGCTCCGGCTTGCTGCAACAGGCGCTTTATGCTGCCGGTTATGGCTGCCCGCGCGATTCCGACATGCAGATGAAGCTGGGCCTGCCACTCGATATTGACGCAGATCTAAGCGGCCTGGTGCGCGGCGATCTGGTGTTCTGGAAGGGCCACGTCGCCATCATGACGGATGACGTCAATATCATCCATGCCAATGCCCATCATATGAAGGTGGCGATCGAGCCCTTGGCCGATGCGGTCAATCGCATCGATGCCTGTGGTTCCGGTATGCCGCTGGCGTTCAGAAGGTTGTAAGCAACTTCTCCTCCCCCGTTGCGCAAGGGAGGCGAAACAAGAAATGAAAAAAACCCGCCGGATCGCTCCGGCGGGGTTTTTGTTTTGATTTGCGTAGCGCTTATTTCGCGGCGGCAGGCGCCGGAGAAGATGCAGCCGCACTGGCCGGAGCACCGGCAGCGGGCGCTGCGCCAGAAGCCGGGGCACCTGCCGCAGGGGCAGCGCCAGCGGCAGCCGCCGGATTGGGTGCCGGCACGGCGTAGCCGGTCGAACCCTGGCTATGCAGATAGGCGATGAGGTTGATGCGGTCTTCCGGCTTCTTGACACCGACGAAGGTCATCTTGGTGCCCTTGACCACCTTGCCCGGCGCGCCGAGGAAGGTATAGATCGCATCCCAGGTCCAGTTCGGCACCTCTTTGGCGTGGGCCTTCATGGCGTCGGAATAATCCATGCCGGGGTGCGAAGCGACCGGACGGCCAACCACGCCCCACAGGTTCGGACCGATGGCGTTCGGGCCGCCATTGGCATTGTTGTGGCAGGATGTACACTTGGTCTGGAAGGTCTTTTCACCGGCGGCAACATCGGCCGTCGGGATCACCGTGCCCCAGTCGGGCGGCGTATCGACAGCGGCCGCGGCGCCACCTTCACCACCGGTATCAGCAACCTCGATGGCATAGCCCGGCTTTTCCGGCGCTTCCCGATGATAGATCGCTTCCGCGCCGAGCTTGACGCCCATAATGACGAGACCGGTCGCCAGGACCGCACCGAGAATTTTGTTTACCTGAAGGTCGCCGCTCATGTCGCCAAGTTACCCTGTTGATTCATTCGTGCTCGAAGCTTAGGCCACAGGACACAAGTGTCAATATGTGGCGAAAGCAAGGCTTATTGATCTACTTGCGTTTGGCTCTCTGACACGCTACCGGCATTTTCGCAAGCTTACTTTCAGCCTTTTGGGCTAAAAGTAAGCTTGCTCAATGTCGGGTGCGCTCATATGCCGCGGGGCTTACCTCGCAACGGCTCGGGCGCGCAGTCGCGCTTGCCAAATCTCACGATGAGA
>CAMLIY010000339.1 GCA_946480125.1 uncultured Asticcacaulis sp.
GTATTGTCCGTTCGCGCGCCAAGATCGTCTCCGCCATCGAAAGCGCCCGGATCACACTGGACCTGCGCGAAAAAGGCACAAATTTCACCGATTTCATCTGGGCGATACAGGACGGCCAGCCGATAACCAATCATTATCGCCAAGGCGAAATACCGACCGAAACCAAAACCTCACAAGAAATGGCTAAGCTTCTGAAAAGCAAGGGTTACAAGTTCTGTGGTCCCGTTATTGTCTACGCCTTCATGCAGGCTGTTGGCATGGTCAACGATCATACAATCGACTGCTTCCGCCACAGTGAGATTGCAGAGAGTTTGAAAACGCGGTAATTCTGACAAACACACATACCGGGGACTATTATGGAACTGATGTTTCAACCGCTCAGGCGCTATGCCGATTTCAATGGCCGCGCGCGGCGCACCGAATTCTGGCTGTGGTTCCTGTTCCAAATTATTATCAGCCTCGTCTTCAGCATTCTCAAGCTGGCGATCGGCAGCGTGGCGGAGATTCTGAACGGTATCTTTTCGCTGGCGATCTTTATCCCGACCCTGGCCGTCGGCGTCCGGCGTTTTCACGATATCAACCGCACGGGATGGTGGGTTCTGTTTCCCTTAGTGGTTCTCCTCATTGCCATGGTGGTTTTCTTTTCGATTAGTGGCAATGGCTTTATCGCCAGTCTGCAATCCTTTGCCGACATGGGGCCCAATCCGACCCCGGAACAATCCATGGCGTTGATGACGGCGATCAGTCCTATGTGGTGGGTGCTTCTCGCCTGGTTTGCCGCCGCCCTTGTTACCTTCGTCTTCAATGTCATGGACGGCACACCCGGACCAAACCGTTTCGGGGCTGATCCGAAAGGCCGTGGGGGCGACACCAGCGTATTTTAAGCTGACCAAGGGGGTTTTCGATGTCCAATACGCCACTGATTTTCCAGCCACTCGTCAAGTATGTCGATTTCCAGGGCCGCGCCCGGCGTTCGGAATTCTGGCTGTGGGTACTGCTCCGCATCGCCGTCGGCATGGTGATGGGGTCAATAATGACCTCCGTCATGTTCGCCGGCCTGAACTTCCATAATCCCGATCCGTCGCAATTCATGAGCCGTTATTTTTCAATCATGCCGGTGACGCAGATCGTGAACCTGGGGTTGCTGTTGCCTAGTATAGCCGTGGCCGTGCGCCGTCTGCATGATACCAACCGCAGTGGCTGGTGGTACGTCATGCCGATTGCCGTGGCGATCATCGGTACAATTCTATTCTTTATTTTTGCCGGCACTCAGCTTTTTACAGCTATTAGTGCCGGACGCACCATGACCGATGCACAAGGCCTGGCATTAGCTTTCAGTATGATCGGCTCAATATTTCTGTGCCTGTTCCTGCCCTTGCTCGCGGCCGAAATCATCATGCTGATTTTCTATGTCAGCGATGGCACGCCGGGCAGCAATCGCTTCGGACCCGATCCCAAGGGCCGCGGCCTCATGGATACGCCGGAAGTCTTGTTCTAAAGCCAAAGACAAACGCGTCAAATCGCGTTAAAGAGCGATTCATGGCCGATCTTAGCTTTGAAACCACGCTAATGGGGCGCATCTGCGGCGTCGATGAAGCCGGCCGCGGCCCCTGCGCCGGCCCCCTGTGTGTGGCCGCCGTCATTCTTGATCCGGCCAATATTCCCGAAGGCATAGACGATTCCAAGGCCCTGACCGAAAAACGCCGCTTCGAACTGGAACCGCTGATCAAGGAGGCCGCCGTCTGCTGGTCAGTGATCACCATGACGGTCGAAGACATCGACTGCCTGAACATACTGGGCGCCACCATGGAAGGCATGAAGCGGGCCGTTGAAGCCCTCATCCCGTGTGCCGAGCATGCGCTGATCGACGGCAATCGCTGCCCGCAACTAACCATTCCGTCGACACCGCTGATAGGCGGTGACGGCCGGTCGTTGTCCATCGCCGCCGCCTCGATTCTGGCCAAAACGGCGCGTGACCGCATCATGATCGAAATGGATATCGTCTATCCGGTCTACGGCTTTAAGAAACATAAGGGCTATCAGGCCGCCGGCCACCTGGAGGCCCTGCGTACCCACGGTCCGTCGCCCATCCACCGCACAAGCTGGGCGACCATTCGTGAACTGGATCGCGAAGTGAGCTGTGACGAAACCGCCTGATTGCGCAACAAACGGAAACTAACCGCTTTTAAGCAGCGAAGCTGTAGAGCAAAAAGTGCGCCCTTTTCGACTCACCCTCAAAAAAGCGAATCTTTGGATTCCGCAACATGGTTAATTTAACCAGCCGTTAACCGCAAAACGATTCTAGTCTTTGGATTCAGGCACTTATGTGCCCGCCTGTGTCAGAAGGATATTCGTCTTGCGCAAATCGACCGCCCTTAAATTCGCTCCGGCCATTCCGCAGACGCCGCTGAAGCTCGATACCATTCACCTCGGTGAGTGCATCGAGGTATTGAAAACCCTGCCTGACGCCTCGGTAGATCTCGTCTTCGCTGATCCGCCCTACAATCTCCAGCTTGGCGGCGACCTGCTGCGCCCGGACAATTCCAAGGTCGACGCCGTTGATGACGAATGGGATCAGTTCGCCAGTTTCGAGGCCTATGACAAATTCACGCGCGAATGGATGCGTGAATGCCGCCGCGTGCTGAAGGATGATGGCGCTATCTGGGTTATCGGCTCCTATCACAACATCTTCCGTCTCGGCGTCGCCATGCAGGACCTGGGCTTCTGGGTGATGAACGATGTCATCTGGCGCAAGGCCAACCCCATGCCCAACTTCAAGGGCACCCGCTTCACCAATGCCCATGAGACCCTGATCTGGGCCACGAAAGCCAAGGGTCAAAAGCGCTATACCTTCAATTACGACGCCCTCAAAGCCTTCAACGAAGACACCCAGATGCGTTCGGACTGGTCTATTCCGCTGTGTACTGGCGATGAGCGCCTGAAGGACGAAAACGGTAATAAGGCTCACCCGACGCAAAAGCCGGAGAGCTTGCTTTATCGTGTCTTGCTCGCCTGCACCAAGCCCGGCCATGTCGTGCTTGATCCCTTCTTCGGCACTGGCACCACCGGCGCCGCCGCCAAGCGCCTGGGCCGCCACTTCATCGGTATCGAGCGCGAAGAAATGTACCGCAAGGTCGCCAGCGAACGCATCGCCCGCGTCATCCCCGCCACCGCCGAAGACCTTGCCGTGATGGGATCGAAAAAAGCGGAGCCGCGCGTGCCCTTCGGCGCCGTGGTCGAGGCCGGCCTGCTCCAGCCAGGCGATATTCTCTATACCCCCAAGGGCGACCGCAGCGCCCGCGTCCGCGCCGATGGTTCGCTCGTCTATGGTGAACTCAGCGGCTCGATTCACAAGATGGGCGCCATGATGGAACAGGCGCCGGCCTGTAACGGCTGGACCTACTGGCGCTTCAAGACCGATGCCGGCCTCAAGCCGATCGACGACCTGCGCTCACGCATCCGCGCCGACATGAACT
>CAMLIY010000340.1 GCA_946480125.1 uncultured Asticcacaulis sp.
AGGCAAAATCTTTCGCATCGCACCCTGACCCCGGAAGCCATCGCGCATCTCAAGGCGGCTGTCTGGAGCGACAATCTGCACGCGCTGCGCCAGGTCATAGAGCGTGCGGTTGTCGGAACGGACGGGCCGGTGCTGGGGCCGAACGATCTGCACATACCGTCAGTGCAGGACATTGATCCTCGAACCACGGCCTCAAGTCTGGAAGCCACGGAAAAATTCGTTGTCGAGTCCGCCCTTAAGCGCAACAATTTCAATGTCTCCAAGGCGGCTGCCGAACTGGGCGTGACACGACAGACCCTTTACCGCCGAATGAGCCGCCATGGTCTTTAGGGGCGTGATCCTCAGATTACTGTGCGTGGCAGGCGTTGCGGTGACCGCGATCCTGGCATTCACGTCGGCGCGTGATCAGATGTGGGCCAATATGGCCTTGTGCCTTCTGGGGCTGGCAGTCAGCACAGTTATGCTCTTGGCCGCCCATGAGATCGGTAGGCGCGAGGAGATAGTGCCGGCCGAGGCGCGCAGCCGTCCCGAACCGACACCGCAAACCCTTTCGGCCCTTCTGGATCAGGTGCCGGTGCCATTGTTAAGGTCCGTGGAAGGCGAGGGCTATTATGCCTTGAACCTGGCCGCACGCCGGCTTTTTCGGGTGGATGATTTTATAAGCGATCCTCCGCCGGCGCTGGTAACGGCGGTGATGCGTGCGGAAAGAGGGGCGCGGTCCTCGATCCGGCTTTTTGACAGCATCTATGCCCTGGGGGTCAGCGAACTGTCTTTTGAGAAACGCAAGGAACGGTTTATCAGCCTGACGGATATTCAGGCCGAGATGCGTATAGCGGAGGCCACGGCCCTGGGGGATACCTTGAGGGTCATCAGTCACGAAATCATGAATTCACTGACGCCGGTCGCCTCTCTCGCCGAGACGGCACAGCACTACCTTGAGGGCGAGGCGCCCGAAGACGTACAGTCCGCCAGGGAAGCGCTGGCCTTGCTGGAGCGGCGCGCCAGGGGGCTTAAGCGGTTCGTTGAGGGATACCGTTCGCTGGCGCGTTTGCCGAAGCCGGAGTTGCGTCGCGTTGATGTTTCAGGGTTTGTCGCGGATGTCGTGCGTGTGTTTGAGCAAAGCGCCGTGGCTAAAGGCGTAACGGTTACACTGCATATAGACGAGGGAGCGCCGTCCCTGGAAATGGACGAGGCCCTGATGGCGCAGGCGGTGATCAACGTCCTGACCAATGCGGCGGAAGCCACGCGCGATAATAGCGGGCCGCGGCGTGTGAACATTGCTCTGCGGCGTTTGGATAATGATATGGGTATTGAGATCGCGGATAACGGCACCGGGATAGAACCGGCGATGCGCGATCGCATTTTCCATGGCTTCATAACGACCAAACCGGAAGGCGCGGGTATAGGTCTGTCCCTTGCCCGACAGATCGCGCTGGCGCATGGTGGTGACCTGCGGTTGACTGAACACTCAGAGCCCTGGTCTTCGGAATTTTTGTTCAGGCTTCCCGGCAGTAAGAGTATGGCGGATAGCTAGAAGGTTTCCCGCGGTGTCGCGCCCAATGCGTTTGACAGGGAGGTGCAGGTGTCAACCAGGGCGTTCGCGCAGGCTTCGACGCTGATGCTCAGCTTGCTGCGGATGTACGGTATGGTGACGGCGGCAACCAGACCGCGATCATTGAAGACCGGACAGGCGATATCGGTAATGCTCTCCGAATAGGTGCTTTGTGCGATGAGAAAGCCGTTTTCCCTGGCGCGTATGGCGTGCTGTTCAAAACGGGCCCATTCGCTTTCGGAGACTGTGGGCTGCAGGGCCTTTCGCCAGGCCGCCTTGCTCGTCGGATTCTGGAAGGCGTACAGTACGGTGCCTGCGGTCGCCTCGACAATCTCCTGGCGATAGCCGACACGTACATGAAAGCTGGGAGCGGCCGGCGCATCCATCTGCCCGATGACGACCACCTGGTCATCGGAGGCGACGATGATATGTGTAGCCTGCAAAATCTCATCGCTTAGCGCCCGGATCGCGGGAATGGCGTAGTCGAGCAGATTTTTGCTGACGCCGCGGGACATACCGAGCGAAAACAGCTTGTTCGTCAGTTCGTACCCACTCTGGTTTTCGGCCATGGCAACGTAACCGCGGTGTTCGAGCACCGCGATCATCCGGAACAACTCACTGACGGAGCGATTCAACTGCTCCGAAATTTGACGGGGCGGCATGGGCTTGGGAGAGGCGGCGAGAAGCTCGACGATATCCAATCCCTTTTCCAGGGCCGGGGCACGATACTTCAGTTCGCTCTCCTCCGTGTCGTCCTGAACAGATAGATTTAGCTTCGCCATGATATGCCTCTGTGTGCCTGCGCAGTGACCTTGAGAATAAAAGTCTTACGACGTTTTCACAGGTATGAATGAGTCTTACCAATCGCAATCATATATGAAAAGAAAAAATAACGTCAGTGGAAAAGAGCAATCCGGAAAAAATTACCGGCATATTGAATTAATTTCGGCGCCTGCACAGGCATAGCCCGGAATGTGTGCGCGAATGTCAGGATCGTTCGACCGCTTATCAACTATCCGCCGAATTTTGTATGTAAAAATATGTTTTACAATTGAAGCTATTTGTATGTAATGTCATTATATAAGCGGGTTTCGAGCAGGGCAAAACCGTCTTGTCTGATGCAAGTGTGTTAAAGGGGCGGCGGGCACAATCGAAAATTTTTCCGGCTTTTATAATAATAATGGCAGCGAGGCAGACGATGAAACGCATAGGCTTAAGTGCCCTTTGGGGTGCGGCTCTGATGGCTTTAACGGCGGGTGGTGCCCTGGCGCAAACCGCCACAGTTAAAAGCGTGCCCTATGTCTGGGCCACGGCGCCTATGGGCGGCGGCGGCTTTGTCGATGGCTTCATCTATCACCCTAAGGAGAAGGGCCTGCTTTATGCGCGCACCGATGTCGGCGGCGCCTATCGCTGGGACGGCGCCGATCAGGTATGGATTCCGCTGCTGGACGGGATGAACAGCGCCGACGATCTGGGGGTTTTCAGTCTGGCGCTCGATCCTGAAGACGCGAACAAGGTCTATATCGCCACCGGTCTTTATACCAGCCAGTGGGCGGGCAATGGCGCGGTCTGGCGTTCGAGCGACCGGGGTCAGACCTGGGCGAAAACCGCTCTGCCGGTGAAGCTGGGCGGCAATGAGGATGGGCGCAACACCGGCGAGCGCTTGCAGGTCGATCCGCACAAGGGCGATATCCTGTTCCTCGGCACGACGACGAACGGCCTGCTGAAAAGCGATGACGGCGGCAAAAGCTGGAGCAATGTGTCTTCGTTTCCGGAAAAATATATCAGCTTCGTGCTGTTCGATCCGGCGTCGGGCCAGGATGGCGCTGCGACGCCGACCCTTTATGCGGGCGTGAATGCGAAATCCGGCCTCTATGTCAGCCATGATGGCGGTGTCTCGTGGCAGGCCGTCAAGGGCG
>CAMLIY010000341.1 GCA_946480125.1 uncultured Asticcacaulis sp.
ATATTATTTCCCAATAACCCTCAATGATGTGGCGAAAATGGATGATTTTCGAGCATCGCCGCAGAGCGTACTTAAGTACGTGAGCAGCGAAGCGCAGAAAAGCGTGCATTTGCAGACCATCAGTGAGGTGTTATTCCCATTAAATTGCGTAATGACTCTTTGGATACGCCGCTGCCGGCGAAGTCGTCAAAGGCTTTTTCGGTGACACGAATAATATGATCACGGATGAAAGGCGCGCCTTCGCGGGCGCCATCTTCCGGATGCTTGAGGCAGCATTCCCATTCCAGCACCGCCCAGCCATCGTAATCATACTGGGCCAGCTTGGAGAAAATGCCCTTGAAATCGACCTGGCCATCACCCAGAGACCGGAAGCGCCCCGGCCGATCGACCCAGGACTGATATCCGCCATAGACGCCCGACCGGCCATTCGGATTGAACTCGGCATCCTTGACGTGGAACATCTTGATGCGGTCGTGGTAGATGTCGATATAGCTGAGATAGTCGAGCTGTTGCAGCACGAAATGGCTGGGATCGAACAGGATATTGGCGCGCGCGTGACCGCCGACCTCATCAAGGAAGCGCTCGAAAGTGACGCCATCGTGCAGGTCTTCGCCGGGATGGATCTCATAACAGCAATCGACGCCGGCGTCCTCGAAGGCATTGAGGATCGGCAGCCAGCGCCGGCCAAGCTCGGCGAAGGCTTCCTCAACCAGACCGGCCGGGCGCTGCGGCCACGGATAGATATAAGGCCAGGCGAGCGCACCGGAAAAAGTGGCGTGCGCCTTGAGGCCCAGCCGTTGCGAGGCCTTGGCCCCCAGCTTGACCTGTTCGACAGCCCACGCCTGACGCGCCTTCGGCTTGCCATGCAGGCTTTGAGGCGCGAAACCGTCAAACAGGGTATCATAGGCCGGATGGACGGCGACCAACTGGCCTTGCAGATGCGTCGAAAGCTCGGTGACGACCAGACCATATTGCGCCAGCATCCCGGTGATGTCATCGGCATAGGTCTGGCTCTGCGCGCATGTTTCGAGGTCGAAAAAAGCCGGGCTGGATGTCGGGATTTGCAGGCCTTTATAGCCAAGGCCCGACGCCCATTGCGCCATGGTCTCAAGCTTATTGAAAGGCGCCTTATCGCCTAAGAATTGCGCCAGGAAAATACCGGGACCTTTGAGGGTTTTCACAGAAGTTGCTCCCAGTTTTTATTGCGGCTCGATTTTACCGCCGTCTCAACGAACGCCATGCCGCGCACGCCGTCCTCTATGCCAGGCACCAGTGACGGCGCACCTGTTGATATCTGGTCCGCGAAATCGCGGTAAAGCGTAGCGAAGGCTTCAAGATAGCCTTCCGGATGACCGGCCGGTATCCGCGCGCCATAGGTCAGGTAAGGCGTGCCGGCGTGCAGGATTTGCGTCGGCGCGTCATGTCCGTTTATCGTCAGGGTATTAGGCTGTTCCTGCGACCAGTCGAGGCCGCCGGTTTCACCGTAAACGCGCAGGCGGAGACCATTACGGTCACCCGCCGCGATCTGCGACGATACCAGCACACCGCGCACTCCGTTTTCATAGTGCAGCAGTACATTGCAATCGTCATCGAGCGTACGGCCCGGCACCACAATGCCAAGATCCGCGCAGAGGCTTTCGACCTTCGCGCCGCTGACAAATTCGCTTAAGTGAAAGGCATGAACGCCGATGTCGGCGATGCAACCGCCAAGGCCCGATTGCGCCGGATCGGCCCGCCAATCGGCCTGTTTGTTGTGGACTTCCTGCGACAGCCAGCCCTGGCTATATTCGACGACGATCTTACGGACGCGGCCAATCCGACCATCCGCGACCAGCTTCCGTGCCTCACGCACCAGCGGATAGCCGCTATAGGTATAGGTCAGGCCATAAACCTTGCCGCTGGCCCGCACCACCTCGCGCAGGGCCAGCGCTTCGTCGAGATTCAGCGTCGCCGGCTTGTCACACAGCACATTGAAACCGGCTTCCAGCGCCGCTCTGGCGATCGGGAAATGCGTGTCGTTGGGCGTCACGATGGCGATCAGGTCGAGATGGTCTTTCTCCGCCGTCAGCATGTCCTGCCATGACGGGTAAACGCGGTCCGGCGACAGGCCATAGCCCTCACCCGCCAGCCGGTTCTTTTCCGCATCACGGCTGAAGGCGCCGGCGGACAACACAAAACGGTCGTCCAGCCGCGCCGCGATTCCGTGAACCGGGCCAATAAAAGCGCCCGGACCACCGCCCACCATACCTAGTCTTAGCTTTGTCATATCGTCTCAAATTGTTAGTGGTCGCCAATCATGACCGGTTTATAGCCGCCCTTGCGCCGGAACCACAGGATCAAACCCAGGAAGATCAGGCAGGTGATGACCGGCAGCAGGGCCACCTCTTTCAGGGCGTCTTTCTTGGCGCTGCCGGAAAGCCCCTCCAGCACCGCCTTGTCGGCATCGGAGGCCACAGCCACCTTCGCCTCATCGAGCGCGGTGTAGCGGCCGAACACGCTGACCTTTTCGGTCAGGTATTGTTCGGAAAGCGTCGTCTGGTGCGTGGCGTCATGCCGTTTCAGACCGTCACGGGTCGAGTTATCCTGCGCCGCCCCCAGCAGAACCGAGCCGACAATGCCCGCCGCCAGCATGCCACCGCCGGCCAGCATGTTCAGCGTCACCGCGCCGCCCTTGGGGAACTGCTCCGAGGCGACGCCGAGCGCCGTGCCCCAGAAGAAGCTCTTGCCAATGCCGTAGAAGGTGGCGGCGGCCAGGATGGCCATACCCGTTGCGCCCGACATCAGGAAAAGGCCCGCTGCCGCAAGCGCCGAAGCCATGGCCAGCACACCCAGCGGATTAAGCCATTTGATCAGGGTGCCGGCGAAGATGCGGATCACAAAAACCAGCGCCGAGGTATAGATCAGCACCCATCCGGCGGCGAGGCCGAGCTTGTTCATTTCCGGCGTCATCAGCGAGGAAATCCAGCTGTCGGTCGACAGTTCGGTGACCGCCAGCGGCATCATTACCAGCACCAGCAGGATGAACAGCGGGCGTCCCGGTGAGCGGGCGAAAAAGGCATAGATCAGGGCCAGCACCACCGCCACACCGAACGAGGCCACCGGCGGCATACCAAAGACGCGACCGACTTCGAGCATGATAAGCGCCGCCAGGATAAAGGCCGAGATGAACCCCGCCTCACCCAGCATGGTGCGATAGGAAACGCCCGACGCCACGCGCTCGGACACCGGAAATTTACGGCCGATCAGCAGCACTGTATAGACCAGTACCGGAATGATCATCAGGCCAACCTTCATTCTCCAGTCGAAGCCGCCGAGGCTGTCCAGTCCCATGGCCAGCAGGCCGCCGAGGATCATGCCGCCCGGCCAGGCGGCGTGCAGGCGATTGAGCCATTTCGATTTGTCGTGCGCGAACAGGGTGGCGATCAGCGGATTGGCGGCGGCCTCAACCGCGCCATTGCCCAGC
>CAMLIY010000342.1 GCA_946480125.1 uncultured Asticcacaulis sp.
CCCTGGTCCCTTCTTAACTCGACCGCTGTCGCTGGGTCATTGCTGTGTACTGTCTTGCCTGACCGACCACCCCTTGTTGGCTAAGCGAGGCTGTACACGGCTTTTTTCCTCACTAAAGTATCCGACCGTGCCATGGAAGGAGGGCGTATGCCTCGCGGGATCAGGAGCGAAGTTAAGGGCTGGGTATATGGACTGGCCAGCCTGCTTGTCGCGATGCTTGGTCCGTTACCGGCCGTTGCGGCCGCGCCTTCAGTAACAAGCCAGGCCGTGACGGTCAGCATCGTTCCGCGCTGGACCGAACCCGGCAAGCCCTTTGAGGGCTGGGGCACGGCCCTGGCGTGGTTTGCCAATGTGACGGGGAAGCTGCCGCCGGCGCAGCGAGAGCAACTGGCGGATTTGCTTTACGGGCCCGACGGGCTGAATTTCAATATTGCCCGTTATAATATCGGCGGTGGCAATGCGCCAGAAACGGAACCCTATCTGCGGCAGGGGGCCGATATTCCAGGCTTCTGGCGCCGGCCGGCCGGTGCCACCGGTATGGACTGGTGGAATCCCGATGAGGCGTCGCAGTGGGACTGGTCGGCGGATGCGGGGCAGCGTTGGTGGCTGGATGCCATCCGGGTGCGGTTGCCGGCACGGGAGCAAATCTTCGAGGCATTTTCCAATTCGCCGCCTTACTTCATGACGGTAAGCGGGCGGGTTTCCGGCAATGCCAGCGGCCTTGATGACAATCTGCGACCGGGTTACGAAGATAAATTCGCCGACTATCTGGTCCGGGTGACGCTGGAACTGGAAAAGCGGCACCATATCCATTTCCGCACCCTGTCGCCGGTCAACGAGCCCAATACGCCCTACTGGTATGCCGCCAATACGCAGGAGGGGGCGCATTGGTCGCCGGCCCGGCAGTCGCTGATCTTGAAGGCGGTCCGCAAAGCCTTGCGCGCGCAGAAATCGGACACCCAAATTTCCGGCATTGACGAGACCAATGCGCAAACCTTTGTGCAGGACTGGGCGGGGCTGGACGATGCAGCCAGGGCCACGATCGATCAGATCAATGCGCACAGCTATAACACGACCGGCAAGACGGCGGTGCGCGATATCGCGCGGATGACCGGCAAGCGCCTGTGGATGTCGGAGGTGGATCTGTCGCCGCCCAATGTGACGCAGGATTTCGACGATATGCGCCCGGCCATTGCTCTGGGCGAGCAGATCGTCAGCGATATCAACCGTATGCAGCCAGTGGCATGGGTGCTGTGGCAGGCGGTTGAGCGCGAAACGATGGAGCCGGGCGAGGGATCGAACTGGGGGCTGATCAAGATGGATTATACCCATCCGACAGACCCGAAGATCAATATTACCTCGAAATACGGCGCCATGGCCAACTTCTCCCGCTATATCCGGCCGGGGGATCGGTTCCTGCCGGTGGATGATACGGATACGGTTGTGGCGGTCCGACCGGATGGCCAGTCGTTCGTGGTTGTCCATGTCAATCCGGGGCTTTATGAGCGCCGCCTGGATATAGACTTCCCCGGTCTGAAAGCGGGTTATCGCGTCACCAGGATTGTGACGGACCAGACGCATCGGGCGGTATTGGCCGGCGGGACAGAGGGACTTTTGGCGCCGCCCTTGTCGGTGACCACCTTTATTGTGACGGCTCGGTCGTGACTACCGTCTTGCGCCGGAAGGCGGCCTCGCTCATAAAGCAGGGGCATGGGAGCGGTATGAAGCATGATTGAGAACGGAAATGGTCCCGAACAGGAGGGGGCTGGCGATACGACCTATGAGGAAGCGGTCTCTCATGGGCGCCTGCATGGCACCCTGGCCCATCGGCTGGCCGTCGATATCCTGAACGGTGTCTACAGGCCGGGGGATGCCCTGCCATTCCAACTCGATTCCAGCGAGGCGCTGAATATTTCCCGCACGCCTTACCGCGAAGCCTTGAAAATTCTGGCCGCCAAGGGCTTTGTCGATAGCCGGCCCAAGCGCGGCACGCGCGTGCGCGAACGTACGAACTGGAACCTGCTCGATCCGGAAGTTATGGGCTGGATGTTCGAAACCACGCCGACGGAGGACTTTATCCACGGCCTGTTTGAACTGCGCCTGATCAATGAACCGGCGGCGGCGGAACTGGCGGCCGAACGCCGCACGGCGGAAGAGGTCGAGCGTATGCGTCACGCGCTGGAGGTGATGCGCGTGGAGACCCTGGCCACCGAGACCGGCCGTTTGGCGGACATCGATTTTCACAAGACTTTGCTGATTGCCACCCGCAACGAGGTTTTGATCTCGCTCAACAGTTCGATTGCCGCGGCCATTGCCTGGTCTACCCGTCTGAAATCGACGGACCCCAAGGATTCGCGCAGCAGTTGGCAGGATCATGCGCGCGTCTTTGAGGCCATCGAGGCAGGGGACGGCCGGGCCGCGCGCTGGTCAATGGAGACTCTGGTGCGTCTGGCGCTGGAAGACACCCGCCGGTCGCAAAAGCGGCGTGAGGCCGAAGGCGAAGCGCGATAATCTGATAATAAATCATATTTTATAATTGCTGTATTTTTATTGTGTGATAATTCATAGGCGCGGCCGCTTATGGAATGGCCTGTCATCTGTGGAAGTTACGCATTTCTCAGTATGTCAGGTTGCGCTTTCTGAAGATTCCTTCCAGGCGGCGAATAAATTAATCGCACTAAATGTGAGTGTCGGGCGTATTTATGAGTGCGCGGCCTGACCCAGGAGGAACGAATGAGCCAGATGAAGCAGACGCGCCGGAATTTCCTGACATCGGTGGGCGGCGTCGGCGCCGTGATTGCCCTGTCCGGTGCGGCCGGCGCAAAGACCGCGTCGCGTTTTACGGTGGCGAATGACCAGTTCATGCTCGATGGCAAGCCGTTCCAGATCCTGGCGGGCGAAATGCACTATCCGCGCATTCCCCGCGAATACTGGCGCGATCGCCTGCGCAAGCTGAAATCCCTGGGGCTCAATACCCTGACCACCTATGTCTTCTGGAATGCTCATGAAACATCGCCGGGTGTCTATGATTTCAGCGGCAATCTCGATGTTGCGGCCTATATCAGGCTGGCTCAGGAAGAGGGACTGTGGGTGAACCTGCGGCCTGGCCCTTATGTCTGCGCCGAATGGGACGGTGGCGGCCTGCCCGCCTGGCTGTTCCCGGAAGAAAGCGGTATCGCCCGCACCAGCGATCCCAAATTTGTCGGACCAATGAAAGCATGGTTCAAGCGTCTGGGCCAGGAACTGGTGCCGCTGCTGATCGATAATGGCGGGCCGATCATCCTGACCCAGATCGAAAACGAATATGGTGCCTTTGGTGCCGATCATGATTACATGCGTCAGGTCATGGAGGCCGAGCGCGATGCGGGATTCTCCGGCCTTTTGTATACGGCTGATCCATCGCAGTTCGTCGCCAACGGGTCTTTGCCCGGCATCGTCGCCGGCATC
>CAMLIY010000343.1 GCA_946480125.1 uncultured Asticcacaulis sp.
ACGATGCCGATGCCCGCAAGAAATCACCGCCTCTTCTTCCTGCTTGCCTTCCTCGCAATACATCCGGCCATGGCTCAGCAGACCGATCCGGGTCTGGCCGATTGCGCGCGCGTGACCGATGCTGCCCAGCGCCTGGCGTGCTATGACCGGCTGGCCGGCGTCACGCTAGCGCCGACGCCGGCACCGCCGACCCAGAATGCGGACGCGGTCAATGCCCGGGTCGTTGACGCGCCGCCCGTTCCAGCGGCGGTCGACGCCTCGCCCGACATGGTGCGGCAATTCAGTCTGGCCGATCATTGGGAACTGGACCAGGAACACAAGCGTGGCGTCTTCAACTTCCGTCCGCATCAGGTGAACTACCTGATGTTCACCCGCACCGCGCATCCCAACAACGAACCCTACCGGCCGTTCCGCCGCATCGCCGACCTGACGAGCGACCTGGCGCACTCGGAACTGGTGTTCCAGCTGGGATTCAAGATGAAGCTCGTCGAAAGCGCTTTCGCCAAGCCCGTCGATCTGTGGTTCGGCTATACGCAGAACAGCTTCTGGCAAGCCGGCAATCACGAGGCGTCCAGCCCCTTCCGCGAGACGAACTATCAACCCGAGCTGATGGCCGTCACTCCACTGCATTTCAGTGTATTCGGGATGAATGCACGGTTTCTTAATCTCGGTCTGGTGCACCAGTCGAACGGCCAGACCTCGACATTGTCGCGCAGCTGGAACCGCGTCTATGCGCAGGTCGGACTGGAGCGGGCGGGGTGGACCGTACTGGGGCGGGTCTGGAAACGCATCAACGAGGCGGCCGCCAACGACGACAACCGCGACATCGTCGATTACATGGGGCGCGGCGATGTCGTCGTGACCTACCGCAGCAACGGCAACGATTACTCGGCCTTATTGCGGCGCAATTTTTTCACCGAGCGTGGTGCTGTCCAGCTCAGCTGGGCGTTTCCGCTGGCGGGGCATATCAAGGGGTATGCGCACCTGTTCTCGGGTTATGGGCAGAGCCTGATCGACTATAACTATTACCAGAACACGGTGGGGCTGGGGTTGCTCGGGACGTTCTGAGCGGGGGAGGGCGGGCTACCAGTTGCCCGCAGTGCTGCACTACAATGGCGGCTCGCGTGACACATCGTGCGGCCCCGGCGGCGCTGTCACTGCATCAACTTCAATTTTGTCAGCTATTTTCCCGTATGGAAAAAATCCGATATTTCATCATTTACTTGCTAGCTGGCGTATCGCTCGGCGCCGGTGCGATCGGGCTACAGAAGGCTTTGCCCTCAAAGGACGGGACGAACATGTCTGGGCCCAGCAACAGGCTTGTCGGTGCTGCGGTAACCCCACAGGATTTCGGCGCCAAATGCGACGACACGACGGACGACACCGTTAGGCTGCAGGCCGCGTTGAACAGCCTGTCGCCGGGCGGGCGGCTCCACATACAGGGCACCTGCCTGGCATCGGCGGCGCTCATCATCCCTTCGAATGTCATCGTTGACGGTGACGGCATCATGGCCTCGCGATTGCACTTTACGCATATGGGTGACGGCCTAAAGACGGTGTCGCCAATCAATAGTTCGACTTCGAAATATGTCACAGTGCGGGATATTGCTATCTTTAACACGAACAAGGCAAACGCTGGGGGAGGATACGTTGACGTGGGAGGATCGTATATCAGCGTCCGTAATGTGCAATTTTCCGGATGGGGCTATGGCGTAATTTTTGATCAGACGGAAATAGCCGATATTACGCGAAACCAATTTGCTGGTTGGCACGATGCGGGCATTTGGTTGGTGAATGGCCCTGAACACACGGCAGGCGCAAAAAAAGGGTTCACGAATCGAATAACGATTAAGGAGAATCAGTTAAATGGAAAGTCGGGATACGGACTGAGGGACGACGGCGGTGGGGCTCACCTTGTCATTGGGAATAACTTTAACGCAGCCAGTATCCAGATTTACGCCGCTGGCGTCGCCGGGCTTTCCATCCTCAACAATGAAATGGAGGGGGCAAGCTCGTATCCGATCAGGATCGCAAAGGAAAAAGTATCTGGTGGGTATACTGGCCAAACAATGGGATTGGACGTCTCCGGAAATCTCATCGGAGATGGAATTTCAAGCATCTCAATTCAGGCGGCTCAAGGCGGACGAATCACAGCAAATGTGTTTTACCAATATAAAAAAAATGCGCTCGAAGTCGACTTCGGACCAGGCGCGCTTGTGAGTGGTATTGACGTGAGCGGCAATAGCAAGGCGGTTGCCGATAATGGCAAGACATCGGGACCATTTGTCGATCCGGCGAATACCAGCAATTGGGAGTTGCAAGGCAACTATCACCAGAACGGCCAAACCTATGTGATTGCCGGTTGTGCAGCGGGGTTGCGCACGATCACGCCACAGACGATGGAGGGGATTTACGACGGCGCCCAACTGCGCGTAATGAATGTTGATGGAACGAATGCCGAAACTATTACGGCAATGGTAAGCCCGGATGCACCGGCGTCGTTCAAAGCCAGACTTTCCAGTGGAAAGGCTGCAAACTGGACCGTGGCAGTGCTTGAAGGCGCCGCTTCTAATACATATACACCGATATTATCGGGAAAATCCGTGGCGGGATCATTCATGACGAATGCAGTCTACGGCTCATACCAGCGCGCTAAAGGTCGAGTCATGTTTCAGGTCGACGTCGCCTGGAGTGCAAATTTGGGAGCGACGGGACAACTTCAGATGATGTTGCCTTTTACTTCAAAAAATAATGGCATGACATTGATGATCCCGGCGTCACTCTCCGGTCCAGGGGCAATTGGTATTGTAGGACCCGTGTATTTGGTCATATCGACAGGATCTCGGGTCGCGGGCTTCGTGACGATGAATTCGGCAAATGGGACTTGGCAGCCGCTACGAGTTCCCGCATCTGGCGAAATCACCGTAAGCGGACAATACGAGATTTGACGGAGATTAACCGGCCCGACAGAATCCAAGATTTCGTGACCGACAAATGACGTGTTCTTCGATCACCAGTGGCCGCTCGGCTCTAACTGACTCTTGATGCCGATTTGTCACGAATGGGTGTCGGTACAAATGTCACGTCGACGGCGGTAATAGGGGACAAATGTAGCGCGTCGACCTCGTTTTTCTCTGCAAAGGCCTATCGCTCGTCCCCTACAATTTATGTCAAAGCGACCAGATCAGGACTCTCACGAAAAACCACGCCACAACGAGGCAGCAAAACGGATGAAAAATAAAGATGTGTTGTGTGGTTGGATAGACTATTTCTAGAATGCAACCAACGTTGTGGCAAGTATGCCGAATTCTAGCCAAGCGAGCTGAGAATCTATGGTTCGCGATATAACAAAGTCTTTCATTAGCACATGCCCTAAGGTAAAATGACAGACTGTTCGCGATGTACCCAGTCCATCCCTTCCGATAATCAATGTTCAAGTT
>CAMLIY010000344.1 GCA_946480125.1 uncultured Asticcacaulis sp.
AAGCTTGGGCGTCAATGACCTTACCCCGTATAAACATCTGGACCCGCATGACCGCAGAATCCGCCGGAACACGAGGCCAACCTCGTCTTCACCCGCATGCTGTCCGGCCCGATGGATTTCACGCCGGGCGTCCTTTCCCTGCAAGGGCAGGGCAAGCCGATCCCTTCGACCCAGGCCAAGCAACTGGCGCTCTATGTCGTGCTCTATTCGCCGATCCAGATGGCGGCCGATTTGCCGGAAAACTACGCCAAATATCCGAAGCCCTTCCAGTTCATCAAGGATGTCCCGACCGACTGGGAGCAATCGATCGCGCTCAATGGAGAGCCCGGTGATTTCGCTACCATCGTACGAAAGGATCGCCACTCCGATAACTGGTATCTCGGCAGCGTGACCGATGAAAATGCGCGCAGCGTTGACGTCCCGCTGAGCTTCCTGGAGGCCGGCCGCAGCTATAGGGCGCAGATCTATCGTGATGGCCCCAATGCCGGCATGACCGGCGATGCCCGCTTCGATATCGTCATAGAGGAAAAGACGGTGACCGCCGGGGATACACTCACCCTGCGCATGGCCCCCGGTAGCGGCGAAGCTATCCGCTTCGTGGCCCAAAAGGCAAGATAGGCTGGGACACGGTGTCTTTGCCCGGTCGATTAAAGACACCGTTCCTCTCACGCAAATTTAGCTTCTGTTAGGGTTTGTTAACCCTAATCCGTCACACTCATGACTGTCTCTTCCCCAGTTCAGACAGATCATGTTCGCCAAACCTAAGCCCTCTTCAGACCTGCCCGGCCGGCCGCGGTTCGATCCGCCGCGCGGTGCCCGTCCGCACCTGAGCGAATTGCCCAAAATATGGACGGGGCGCGTGCTTGAGACGTTTAAAAAGCCCTATGTCGCGCCCGTATCGGCCCTGGCCGTTTTTGCCATCGCCGCCTTTGCCTTCCTGAACCTGGCGGGCGACCCAGATGCCGCCTCCCCTTCCATTCGTATCAATCTCGCCAGGAACAAGCCGGCCCCCGCCGCCGCTCACGCCGCCGCGGCTGATGGTCAAGCCGGCATGCAGGCCTTCACGCTTGATAGTCTTGGCATGTTTGGTGACGCCAGCGCCGATAGCTTCACCGATCCAAACGCACCCCCGATCCAGGGCACGGCAGTGATCACCATGCCGGGTGATGACGCCACCGCGACGCCCGCACCGAAATTTACCACCTCCCCCCTGCCCAAGGCGCCGATCTCCGGCCTTGTCCAGACCACGGATAATGGCCCGCTGCCGATAATCGCGCCAAATGGCCAGACACCGGCCTCGGCCTATGCCCGCCCGTTCAAGGGTGATGGCCGGCCGATGGTGGCGCTTGTCGTCGGCGGCCTCGGCCTCAACCCGGCCACGACCAAGCAAGCCATCGACCAATTGCCGCCGCAGGTGACGCTGTCCTTTGTTCCCTATGTCTCTGGTCTGCAAGGCTGGATCGATCTGGCCCGCGCCAGCGGCCATGAGGTGATGATCGAGGTGCCGATGCAGCCGACCAACTATCCCGATAACGATCCCGGCCCGCAGACCCTGCTGGCCAATGCCCGCACCGACGACCTGATTGGCCACCTGAACTGGGCGCTCTCCCGCGCAACTGGCTATTTCGCTGTCTCCAACTATCAGGGCGGCGCCTTCTTCAAGGATAAGGCGGGATCGACGGTCTTCCTGCAAAACCTCAAGACACGCGGCGTCAGCTTTGTCGATGATGGTCAGGCGCGTGGGCTGCAAGGCGCCTGGGGCCGCGCCTCGGCGGACCGCATTATCGATAATCAGATCAATTCTACGGCCATCTATGCCCAGCTGAACGGCCTGGAAGCCACCGCCAAAAGCCGCGGATCGGCGCTCGGCACTGGTTTTGCCTACCCTGTTACGCTGGCCGTGGCGCTCAAATGGACGCAAGGTCTGGACGCAAAGGGCATTCAGCTCGCGCCGGCTTCGGCGATGGCGCACCAATGACCACGACTGTAAAAGGCCCGGAGGGCTATCGTCCCAATGTCGGGCTTGTCATCTTCAATAGCGAAGGCAAGGTGTGGATCGGCCACCGCTTCGGGGTCAGCGGTGATCACGCCTGGCAGTTTCCGCAAGGCGGCGTCGATGACGGCGAAGAACTGGAAGCCGCCGCCCTGCGCGAGCTTTACGAGGAAACCGGCATCCGCTCGGTTGAACCTATCGGCCGCACGAAGGACTGGATCGTTTATGACTTCCCGCCGGAAGTGCTGGCCAACAAGCGGATCGGCAAGAATTTCAAAGGCCAGAAGCAGATCTGGTTCGCTTATCGTTTCACCGGCCAGGATTCGGAAATCGATCTGAAAACCCATGGCGAGCAGGAATTTTCGCGTTGGGAATGGTGCGATCTCGATACGATCATCGATCGCGTGGTTCATTTCAAGCGCGACAGTTACCGTAAGGTCATTGCTGAATTGCGGACGCTGATCCAGACATCATGATCCGGCATTACGTTCCTTGGTCAGGGTGCGAATGATGTCGATCTCGCGCTGGCGATAGGGCGTGCCGTCCTTGTGGAACAGGTCGTGGAACCACACCGTCGGCTCCCGGTCGGTATAGGGATGCTGGGCGGAATCCCACGGGAAACGTGTCTGTGTCTTGCCGTCGACAAAGCCCCAATTATACATCGAGACATGATGCGCTTTGGCGATGGGCAGATCGCCATCAATGGTCGAGCCGGCGCCGCGCGCCATATATTCCGTACACAGAATGGGCCGGCCATAGCTTTCGAGTTGGGTGATGCGGCCTTCGAAATTCTCCGGCCAGCCGTAATCATGGAAACTAATGACATCCGATTGTTCGAGCTGGATGCGCTGGACTAGGGCAAGCGCCGCCAATCCTTTCGGTGACCAGTCGCCGCCATCATAAGGTGCGCTGGTCAAGGGCTGTGACGGTTCAGCGGCGCGTGCCCAGGCGAAGACCTGCGGTAACAGATTAGCCACCAGACCGACCTTCGCCGCCTGATGGATGCTGTCGCTTTCGCCTTCGTGTGGCTCATTCCACACATCCCAGCCCAGTACACGCGGATCGTCCCTGTATGCACCAATGACACCTTCCACATAGGCTTCGAGTTTGGGATAACCCGCCGTGTCTTCCAGCCCCTTCTGGCCAGGGCTCTGCACCCAGCCAGAATTATGCAGGCCCGGGATGGGCGCGTGCTGCGGGCCAAGTTGCGGATTTGGGTCCCAGCAGGAGTCGAACAGCACAAACAGCACCTTGATATGATGCTTGTCAGCGAGTTCTAAGAAGGTATCGATGCGCGACTTGTAGCCCTTGGCGTCGGCCGTCCACAGCATGTCATGCAGGAAAACGCGCAGGGTGGTCATGCCTGTCTGTTCGGCCAGCCCCAGCTCCCAATCGATCTGCTTGGGATCGAAGGTCTCGGCCTGCCACATCTCAAGCTGGTTGAT